>NZ_JBEXVD010000006.1:0-361122 GCF_040638655.1 Streptomyces sp. NPDC005963 | reverse complement strand
TACCTCACCCCCCCCCCCCCCCTCCCCCTTACCCCCGCGCCCGCCCCCCCCCTCGCCACTCCCACTCCCACTCCCACTCCCACTCCCACTCCCACTCCCACTCCCACTCCCACTCCCACTCCCCCAGGAGGATCTGTTGTCCACTATCGCGATCGGTGACTGGATTCCGGACGGCTGGGAGATTCCCGTCATGCTCCTTGCGTTCGCCTTCGTGTTGATCGTGGCCCTCGTCTCCCGCAAGAGGAGGAAATGAGCTCAAGAACAGGGGCGTTGCACGGATCTCGCTTCCCCCTGATGCAACGGTGTCCGAGCGAACGGAGGACGACATGGACAGGGCATCCCTGCTACGCGTACTGGGGTTGGCACAACTCATCGGCGCACTCGCCATGGCGGCCATCGTCGGCCTGGTGCTGATCTCGGGCGAGGAGTGGACATACCTCATGGCGACGCCCGTTCCCTTTCTACTGACCGGCCTGCTCACGCTCCGGGCATCCCGAAGGAACGACTGAATCGGACGGGTGCGAGATCAGGCAGGTGCGAGATCGGGCGGGTGCGAAGCGCCTCGACCAGGGATCCGATGCGAACACCGGTCCGGAGCCGTTGTGGTCCAAGGCCCCGCACCGCCCGCATCACCAGCGTGGCTGCGCTCGATCCGCCGCGGCCAGGACACCCAGGACCGCCAGCACCACCACGACGAGCAAGAGCACCAGGGCCACGGCCCCGGGCGTGGGGTAGTTCCAGAGGAAGAGGGTGAGGACCCCGGCGCCCAGGACAACACCCGTGGTCAAGGGGCGGTGCGTCCGCAGCCACCGTCCGGCGACACCGGTCTTCACCCCCGTCCGGGCGAGCCCGTGCCCGGCGGCTTCGGTGCCTCGGGCCGCGGCCGAGCGCACCGCCACGGCACCTCTACCGCGGCCGTAGAGATACCCCGCGATCACCGTGAGCAAGGCGGCGAGGAGGACCGTGACGGCGGTCTGCCGGAGGAAGCGCACGAGTGTGTCGTAGACGGCGGCTGCGGCGTCCGACGACCCGGCCACGGGCGTCACCGCATCCAGATAGATCTGACGCATGACCCCGAGGCCGATGAGCAGCGCACACATCGAGCCACCGATGCCGATGCCCACTGCCATCAAAGCGACGCGGCGTGAAGGCGCGGCCCATATGCCCAGTCCGGCGATGACGACGAGGGCCACGGGCAACCACGGTCCGACGACGCCGAGCCAGCGCGCGGCATCACGGGCCTCACTCAGGTCGTCGTGCTGCACCAGCACGATCGACTTGTCAGCCCCGGGAATGTCATCCGCCCCGACGAGGGTCACACCGATCAGTTGCTTCTGCACCTCCTCGATCACAGAACCGACGTTCAGTGTGATGGCGTCGCCCTGGATCCTGATGCTTCCCTCTCCGTTGAGCGCATTGACCGCTGCATCGTGCGCACCACGGTTGATGTTGTCCCACGCCTTGGCGAAGGCGTCGCTCTTCACCACCTTCTCGACCACGAAGTGCACTCCGGTTGTCAGCCCGGTCTTGAGCTGTGCGTCCAGTGATCGGGCAGCGTCCACCAGGAAGCCGGGGGCGCCACGGTCGGCCAGGGCGTCGGAGAGCGTCTGCGTGATCTTGTGCACATCGATCTTGTCGACCACACCGTCGGTAACGCGATTGACGACCAGATCCTGGACTGCGGGATCCCTGGCGAGCGGTGCGACGGTCTGCTCGTACCGATCGGCATCGGTGATCTCGGAGTTCACCCAGGTGGCGACGACGGTGACGGGTGCGAGCAGCACGGCCAGCACGAGGAGCAGGGAAGCTCCACAGATGCGCAGGCGACGGTGTCGCACCGCGGACGTGCGTCGTAGACGCTCGTACTCCGCTCGTTCGGCCTCGTCCAATGGGCCGCTCGGTTCGTGTCGGCCGTGTTCCTTCGGGCCGCCGGGTGTGTCCACGGCGAACTCCCTCCGCGCGCAGTCCTCCAGCGCGCCACGGTGGTTTACGCCCTGCGCAGCCGAGGCCCCAGAACCGGCCAGCCTCTGCTCCTCCATGGTCGGCCATAGTCAACGAGCACGCAGCTTGCCCAGGCCGCAGCAGGTGACGGGCCCGCGAGTGACCACTGGTGTGCGCGCTGTCGCGGAGCGCAACACCTCGCCACCGCGCCGTCGGGCTCCTGGCGGCCCGGGGCCATGGGGTACACGGCGGACGCACCGTTCGGCGCCGGTGCCGTCGACTGTTCTCCCGTCCACCCGGCCGCCGAGCCATTTGCCGGAATACCGGCACGTCACCCGCGCATCCGGTTCGTCGCGGGGTACCCCTTCGGCATGAGTTTCGACGACACCGATCCCGAACCCGATCCGAGGGCCCCCGGCGGCGGAGTGCCGCCTGGGGAAACCCCGCCCGCCGAGTCGAGCACGGGCTCGGGCACCGGCCCCCGCCAGGAGACGAGCCGCGGCTGGGCCACGGGGCCCCTCCTGATCATCCTGATCGTCGCGGCCGTGTTCGCTGCGTTCTTCCTGGTCTACGCCATCACTCTGATGCTCTGAGGTGGTGCGCGGACATGGACGCTGCCACGAGGCCCGCGGGTCCCCACCGGTGATGGACGATGCGCCTGTGCCGTCTCCGCGCCGCCGGACAGCGGCGCGGAGACGGCGGACTCCAGGGGCGGCGACCCGGCGGGCGGTGAGCCCGCCGGATGCCGTACTTCAGTACCGGCGGGCGGCCAGCGAGTGGACCGTTCCGTCTTCGGTGAGTGCGAAGACGCGGTCGCCGCTGATGGAGAGCGCCGATGCGACACCCGCGCCGAGGTCGTGGGAGGCAACCTGTTTGCCGGTGGTGCGGTTCAGGACGAGCAGCCGCCCGTCCCAGGTGCCGATGTAGAGGTGGGTTTGGGTGGCCAGGGGATGCATGGTGGGCGAGCCGTCGCCGACCGTGCAGCCCATCGCCTTGCGCCACTTGTCGTCGAGCGGGCTCTCGCCTGGCAGATGGCCCGCCTTGGTCTGCCACACCGGCTTCTTCGGGTCGGCCGCTGTGGTGTCGTACGCCCGGACCACGCCGTCGCGACCTGCGACGTAGGCGGTGGTGCCCCAGATCGCCGGGCTGGTGAGCGGGGCGCGCCCCGGCTCGCAGACGCTGCCGCCACCGACCTGAGACTCCCAGGTCACCGCTCCGGTCTTCGGGTCATGGCCGCGCGTGCCCCAGGTGGTGTGGGTGACGAGTTGCGCCGGTCCCGAGGCCGGGTCGGTGAGGGCGGGCGAGGAGTGGCTGTCGATGTCGCCCGCCGTGTCCTTCACCCAGAGCTGCTTGCAGGTGGAGAGGTCCATGGCGAGGACGGTGTTGCTGGAAGAGGAGTGGAGATATGCAGTGTTGGAGCCGGGCTCGCGGATGGCGGTGCTGTGGGTCTGTCCCCACGAGGCGGCGGCGGCGAATCCGCCGGGCAGGAGTTCTCCCGTACGGGCGTCCCGGCAGCGGACGGTGTTCCAGTCCTGGTAGACGGCGACCGGGCGCTTGTCGGTGCCGGAGAGGTCGAAGACGCTGACGGGTCCGCCCGCGCGGCCGTAGCGGCGCACGGTGTCGCCGGTCTTCGTCTCGCGGTCGATGGACTCCCAGGCGACCTTGCCGGTCTTGACGTCGAGCGCGTACACCCGGCCGACGCCGGTCGTCAGATAGACCTTGCCACCACTGAGGGTGGGTGCGGACTCGGCGTCGCCGTCGAGGTAGGTGCGCCACAGCTCGCGCCCGCTCCTGACGTCGTAGGCGAGCATCATGCTGTACGGGGAGTCGAAGGCCCGGGAGGCGACGATGAGCCTGCCGTCGTCGACGACCGACCCATTGAGGTTGAACTGCTCACCGGTGTGCCGGGCCCACTCCAGATCCAGCTTCGCACCGGGGTCGTCCGCGCTGGCTGAGCGTCCGGTCTCGTCGCCGCCTTGGCGCAGCCAGTCCTGTCCGGTACGGGTCTTGTCCAGGTCCTTGTCGGGTACGACGCGGAAATCGGCCTTGCGGCGGGGGAATTCCTTGCCCTGGGTGTCGTACACGCGCACCTCGGAGCTGTACGTGCCGGGGCGCAGACCCTTCAGTTCGCCGCTGGCTCGGGTCCAAGCGCCGCGGACCTCGGGGCAGGGCTCTGCCGTGCCGCCGGGTGCGGTGTAGCAGTTCTCCCGGCCGGTCCCGGCCGCGTTCCGGCCGAAGCGGACCGTCTGGGTCTGCACGGCCTTGTCCCGCCAGTCCTTGACGGTGACGGTCGCCTTCCCGGGCGTGCGTCCATCGTCCTCGGCGTAGATCTCGACGGGGACCTTCGCCCTGGCGCCGTGGACGCTGCCCTTCGCGGGGCTGACGAGAGCGGAGTCGTCGTCGATCTCGAACTGTCGGTGGATGCCGGAGACGTGCCCGGTGTCCTCGTTCTTCCGGGTCTTCGGGTCGTCGGTGATGCCGCTGAAGTCGAGGACCTTGTAGTCGGGGCGGGCGCCGTCGATTCCGTAACTGCCCTGGTTGTTGACCTCGACGGAACGCTGGAAGGCGCCCCGGCGGAACTCGGACTGCTGGTTGTGGCCGGCGGCCATCATCCGCACGTCGTACTTGGCGAGTTCGTCGATCGTGGGCTGCATCCCGGCGCCGGGACCCCACTGGGTGAACAGGGAGCGGTGGGCGAAGACGAAGACCTGCTTGCCGGCGGCGTTGCGCGCGAGGTCGCGCTTGAGCCATTCGAGTTGGGGCTTGAGACCGCTGGCGTCGTAGTTGTTCTCCAGGACGACGATGTGTCGGCCGTTGCGGTCGAAGCTGTACCACTCGGGGCCGAGGTTGCGCCGGTAGTACTCCATGCTGCCGGCGTAGCCCTGGGAGACGGCGGTGCCGCCGAAGTCGTGGTTGCCGATGACGGGGTAGAAGGGGTGGCCGAGCCGGCCGTCCTTCAGGCCCTTGCTGAAGAGGTCGTATCCGGTCTGGCGGCGGGGTTCGGCCGCGTAGTCGGTGACGGTGAGGTCGCCGGTGGCGATCTGCATGGTGGCGCCGTCGACCTCGGCCATGGCCCGCACCTGGCCGGTCCACTGCGGCAGGATGCGGCGGGCCTCGTCGTCGTTGCGGTTGCCGACCTCCGTGTCGGAGTTCATGACCCACTTCTCGGTGGGATTCTTGGCGTTGCGGTCGGGGACGAGCGCGAAGTCGACACCGCTCGCACCGCTCTCGGGGACCTTCTTGAAGAACTCGGGGATGTAGTCCTTGCGCAGGAAAGGCGTGTATCCGTCCGGGGAGACGATATGGACGAGGTCGGTCTCACGCCGCTTCGGGTCGATGGCGAGGGAGTACGTACCGTCGGAGCGACTGGTCGCCCAGACTTCGCCGTCGGTCACATCGACACCGGGGAGCGGTCGTTCGCCCCTGTCGCGCTTGCCGTTGGCGTTGGTGTCCTTGAAGACCGTGCCCTTGACGGTGACGGTGGCCGGGGCGGGGGCAGAGGTGTCGTCTACGGCGTAGGCGGCTTGGGGGGCCAGGGAGGCGAGGGCGACGGCTCCGACGGTCGTGAGCCTGAAGCGGCGGCCGGCACGTCCGCCGTCGCGGGCTCCGCGGATCAGAACGGGGAACCGCCAGGCGAAGAACACCAGCACGAGGCCGGCCGCGACGACGAGGGCGACGGTCAACCACGGGAACGAAGGCAGGGGGTGCGCACCCCGGGCGTCGACGACCGGGACGGCCGTGTTCGCCTCGGCTACGGTCCCGTCGAACTCGGCGACGACCTGGACGAGTCTGCCGTCGGTGAGCAGCGCGGAGAGGTCGAGGGAGTCGACCCGGCAGCTCCAGGTCAGCTCGACGATGACCCCACCGGTGACACCGCCCTTGTCGCCGGGGGCGCCCGAGCCGGTGGCGGGGCAGCCCGCGGAGAGCCGTCCGGCGGCCCAGGCACCGGCCTCGTCGGCCGCCACGACATCGTCGTGGACGATGAGTCGGCCGCTGGAGGCCCGTTCACCGGTGGTGACGACGAGTTCGGCGTGTTCGCGCGACACATGGGCCGCTGCGGGCTGGGCACCGATGCCCAGCATGAGGAACAGCAGGCCGAGACAGAGCCCAGCAGCCGCATTTATCCGTTTCATACGACCGGACGTTAGCCACGCAAAACTCGCTTTCGGCCAAGATCAAATCGAACTTCACCGGCCGGACGGAGAGTGTTCAATCGGGATACCGGAACGTCACCTCACCGTCGCCCGCCGCCCGGCACCCACCTGCCCGCATCGAACCCCGCGGCCGACAACTCCCGTACGGGAACACAACGGCATCAGCCGGAGGAGGTCCGCGCGACGCACCGTGAACGCCGCACGGATGACCACGTGTGATGAGTACGGTGCGGCGGCGGTCAATCGCCCAGCAGTTGGCTTCCGCCCTGCCAGGGCAGCTCGTCCTCGTAGTCACATGCGGCAACTGCCTGCGCCTCTGCTGCCCAGAGAGCAGCGAGGACGCATCTCGTCGAATCCACCATCCTTGCTTCGCCCTCCGGCCGCGACGGCTCCAGCTCGATCTGCACGGGCCACCACACGAAGTCCCGGCACGAGTCCACGCGCCCCCGGGCGGCCGGGCCTCGGCGAACCTCGATGTCGATGCCTTCCACCGTCATCCACCGGCGGGTGAAGGACCCGCCGAACGCACTGCTCAAAAGGCCCTCCGTGCGTTCCGCACTCAGCCCCCGCACAAAGACCTTGCAGTAGGAGTATCGACCCATGGTGTTCACAGGGCCCGAGTGAACGGAGGACTGCCGCCCGGGCCTGCACCGTGGACGGTTGCCACACCGTGGACGGTCGACACATCGCTCCGCTTCCCCACTCGGACCTCCAACTCCTTCCTCGGGCTGCGCAGTCCGGCGCCGGCTGACCGCATCTTTCCCACCGGGAGCGGCGTCCATCGCCCGGCACCTCGCGACCCACGGCCGAGCGATGCGCCCAACGCGTCCGGGCCCCGCGCCACCAACGCTCCCATACAGCGGCACTTTCGCCTGCCGATGTGACGAGATAGCGCCACACAACCGCATCGATGACCACCACAGCGCAAGAGTGACGTCACCCTAATTGACCCTAAATATAGGGATATTGAGACCCCATCAAAGGCGTTTCGAGCGAGAGGTGGCAGAGGCAGTGCCATCAAGACGATTGTCGTAGCGCCACACGCGTGCCACTATGACGTCATGGATCTGACGCCCTATGTCGAGGGCCTTCGCCGTGACTTCCTGGCCGCAGCGAAAGCACGTGGCGAAGAAACCCGCGCGGTCGGGGAAGAACTCATCGCGGCATTCGACTCGTCAGTCCGGCTCACGCTGCTCCAAGCACTGTCGGACGCGGCGGAAGAGATCACCGGTGACCTCGTACCGGGATCGGTGGAAGTGCGCCTGCGCGGCGTCGACCTCAGATTCGTGGTGATTCCGCCGCCCACCGAACCATTGCTCGAAGACGACGAAACCGGTTACGGCGACCCGAGCCCACCGACGGAATCCGGGGGCGAGCCCGCCCGGATCACCTTCCGTCCGTCCGAGGGCCTCAAGGCCCAGGTCGAAGAGGCGGCCAGCCTGGAGCGGCTCTCGGTGAACGCCTGGCTGGTGCGGACCGTCACAGCAGCGCTCCGGGTGGGCAGCCGTCGCCCCGAGCGGCGGGGCCCTCCGGTGAACAAGCGCTACACCGGCTGGGCGCGATAGCAGCCGTCAAGAGGCAAACGGGCGCGCGACGGAAGGACCGACAGTGGCCAGTTTCGATACCCCCGAACCGATCACCGCGGTGTTCGAGATAGGCATCGGGGACATCAGGCTCAGAGCAAGTGACCGCGCGGACACGGTCGTGGAGGTACGCCCCACGGACCGTTCCAAGGTGTCCGACGTCACGGCCGCCGAAAAGATACGAGTCACCTTCTCGCGAGGGAAGTTGCAGGTCAAGACGGATTGGCGACTGCTGCGGAGGTCCAGCGCGCTGCAACAGGAGGGCGGTTCGGTGCAGGTGACGGTCGAACTCCCCGAAGGATCCCGTGTACGGGGAGGATCCGCCTGGGCCGGGCTGCACTCCGAAGGCCGCCTCGGCGAGTGTCAGTTCGAGACCGTGGCGAGTGACATCGCGCTCGACCACACGGGGCCACTGCGCATCACTGCGGTTTCCGGCGACATCGCGGTGGCCCGGATCACGGGCCACGGCGAGATCACCAAGAAGTCGGGGGCGGTCCGCATCGACGAGATCGAGGGCACCGCGGTGATCAAGAACGACCATGGCTCCAACTCCGTGGGAGAGGTCACCGGAACGCTCAAGGTGAGCGGTGCCAACGGCAACATCGACATCGCCCGCGCCCATGGCGACGTCGAGGTCAAGACGGCCTCCGGCAGGGTCAGGATCGGCGAGGCCAGACGCGGACGGGTGCTGTTGACCGCCTCCTCGGGGGACATCGAGGTCGGTATCCGCCCAGGCAGTGCCATGAAGTACGACCTGGGCACGGTCTTCGGCACCGTGCACAACGCCTTGGACGCGGCCGAAGGACCCGGCGACTCGGTGGACATCGTCGAAGTCGAGGTCCGCACCTTCGACGGAGACGTGATGATCCGTCGGTCCGAGTGACCACGGACCGGTCGAGCGGCACCGGGTCCGGACGGCCGTGAGCACGACAGCCCGGGACGGTTTCGCCGCCCGTCCCCGCCCCGGTCCGTCGCTTCCCCCGGGGCCCCCGTGAGCGAACCCCGCCGGTTCTTCGACGACGGCCCTGTGACCGCAGTCCATTGACGAGAGGTGGAACAACCATGCACGGAAGCGAGGAGGTCGTGCTCGATGTCGAGGGCCTGCGGATGCGCTACGGCTCCACGGACGTCTTGCATGACGTGACCTTCGGGGTGCGACAGGGCGAAGTGATGTGCTTGCTCGGTCCGAACGGCGCCGGGAAGACCACCACGATCGAGGTCCTGGAAGGCTTCAGGATGCGGTCGGCGGGCCGCGTCCGGGTACTGGGCATCGATCCCGCGCACGGCGACGAGCGGTGGCGGGCACGCGTCGGAGTCGTACTCCAGTCCTGGCGCGACCACGGCCGCTGGTACGTACGCGAGTTGCTCGCCCATCTCGGCAGCTACTACACCGCCTACTCCACGGACACGATCCAGCGGCCCTGGGACACCGACGATCTCATGGCATCCGTCGGCCTCACCGAGCACGCGCACAAGAAGGTCAGGATGCTCTCGGGCGGCCAGCGCCGCAGGCTCGACGTGGCGGTCGGCATCGCGGGCCGCCCCGAACTCCTCTTCCTCGACGAGCCCACCGCGGGCCTCGACCCGGTGGCCCGCCACGAGTTCCACGAGCTCGTCGGCCGGCTCGCCCGCGAGCACGAAACGACGATCCTGCTCACCACGCACGATCTGGCGGAAGCCGAGAAGCTCGCGGACCGCATCCTGATCCTCGACGGCGGTCGGATCATCGGCGACGGGACGGCGGAGGAACTCGCCCGGCGCATCGCCGGCGAGGACACGGTCCGCTGGACCCGGCAGGGGCAGCAGTACGAGCGGTCCACCGTCGACTCCACCGGGTTCGCCTTCGGTCTGTTCGAGGAGTACGGCGAGGAGATAGCCGATCTGGAGGTCCGCAGGGCCTCGCTGGAGGACACGTACCTCGCCATGGTCAGGAAGGCCGAAACGCGCGGCGAAGAGACGACGGAACCGGCGGGCCGGACGACGGCCGTGGACGGAGGAGCGCCCCGATGAACCCGACCACAACGGCCCTACGAGCGGGCTGGACCCGCGGTGTGATCGAGATCCGGCAGTCCGTCACCAACGCCGGGGACATCTTCAACCACTTCTTCTGGCCCGTACTGATGCTGGTCGTTATGTTCTTCATGCGCGACGTCGACTTCGACGGCAGCGGATTCATGCTGGGCACACTCGTGCTCCCCAGCATCCTGGGCATGAACGCGTCGATGGCGATCATGACCATGAGCCAGCATCTCACCGCTGACCGGGAGGACGGCACCCTGCTCCGGGCTAAGGCCACGCCGAACGGGATGCTGGGCTATCTCACGGGCAAGATCATCTCGGTCTCCGGCTGTCTCCTCATCGACCTCGCGATCCTTCTGATCCCCGGTCTGATCCTCATCGACGGCCTGTCCGTCGGCGACAGCGGCGCATGGCTGACCCTTGCGTGGGTGCTCGCGCTCGGACTGTTGGCGACCCTGCCGATCGGCGCGGTGCTCGGCTCGGTCTTCACCAGCGCCCGCAGTCAGGGCATCCTCATGCTGCCGGTCCTCGCCCTGATCGGCATCTCCGGCATCTTCTACCCGATCGCCTCACTCCCCGACTGGGTCCAGGGCCTCGCCCAGGTGTTCCCCATCTACTGGCTCGGCCTCGGGATGCGCTCCGCACTACTGCCCGACGCAGCCGTCAGCGTTGAGATCGGCGACTCGTGGCGGCAGCTGGAGACCGTGGCGGTACTCGGCGGCTGGGCCGTGATCGGTCTGCTCCTCGCCCCTGTCCTGCTGCGCCGCATGGCACGCCGCGAGTCCGGGTCCAGCGTCGCCGCCCGCAAGGAGAAGGCACTCCAGCGCCTGGGCTGACACCGTTCGGTGCGGGAGACATCAGGCCCGCACCGCCCGGTAGCGCTCACCCCTACAGCCCGATCCCGGCCTGGAACGCCCCTCCCGCAGGCCGGGCACTCCTCGTGCTGTGACCGGAGACGTTCACCGGCCCACGACGCCCGGCACGGAACTAGAGGAACGGCGTCCCAGCGTCGAGGCCCGACAGCACCCTGCCGTACACCTCCAGATTGGTGGCGGGATTGAGGAAGGAGTGCAGGTTCAGGGCGTTCAGGTCTCGTACGATCCGCTGGATCGGCACCTCTCGCTGGAGGGACGAGGCACCAGAAGCGGACCCGATCAGATCGCCCGCCTCCTTGCACAACCGAGTCAGATATCCGGACTGCCCCCTGATCCGGGCGCGCTCCTTGGTCGTGTACGGCTCTCCGCTGGCCGCCTTGGATTCGATCAGCCCCACCAAGTCGGCGGTGAGCAGCTCCGCGGAGGACACCTTCATCTCGGCCTCGGCGAACTGGAGATGCGTCACCGGGGCTTCGTACTGGCGCTCGTAGAAGGTGTATGTGATGCCCCGCTGGTGGATCCGCTCCCCGAACTCCGTCACGGCGGCCCGTGCCAGACCGATCGCGCTCGCTGCCGTCCAGGCGCAGAACAACACCATCAACGGCATCCGGTAGAAGGGGTCGTCGCTGTTGCGTTGCGACGGAAACGCGCCCGACAGCAACGGCCCCACCGGCAGCACGCGATGGGCGGGCACAAAGATGTCCTGGGCGACGACGGTGTTGCTGCCGCTCCCGGTCAGACCGGAGACGTCCCAGTCGTCCAGCACCTTGAGATCGGTCATGGGGACCGCCAGCCACAGCATCTCCGGCGGGCCGTCCCCGGTGTCGGCCAGCGCGGTCAGCAGATGCCAACCGGCGTCCTGACAGCCTGTGGCGAAGGGAGATCTCCCACTCACCGCATAGCCGCCGTCCACCGGAACGGCTTTCGAACTCGGGATGAGGGTGCCGCCGATCCGGGCATGGGGGCCGGCGAAGATCTCGTCCTGGGCCTCGTCGGGGAACAGGGCCGCGATGAACCCACCACTCGTCTGAATCAACGCCGTGTACCCGGCCGACCCACATGCGGCGGAAACCTCGACCAACGCATCGACCTGGGTCCGTAACGGGGTCTGGTATCCCCCGTGGTGGCGAGGAACGTTCATGTGAAAGATCCCGGCGTCCGTGAGGGCCTCGACGACCTCGCCCGTCACCCGCCGCTGCTGTTCCGAACGCGCCGCGTGCGAGCGGATAAGCGACCGGAGCTCGCGTACGCGTTCGACGATGTCGGTATCCGAACGGGGTGCTGACGAACTGTCCAAGGGGGTGACCTCCGGTCTCGGAACACGCGAGCACCCTCACCGTGACGCTGATCGATGTGACTGTCAATGCCCCCTCTGTGCACGGCAGTTGATCAATCATATGGAAACGTTACGCCGTGACGGCAGACGCACCGTCAGGCCGAGGGTCCGCTGTCGATGACCAGATCGGCGCCCACCACCGGCGGCTTCGGCCGCGAAGCGGCGCACCACGGCCCGCACCGCAGGCAGTGCGGGACCGGCTGGGACAGCTCGAAGTGACCACGAGGTCCCCTTGCCGGGCGCACCCCATGCGGCCGTGCCCGCCTCCGGTCGGGTGGCGGGCACGGCGTGGATTGTTGTTCGTCCGGTCAGACCTTGGTCGAGTTCTTCTCGTACGGGGACTCCGTCACGGGCTCCGGCGTGGTCACGGGGCGCGGCGCGGGGCCGCCCTCGCTGAGGCCGTACCGGTCGTGGAGCTTGCGCAGGAAGCGGGGCGCGTACCAGGCCGAGTTCCCGAGGAGGCGCATCGCGGCGGGGACCAGAACACCGCGTACGGCGACGGCGTCGATGAGGATGGCCAACCCGGCGCCCAGTCCGAACAGTTGGAGGAAGCTGAGTTCGGCCGTGCCGAAGGCGAAGAAGGAGACGGCGAGCAGCACGGCCGCAGCGCTGACGATCCGTCCCGTGTGCCCGAGGCCGTTGGCGACGGCGGACTCGTTGTCCTCGCCCAGGTCGTGGAGTTCCTTGATCCGGCTGGTGACGAACACCTCGTAGTCCATCGAGAGGCCGAAGGCCACGCAGAACATCAACACGGTCATGGACACATCCATCGGCTGTGCCGTGAAACCGAGCAGGGAGGAGAGGTTCCCGTCCTGGAAGATCCAGGTCATGACGCCGAGGGTGGCCCCCAGGCTGATCAGGTTGAGCAGCAGCGCCCGCAGCGGCTGCACGACGCTGCCGGTGAAGAGGAAGAGCAGCACGAAGGTGGTGAGCGCGACCAGGGTCACCGCGAGGGGGAGCTGACCGCCGATGGAGTCCTTGGAATCGACCAGTACGGCGTCGACTCCACCCACCAGGGGGCGTGATCCGTCGGGCGGAGTGACTGCCCTGACCTTCTCGACGAGGCGCTGGGCCTCGGCCGACTTCGACGCCAGGTCGCTCACCACGTTGATCCGCTGTGCGTCGGGGCGACCGAGTGCGGCATGGGCGGGGCCGGTCGTGGTGAGCCGTCCCTCGGCGAAGGTGCCGGCGCTGGTCTCGACGCGGGCGACGCCCTTGAGCCCGGACAGTGCGACCGCGTAGGACTCCAAGGGGGCCTTGCTCACCGGCCTGTCGATGACGACGTGGAGGGCTGCTTCGTCATTGCCCCTGAAGTTCTCCTCCAGTGCCGATGCGACCTGGCGACTCTGGGCGTCCTCGGGAAGCACGCGTTCGTCCGGCGTGCCGAAGGTGATGCCCAGCAGCGGGCTCGCCGCGAGGACGAGCACGGCGAGGACGGGCAGCGCGGTGAGGGCGGGTCGCCGCATGACGGTGCGCGCCAACCGCCCCCAGACACGGCCCCGGCTGTCGGAGCGCCCCGGGTTCACCCACGGCAGGCGACCGCTGTTGACCCGGTGTCCCAGCACGACGAAGAGCGCCGGCATCACGAACAGGGTGCTCACGGCCGCGATGACGACGACACCGATCCCGGCGTATCCGAACGAGCGGAGGAAGTACTGCGGGAACACCAGGAGTGCGCCGAGCGCGGCGGCCACGGTCGCGGCGGAGAAGGCGACGGTACGGCCCGCGGTGCCCACCGTCCTCCGTACGGCGTCCTCCACGGTCTCCCCGGCCGCCAGTTGCTCGCGGAATCGGCTGACCATCAGCAGGGCGTAGTCGATACCGAGACCGAGGCCCAGTGCGGTGGTCAGGTTGATCGAGAAGACGGAGACCTCGGTGACGCTGCCGAGCAGAAAGAGCTCGGCGAACGTGCCCATGACGGCGACGAGTCCGATCACCAACGGCAGCAGGGCCGCGACCACGCTGCCGAAGACGATCAGGAGGAGTACGAGGGTCAGGGGCACGGCGATGGCCTCGGCGAGGATCAGGTCGTCACCCACCTGGGTTCCCATCTCGTCGCCCACCGCGGCGCCGCCGCCGGCCTGAACGGTCAGGGCGTCCTCGTACTCTCCCGAGTAGGCGTCGATGATGGCCTTGGCGTTCTTGCCCTGCTCCGTTTCGTCACCCTTCACATGGGCGAGCACCAGGGCTTCGCGGCCGTCCTCGGAGCGGAGGTCGGGGTTGTCCGCGTCCCAGTACGAGATCACGTTCTCCAGCTGCCGCTCCTTCTTGAGGTCGGCCACCAGGGCCCGGCCGTGCCGCTCGGCGTCCGGGGTGTCGACACGGCCTTCGGGAGCACGGACCAGCAGGACGAGGTTCGTCTCCCCGCCGAACTTCTCGCCGATGACCTTCCCCGCCCGGGTGGACTGCGAGGTCGGGTCGTCATAGCCGCCTTCCAGCAGTTTGCCGAACGCGCCGGCACCCGCGACACCCATGAGGGCCACAGCCATGACGGCGATGACAAGTATCAGCCGGGGCCGGCGAATCACCAGTTCGGCTATGCGTTCAAACACGCGTGATCTCCCTTTTGCGCACTGATGGTGAGAGCCCGGCGTACGGGATCGGGCTGGTCGAAGCAGGGGCGGAGGCGGGCGTGGGTGGCTGCGCGGAAGACCTTCACCGCGTCGGAGCAGACCCGCTGCCGCATTTCTTCGTCGCCGCTTTCGAAGTTAGCGGGGCACTAGAAAATTTGGCAGTGTTAGATTTTCCTCACACTCCATGGTTTCTGCTGACCTACCAGCAGGTGCCGTCGTAGGGTCGTCCCATGCCTGCGGAAGAACGTGTGACGGCCCGACTCTCCCTGCGCGAGCGGCGTCGGGCAGCAGCCACTCAAGAGATCCTGGATGCCGCCGAGCGCCACATCGTCGAGAACGGTCCTGCGGCCCTGTCCCTCCGCGCGATCGCCCGGGACCTCGGGATGACCGTCCAGGCGCTGTACCACTACTTTCCGAGCTGGGCCGATCTCGTCACCGCGCTCATCACCAAGGCGTACGACGACATGGCCGACGCCGTACAGGCCGCCCTCGACGCGGCGGCGGCGGATGCGACCACATCGCGCGTACTGATCGCGAGCGAGGAGTACCGCCGATGGGCCATCACCCATCCCGAGCGGTTCCAACTCCTCTACGGAACACCGCTGCGGAAGTACGCGGCACCCGCCAATGGGCCGACCACCCAGGCGATGATCCGGATGAGCTCGATCTTCCAGCGGGAAATGTTCGACGGGTTCACCACGGCTCAGCTGGCAGCGGCCGACGCCCCGGCGATCTCACCCTCGATGCGGGCGCATCTGGAACAGCTGCCGCCGCACGGCCTGGGTGCCCTGCCGCCTCCCGCCATCGCTCTTCTCCTGAGCGCGTGGGGACATCTGCACGGCCTCGTCGTCCTGGAGGTGTTCGGGCACACCGGCTTCCTCGGCGGGCACCAGGCCGAGATCTTCCGCATGGGGGTGCAGAACCTGGTGGAGGATGTCCACAGCCGGATCCCCGACCCCGGCCCTGATGCGATGTAACCGGAGGCGATGGAGGAGCCCTTGCGGCGGGCGCTCCCCGGAAGGCGTGGCCCGGTGTCGTTCTCGCGTCAGCTGGCCCGAAGACCGACCGCCAGCGTCAGTTCAAGGACCCGGTGCGGCGATGCCAGATCCGGAAACAGCTCCCGCAGCTGCGACATCCGGTACCGGACCGTCTGGGGATGGACGAACAACGCCGCCGCCACCTCGTCCCGTCTGCCCTGGTGCAGCAGCCATGCCCGCAACGTCTCCTCCAGCCGCCGTGCCGTTGCGACGGGCAAGGTCCGCAACGGTGCGAGCGCCCGGGCACGCAGATCTGCGAACGCGTCCACGTCGGCGCTGAGCACCAGCTCGGGCAGGTGGTCCTCGGTGTCGCGAACATCGGAGGAGAGGGAGCGCGCGCGTACGGCTCGTGTGTACGAGGCGGACGCCCGGGTCCATGGCCGGGGCGGGCCGACCACGGCGGTGCGGTCGGTCAGCTGTCTCAGGAGATGTGATCGGTCGGCGTCGGGGACGAACAGCACACCGGTGGCGTCCGGCAGATCGTCGAGGACGAGGGTGCTCGGGTCGAGCGCGCGGTAGGCGGGCCGGGCCTGGGCAGCGGGCAACAGGACCGCGGTCAGCGAAACGGGAGGCTGCCACCCTGCCCGCTGAGCAGAGGCCAGCAGCACGTCCGGGCTCGCTCCGGCGAGGAGGTCGCGGGCCAGGTGTTCCAGGTGGCGCTCGTGGACCCGGCCGCGGGCGGCCAGTTCGTCGGCGTGGCCCGCGGCGCTCGCGGCGGAGAGCTCGTCGATGTAGGCGAAGGTCAGCTCGGCGAACTTGGCGACCTCGGCGGCGGGCAGACCTGCGGGCACGGCACCCGCCGCCAGGCATCGCCAGGCCACGCGGGCGCCGACGCGGTAGGCGCTGAGCAGGGCGTCCATCGAACGGCCGCCGCGCACCTCGCCGCGGCCCAGCTCGTAGGCTGCATCACCGGCGTCACCGCGCGTGGCGTTCCCGCTCGCAAGGTCCAGGTAGTGCCCCAGGGCGGTGCGGACGGCTCGGCGGATGGTGCCGCCCATGCGACCCGAAAGGGCGTTGGCGTAGGGAGGGACCTCGTCGATGATCGCCTGGACGACCTCGTCGGCGGTGCTCTTCAGCTCGGCCCGAAGTGCGGTGACCGTCGTCTCATCCAGGGCCAGTTCGGTGGCCCTCCGGATTACATGCCCCATTTTTTGTTCCCTGCGAACAATTCAGCCGATCAGATTCACGTCCTACGGGTAGGACTTTACGCCCTGAGGCACATCAAGCTGGAGCCATGACGAGTGCAGCCCTCCGCAGTAGGGCGTGGAAACTGCTGGAGATGGTCACGACGCCGCTGCTGCCGTCGGATTACCTCGACCTGGTCAGTCCGCTGCGTGCGGGCGCTGACCTGCGTGGGCGCATCGAAGCCGTGCATCCCGAGACGGATGACGCCGCGACCATCGTGATCAGGCCAGGACGGGGCTGGCGCGGCCACACGGCCGGTCAGTACGTAAGGATCGGGATCGACGTCGATGGGGTGCGCCTGTGGCGTGCCTACTCCATCACCTCCCCGACGAACCGCCAGGACGGTCGCGTCACGATCACCGTGAAGTCGATCCCGGACGGCAAGGTCAGCAACCACCTGGTCCGCAGGGCAAGACCGGGCACGCTGATCCAGCTCGACCAGGCGACCGGTGACTTCGTGCTGCCGAAGGCCAAGCCCGCCAAGGTGCTCTATCTGACGGCCGGCAGCGGCATCACGCCTGTGATGGGCATGCTGCGCGACAGCGAGTTCGACGACGTCGTCATGGTCCACTGCGCGCCGCAGCCGCAGGACGTGATCTTCCGCAACGATCTGCACGACCTCGTCGCGGCCAAGAAGCTGCGTCTCACCGAGGTCCACACCGACACGGACGGCATGCTCGACATCACCCGTCTCGACGAGCTGGTGCCTGACTGGGCCGAGCGTGAGACCTGGGCCTGCGGGCCCGCGGGCCTGCTCGAAGCCGCCGAAGAGCACTGGACCGAGCACGGTGTACAAGAGCGACTGCACATCGAACGCTTCCGCCCCAGCATCACCGTTGTCGGCGACGGGGGCGAGGTCACGTTCAGCACCACCGGCAAGACCGTCGACGCGGACGGCGCCACGCCGTTGCTGGACGTCGGCGAAGAGGCCGGCGTGCTCATGCCTTCCGGGTGCCGCATGGGCATCTGCTTCGGCTGCATCACACCGCTCAAGGCAGGCGCCGTCCGTGACCTGCGCACCGGCGAGATCACCGAGGCCGAGCCGGGCGTCCTCATCCAGACCTGCGTGTCCGCCGCGGCGGGCCCCTGCGACATCGAACGGTAGGAGCACCTTGACCGCCATCGACCCCACCGCCCACCTGACCGCGGAGCAGATCGAGGAGCTCGGCCGCGAGCTGGACGCCATCCGCGACGAGGTGATCGCCAGCCGCGGAGAGAAGGACGCCGCCTACATCCGCAAGGTCATATCGGTGCAGCGCAAGCTGGAACTGGTCAGCCGGGGCGTACTGCTGTTCTCGATCTTCCCGCCCGCGTGGCTGATCGGCACCGCCGGCCTGTCCGTGGCGAAGATCATGGACAATATGGAGATCGGCCACAACATCCTGCACGGCCAGTGGGACTGGATGCGGGACCCGAAGATCCACTCCTCCACCTGGGAGTGGGATCACGTCTCGCCGTCCGAGCAGTGGAAGCACTCACACAACGAGTTGCACCACACCTACACCAACGTGATCGGCAAGGACAACGACCTCGGTTACGGCATCATGCGCGTCGACGAGGACCAGAAGTGGCACCCGTTCCACCTCGGCCAGCCGCTGTGGAACTTCATCAACGCCTGCTTCTTCGAGTACGGCATCGCAGCGTACGACCTGGAGCTCGGCAGGAACCTGCACAAGCGCCGCCGCAAGAACCCGGAGTTCCGCGCGCGGGCCAAGGCCGTGGGCCGCAAGATCCGCAAGCAGGTGCTCAAGGACTACGTGATCCACCCGCTGCTGTCGGGCCCGTCGTTCCTCACCACGCTCGCCGCCACGTTCACCGCGAACCTGGTCCGCAACATCTGGTCCCACTCGGTGATCATGTGCGGGCACTTCCCCGAGGGCGTGCAGGTCTTCGAGCGCCGGTCGATCAAGGGCGAGACGCGCGGCCAGTGGTACCTGCGCCAGATGATGGGCTCGGCGAACATCAGCGGCAGCAAGGCCATGCACTTCATGACCGGCAACCTGTCGCACCAGATCGAGCACCACCTGTTCCCTGACCTGCCGAGCAACCGGTACGCCGAGGTCGCGGTGAAGGTGCGCGCGCTGTTTGAAAAGTACGAGCTGGAGTACGTCACCGGGCCGCTGCCCAAGCAGGTGTTCTCCGCATGGCACAAGGTCTTCCGGCTCTCGCTGCCGAACAAGAAGCCCAAGATCAAGACGCCGGACCGCAAGCAGCAGCCCGTCGCGGCCTGATCCCGGTACTGGTCCAGATCTTTCGGCCATGGTCCCCGCGCACGCGGGGGTGGACTCGCCCTCGCCCCGCCCCGGTGACGGGGCGGGGCGAGGGGGTTTCAGGTGGTGGTCGGGAGTGGTGAGGGTCAGGGGATGGTGATGAAGCGGGCGGTGCTGGGGACTCCTTGGGCGTTGAGGGCGAAGAGCATGTAGGTGCCGGGGAGGACGACGCCCCTGTCGGCCGGGATGGAGACCGTATGGGTGTTGGCGCCCGCGGGGGTGGAGGTCAGGGGGACACGCCGCTGGTCGTTGTCGGTGGAGTGGGTCGCGGCCGCCGCCCGCATCAGCACGAAGGAGGCCACCGGCCCGCCGGTGGTGACCGTGAGCGAGGTGCCCGCGGGGGCCTGGGGCGGTACGCCGCCGGTGATGGCGGGACGCGGTTTGGGTGAGCCGTCCGCGTTGAGCAGGTACGGCGGGGTGAACACGGCTCCGTCGGCGTGGTTGGTGGCGCAGTCGCCGCAGAGGCCGCCGCCGCCGGAGAAGATCCGGCCGTCGGGCAGCAGGTTCGCCACGCTGTGGTAGTTCCGCGGGATGGCCATGGTGGCGAGCGGGGTGAACCTGCCGGTCGCCGGGTCCCACAGTTCGGGGGTCAGCACGGAGGTGGCGTCGCTGAACGGCACGGGGTACGACTGGCCGCCGAAGACGGCGACCTTGCCGTCGGGCATCACGACGCTGTTGCCGAAGGCGCGGGCCTGGTCCATGTCGCCCGTACGCGCGGCCTGGACCTGGCTGCCGTTGATGCTCACGGTGTACGCGCGCCGGGTGGCGGGCACGTTGTCGTACGCGGGCGAGCCGCCCAGGGTGAGCAGTTTGCCGATGTCGTACGCGACGGCGTTGCCGGTCATGGCGTCCTGGCTGTCGGCGCGGGTGCCGGCCGGGGTGATGCTGCCGTTCCCGGCGGTGGTGATCCAGTTCATCTGCTTACTCGGGCCGAGCTGGAGCACCTTGCCGCCCGAAGTGGCGTACAGCCACATGTGGTTGTCGGCGCGGTAGGGGCCGGCCGGGTCGGCGGTCATGGTCGAAGTGGCCGGGACGCCGGGGAGCTTGCGCCAGGTAGAGGTGTTCGGCGACCAGACCTCACCGGCCTTGTCACTACCCGCGACTCCGCTCCAGGACCCGCCGAGGACGAAGGCCTCGCCGGTGGAGAGCAGGGTCATCGACTGGTAGCCGCGGGCGATGTTCATGTTGCTGGTCGCGGACCAGGTGTCGGTGGCCGGGTTGTAGATGCTGGCCTTCTCCGCGTTGCTGCCGCCGGTGACCAGGACCCGGCCGTCGGCGAGCATCGCGATGCCCGGGCAGAACATGTCGTGGCCGGTGTTGTCGACGCGGCGCTGGGTGACCTTGCCCGTCTTCAGGTCGAGGATCGCGGTCTGGGTGTAGCCGTTGCTGCCGCCGAAGCGGTCGACCGCGTACGCCGACCAGGCCAGGAGCTTGTCGCCGGGCAGGACGGCGGTGGCCACCGGTACGAGGGGGAATCCGGTGATCCGGCCCCAGGCGCCATGGGTGGCCGGGTTGGCCGGTCCGCTCAGGCGTATCTCGGCGGCCGTGGTCCAGGGCCCGCGGTTGCCGGCCTCCCCGGTCGCGGTCAGGCGTACGTAGCGGGCGGTCGCGGTGCGGGTGAAGGTGGCGGTCTTGACGGTGTCGTCGTCGCGCCAGGTGCCCGCCGCGACCGGGGTGCCGAAGGTGGTCCCGTCGGTGCTGGTGGTAACGGTGTACGCGCCCGCGCGCCCGTTGGGGCCGTCGTTGCGGGGCTGGTAGACGAGGGCGGAGACGGCCGTCGTGCGGTTCATGTCGATGGTGATGCTGTGCGGCAGCGGGGCCGAGGTGCCGGCATACCTACTGTGCCAAATGGTGGCCGCGTTGCCGTCGAGGACGTTGGCCGCGCGGCCGTTCTCGGCGGCGGTCTCCTCATCACTCGCCGTGGCCGTCCATCCGGTCCGGGGCAGGTCGACGGTGGCGGCCGGGGTTCCCGGGTCGCCGAGCAGGTTGAGCTCGGCGGCGGTGGTCCACGGGCCGCGGTTGCCGGCCTCGGTGACGGCGGTGAGGCGGACGAACCGGGCGCCCGTCGGGGCGAATCCGAGGGTCTTGGCGGCGGCGTCGTCCGCGAGGGTGCCGGTGGCGACGGGACTGCCCCAGTTCTGCCCATCCGCGCTCATGCTGATGCTGTACTCGCCGACGCGCCCGTTGGGGCCGTCATTGCGGGGCAGGTAGACGAGGCCGGAGACGACCGCCGTGCGGTTCATGTCGATAGTGATGCTGTGCGGCAGCGGGGCCGAGGTGCCGGCATACCTACTGTGCCAAATGGTGGCCGCGTTACCGTCGAGGACGTTGGCCGCGCGGCCGTTCTCGGCGGCGGTCTCCTCATCACTCGCCGTGACGGTCCATCCGGTCCGGTCGAGCAGCGGAGCCGCGGGCTCCATGGCGTTCGCCGGGGCCACGGCGTGGTGCGGCGACACCTTCGCCGCCTGCTGGCCGACTGATGCGGACGCCGGCCGGAGGCCGCCCGGCCCGGTACTCGCCACGCCGAGCCATGGCGTGGCCCCGACGAGCAACGAGCCGAGGGCAAAGGCTATGAGCAGAGGGGAACGGTGTAACGCTCGGGGGAGAGCGGGGATACGTCTGGGGTGCAACGGACCTCCTGGGCAGACCGCGGAAGCGGAAAGGGAACGGTGAAGCGCCGACATCGGCTGTGAGCCCGCTGTGGGCCCGCCGTGAACCCCTTGAACATAAGATCGTCGCACATTAACTCAGGCTTAAAACAAGCGAGTTGACGCAAAACCTGCGCCTTTGTACGCGAAGCCGACCCTTCCGCCGGATGAAGCCCACACCACCCATGCCGCCCGGACGGCGAACGCCCTCTACTCGCCTCGTTCACCAGCGGCGAGCACTCCCCGGCAGCCCGCGGGGGAACGGGCACACCTCTCGCACACGGATCCGCCGACCGCCCCGCACATCACCAGCACGAACGCCACCATCAGATGGATACGGTCACGACCGAGAACGACATCCGGGCCGTACGCACACCAGGCCGTCGACACCATCGACCACGTCCTCAGCGGAGCGCAGCAGACGGCTGTCGTACGCACCGGCCCGCGTAGCTGCGACCACCGCGCGACCACCTCCACCGCCTCCGCGCAGCCCTCGGCCGGCTCCGCTCCCCCGCACCACCCGCCTCCAGCGCTGCAAGCCGATCAATCCCAGCCCGGGCGTGCGACCACACGGCGACCACCACGCCCCCGGACGCACGAAAGGCCGCCCTCTCATGGATGAGAGAACGGCCTCCGACCAGCGTTTCCGCGTGGTCGGGACGACAGGATTTGAACCTGCGACCCCTTGACCCCCAGTCAAGTGCGCTACCAAGCTGCGCCACGTCCCGATGCTCGTTTGACCTGGGGTTTTCCCCTGGCTGAACGCGCATGAGAACAATACCGCACTCCGGGCGATGGTCACGAACCGCTTTCCGCGCCCGGCGATCCCGGTCGCCAGAAGGGATGGAGCAGATCCGGGGCCGTACGGGAGTGAACGAGAGCAGCCCGGCGCTCGGGGCGGAGGGCGCCCGGGGCGGGGCCGCGGAGGACGGGCTCGGGCCGGACGGCGCGGCTCCCCTCATGCGGGTCGCTCGGGCGAGGGGTGTGCCAGCTCCGGATGTGCGGCCAGCAGTCTGCGGGGCGCGACCTGGCGCCAGGAGTCGAGCAAGATCGCATGGAGCTCGGCCTCGTCCTCCAGCGCGGCGAGCCGGACCCTGATCCAGGCGTAGTTGTCGTCGTGGCCCTCACGGAGGAAGAACTTCGTCGGCTCGGCCTCGATCAACTCGGCCCGCTCCTCCTTGGGGCATTTCACCCCCATCACCCGATCGTCGTCATCGAGCGAAGCAAAGATCTTTCCGCCGTCGTCGAGGCGGAAGGTCGGCATCCCCCAGGCGAGCTTCTCGATCGTCCGGGGCAGGGAGAGCGCGACTCTGCGAACGTCATCAGCGGTGGCCATGCGACGACCGTACGATGCGGCACTGACAGCCGCTCCCTGACCGATCCGCCGGGTAGGCGAACCGATCGAGAGAGCGCTTTCTTGGCCATGGAACGCCCTTCGCCGTGCCTCGCGGAGGAGGACACAGCAGCCTCAGGGGAGTCATGTGGCGGGGCGGTCGATGGATGAGCAGGTGCATGGGGTGCAAAGGAGCGCGCGGCCGTCGGCTCGCGCGCTCTGGAACATGGCGGGAGGACCCCCGGCACTCTCCGGCATAGTGCACATATAGGTGCATAAAGCTATCGCCGTGATGGAGGAGGCGGGGGCGCGTGCTTTTTCATAGGGCCACGAGTGCGCCATCCACCACCCCTCTCACATCGCGCGCTGGATAACGCTCCTACGCGCTGGGAGGCTTCCCCTCGTGGCTCAATCACCCTGTTCAGGTACGTTCATTTCCGTCCAGGTCTATGCCGTATCGGTTCTTCAGAAGGTGCCAGATGTCGCGTCTGTGCACGCCTGAGACAGGCCGTCGGCAGGCCGTGCCGGCCCCCCGAGAATCCATCGCCCTCGACATGTAGCAGAGGGAACCACGCAGGGAATGCCGTACGGCAGAACGGAGATGGCCGGTCAGCACCGTCCCGACCCTCTCCACGCACCACCTACTCGAACAATCGCCCGAGTAGGCGTAATCGCAGAGGAAGGCTCGCGATGGACGAGTACTTCGCCAGTCAGCTGCATCATCGACTTCGGAACGATGTCAGGGACTTCGCAGAGAAGGAGGTGAGGCCCCGAATCCCTCTGTTGGAAGCAACGCGGACCGCTCATGGCGACCTGTCTCGGCTCATAGCGAGGCAGGGTTGGTTGGGCGCCACCATCGGCCGTGACTACGGCGGCATGGGCGCCGGTCATCTGGCCAAGACGATCATCATCGAAGAGCTCTCCCGGGTCAGCGGCGCGATGGGCGCCATGGTCCAGGCGTCCCAGTTGGGGGTCGCCAAGATCCTGCACTTCGGCAACCCCGAGCAGAAGCGGACCTGGCTGCCGAGCATCGCTGCCGGCCACTGCCTGCCGACGATCGCCGTGACCGAGCCCGACTCGGGCGGCCATGTGCTCGGCATGACCGCCACCGCCGTTCGGGACGGCGACGAGTACATACTCAATGGCCAGAAGGTGTACGTGGGCAACAGCCACATCGGCGATCTGCACGGGGTGGTGGTGAGGACGGGACCCGGTTCGCGCGGGTTGACCGCATTCCTGGTCGAGGCCGACCGCCCCGGCTGCATCATCGGAGAGCAGCGCCCGGCGCTGGGGCTGCACGGCTTCAGCTTCGGCGAACTGTTCTTCGAGAACTGCCGGGTGCCGGCGAGCAACCGGTTGGGCGCGGAGGGGGACGGGCTCTCGGTGGCGTACTCGTCCAGCGTGCTCTACGGGCGGGCGAACCTCACCGCCGTATCGCTGGGGATTCACCAGGCGATCCTCGACGAGACGACCAAGTTCTGCGCGCAGCGGTACCGCTATGGCAATCCCCTCCATGACTTGCCGTCCATCAAGATGAAGCTGGGCAAGCTCCAGTCACGGCTGATGACCGCGAGGCTCGCGGCCTACCACGCCGTGCATCTGCTCGATCAGGGGCTGCCGTGCGATGCGGAGTTGATGAACGCCAAGTTGATCAATGTGGAGTCGACCATCGACTCGGCCCGCAATGCCATGGAGATCCATGCTGCGGCCGGTCTCTTCACCGACCGCCCTATCGAGCGCTATCTGCGGGACGCACTTCACATGTTCGCGCCTGCGGGAACCTCGGACATCCAATTGCTCCGGCTGGCCGAGGTGGCGCTGGGAACGGTGAAGGGCCAGTGGTCGCAGCGGCTGTCCGAGGCGGTCAAGCTGGAGCCGGCGGTCTGAACGAGGCAGACGCCGGTCCCCGGGGAAGGGGCCCTGGGCAGGCCGCGTCGTCGCGCGGCACCCCCGTGAACGAGTTCGGGGGGAGTGGATGGCGGTCGGGTCGAGGTGGGGCCTCGGAGGGGGGCGCCCACCAAGTGCACCCGTGATCCTGTCGTACGGACGGTGGGGAGGAGCCGTCTGATGGGGGGAAGTGGATACGGCTGCGCCCAGCCGGGTGTGTGTCCCGGCGCACAGGGGTGCAGGAGGTGGCTCGCGTTCGGTCGCGTCGAGTGGGCCTCCCCGTCGTATCCACGCCCGATCGATGCCTCCGGGCGTCCGTCGTGGTCTAGATGCCGCCGTCTTCACGGCGGTGAATCTGTTCGATCAGCTCCGCAGCGAGCGACTTGATGGTTTCCAGACCGGCCCTGCCCCAGGGCCGGGGCTCGGTGTCGACCACGCAGATCGTTCCGAGGGCGATCCCGGTGCGGTCGATGAGCGGCGCGCCCAGGTAGGAGCGGATGCCGATTTCGTCGACGACGGGGTTCCCGGCGAATCTCGGGTAGTCGCACACGTCCTCCAGGACCAGTGCCTTCCTCCGGACGACGACGTGCGGGCAGTACCCGTGGTCTCGGTCCATGAAGCGGCTGACCTCCCCGCCCACCGCGGTCACTGCGGCACTGAGGGCGTGGTTGTCGTGATCGCCGGTTGGAGTGTGCAGGCCGGCGAAGAACTGCCGGTGCTCGTCGATGAAGTTGACCATCGAGTACGGAGCCCCGGTCACCCGCGCCAAATGGTGCGCGAATTCGTCGAAGGCCGGGTCGGGTCGGTCGCCGAAACCGAGTTGCCGCAGCCGTTTGACCCGTACGGGCGCTTCCCTGTCGATGGGGGTCAGCAGCAGATGGCCTGTTGGGTCGTACGTCATGTCGGTGCTCCATAGCTCGGCGCGGGGGCGGGGACCGGGGCGGTGGTGAGGAGGTGTTGGACGAGGGTGACCAGGGTGCCGATGCCCGAGCTGGCGATCCGCGCATCACACATCACGACCGGTACCTGGGGCTTGAGGTCGATGGCGGACCGGACTTCTTCCGCGTCGTACCGGTAGGCCCCGTCGAACTCGTTGACGGCGACGACGAATCCGATTCCCCGCCCTTCGAAGAAGTCCACTGCGGAGAAGGAGTCCTGGAGCCTTCGGGTGTCGGCGAGGATGACGGCACCGAGTGCGCCCTCGGAGAGTTCGTCCCACATGAACCAGAAGCGCTCCTGGCCCGGTGTGCCGAAGAGGTAGAGCACATGGCGTTCGTCCAGGGTGATGCGGCCGAAGTCCATGGCGACGGTCGTGGTCGTCTTCGATTCGACCCCTTCGAGCGGGTCGGTGGCAGCGCTGACCTGGGTCAGCAGTTCCTCCGTACTGAGCGGGTCGATCTCGCTGACCGCCCCCACGAAAGTGGTCTTGCCGACTCCGAAGCCTCCCGCGACCAGGATTTTGAGTGCGGTCGGGAAGAGTGGATCGGCCGCGGTGCGTTCCGCTGGGTCGAGGTCGTCGCTCGCGGGGCGCCCGGGCGAAAGGGCCAGGGGGAGCGGTCCTTGGCCCGTGGAGTCGCCGGCCGACGGACCTTCGGTCCGAGGGCCGTACTTCCATGAGCTGTCGACTTCAGAGCCGTCGTCGTAGGCCATCGAGCACTGCCTCCAGCAATGAACGGTCGGTCGGTGTGTCAAGGCAGCGGGGCGCTCGGGCGGTGACCGCGCCGCAGTCCACGAGATCGGAGAGGAGCACCTTGGTGACGACTGCGGGAAGCCTCAGGTGCGCGGCGATCTCGGCGACGGATGTCGGACCGTCACAGAGCCCGAGCGCGAGCGCGTGCTCCGGTCCGAGGTTGTCCTTGGGTACGGCCCCGGTGGCCATGACCAGGGAGAGAAGGTCCAGCGGGGCCGTGGGGCGGGTGCGGCCACCGCTGACCGTGTAGGGGCGGATGAGCCGGCCGGCGGCGTCGTCGAGTAGGGGGCCGTCCTTGGGCGCCGGCACGATCACTGCCCCGCGATGCTCGGCGCCCCGGTCGACTGTCTGGCCGGAGTGGTGAGGTACGGTCGGACGCTTTTCACGAGCATCGCCATTTCGTAGCCGAGGACGGCGGCGTCGGCCTCACGGCCGGCGAGCACGGCCAGGCAGGTGCCCGATCCGGCGGTGGAGACGAAGAGCAGGGTCGAGTCGAGTTCCACCACGACTTGGCGCACCTCTCCCCCGTCGCCGAAGCGCGCGCCGGCGCTGCGTCCCAGGGAGTACAGGCCGGAGGCCAGGGCCGCCATGTGGTCGGCGCTGTCGGGTTCCAGGCCGTGTACGGACTTCACCAGGCCGTCGGAGGAGAGCAGTACTGCATTGCGGGTGTACGGCACACGCTGGACCAGACCGCTGAGCAGCCAGTCGAGGTCCGAGGTATGACCGTTCGGCGCATCGCTCGCCATGGTGCATCTACTCCTTGGAGGTGTTGTCGTGGCGTTGCGGGGTGGGTTGCGTTGCGTTGGGGACGCCGGTTCCGGGGGCGTGGTCCGCTTTGAGCGGTTGGGCTTCGGCGAGGCCGATGCCCCGTTGGAAGGCCGCCATCAGCCCGGGGTCGTGCAGCGCGGCCTCGTCCTCCTTGCGGGGAGGGGGGCCCATCTTGAGCTGAGGAGCTATGTGCTCCTGGCTGCGCCGTTTGGGGAGTTGGGGGCGGCCCATGGTGCCCCGCACGACCCCGGTGGGGACGGAGGTGATGGTGGCGGACCGGTCGGGGGCTGGTGCCTCGGTCCTTCGCGTCGTGTAGTTGGCGCCGGGTCGGGCGGCGGCGGGGTTGGGGCGGTCCACGTGTTCTGCTCGTACGGGAAGGGGCGCGAGGGCCGGGCTGGAGTGCGCCGGTTGTGGTGGGCGCGGAGGTTCGGGGGTCCGGGGCGCGGCGACCGGGGGCTGGGGGGCCTGCGGACGTGGTGTCTGCGGGGGCAGTGGTCGGAGTGGGGCCGGTTGCCGGGGGGCGGGTTTCGGCTCGGTCTGCGGGCGGTCGGGGATCGTGGGGGGCGAGGTGGTGATGGTCGTGGGGGGTTTGCGTCGGCGTCGGGTCCTGCCGGAGACCGGGTCGGTCTGCTGGAGACCGCCGGGTTCGGTGCCGAGGAGGCCCTGGGGCAGGACGATGGTGGCCTGGATGCCGCCGTAGATGTTCGACTGGAGCCGGACGGCGATGCCGTGTCTGCGTGCCAGGGCCGAGACGACGAACAGACCGATGCGGCCGTCCTGGAGCAGATGGGCGACGTTCACCTGATCGGGGTCGGCGAGCAGGGCGTTCATCTTGTCCTGCTCGTCGGTGGGCATCCCGAGGCCCCGGTCTTCCACTTCGACGGCGAGTCCGGCCGTGACGTGTTGGGCGCGCAGGAGCACTTGGGTGTGGGGCGCGGAGAAGACCGTGGCGTTCTCGACCAGTTCGGCCAGGAGGTGGATCACGTCGGCGACGGCGTGCCCCCGCATGGTGCCGTCGATCGGTGGGACGAGCTTGACCCGGGGGTAGTGCTCGACCTCGGCAATCGCGGATCGGAGCACCTCGGTCATGGTGACGGGGTGCGACCACTGGCGCCGGGAGATCGCTCCGCCGAGGACGGCGAGGTTCTCGGCGTGGCGACGGATCCGGGTGGCGAGGTGGTCGACGTGGAAGAGGCCCTTGAGGAGTTCGGGGTCTTCGACCTCGTTCTCCAACTCGTCGAGGAGTTGGATTTCTCGATGCACCAGCGACTGGAGCCGGCGGGCGAGGTTGACGAAGACTTCCACCTTCTGTTCGTTGCCGACGCTGCTGGAGAGTTGGGACGCCTGGACGACGGCGGCGACGGCCGCGTCGTGGGATCGGCTGAGGTCCCTGGTGACGAGGTCGAACTCGTCTCCGCGCAGGGTCCTCGGCTGGGGTGACCTCGGGCTGGGAGGGCGCTCACCTCGGCGTAGGCGCTCCACAACCTGGCGCAGGTCGTCCTGTCCGCGTTCGATGGAGCGGCGCAGATGGGCGCAGCGGCCCAGTACCGAGGCGGCCAGGCGGTCGGCGCCGAGTGCTGCCACCGCGACCGCCGCTATGGCGAGTGCGGCGGTGCCGGTCAGTACGGCCCACAGGGTGGTGGTGGGGCGTGGTGCGGCACTGTGCACGGTGTAGGTGACGGCGGTCGCACCGCTGAGTGCGGCAACGAGGGCCGGGAGTACCGCCGTACGGAGCAGTCGGGGGCGGATGTGGGATTCCGGCGGCAGCGGAAGCGGTCGCGATCTGCGCGCAGCGGGGGCTGAGCGGGTGCTCGACCGACCGTGACGCCCGCTCTCACGGCCGTCCGACCGTGGGGTGGGTGCGCGTTGCGGAGACATCGGCGTCCTCGGTACGTGGGGGTGCGGGGTCCATGGGGTGCACTGCATGGGGATGGGTGCCATGGGTGGGTTTGTGCGTTTTTCAATGCTTCTATGACGCGAAGGGTGTTAGCCCGCCGTTGATCACTGGCCACACACGGTAGTCGTGCTTGGCGTACACGCGACGGTCAGTCGGGAAAGTTCCCCAGCATTGGTCCCGCTCTGGTATGAGGGCTCGCACTCCGGTGCGAAACCCCATGTCGGGCCGGTGGTCCCGAACGAAGCGCCCGAAGGATGCGCCGGCACAGCGCGAGGGTGTCGATCCACCTCTGAACGTGCGCGGTCCGAGCCGGCGCACCAAGGGGACCATCGGCGTTGCGCCTTCGGTGCGGACGATCGATGCAGGTGAAAGGCGGGGTGACTGTTTTCGTCCGAAACCAGGGAGCATCTCCGTGACTCCACTGACCTTCGAGTCAGTAGAGCCTCCTGGGGTTGCAGATGAACTCTGAGGCATCAGTGGTTTGGGCTGCCACGCATGTTCGAGCAGCTCGCCGGGCGTGCACGAACGTGCCGGGAGGCGAAGGGTGTACGCCGGTGCACAGATGGCGCAGGTGGAACGGGTTGGTTTGCGAGGGGGGCGCGCAATGCACCCGGGGTCCGGACGTCCCCGGGTGCCGCGGGAGTCTCCTCGTACCCGGACCCGGATACGAGAGGGCCGACCGGGACGCGGGCATTGCGGCGAAGGCTCCGAGGCAGGCCGCGGCAGTGGGAAGGGAGCGGCGCCGGACGAGGAGGAGACGGGCCCCTCACGCACCACCGGAAGGGGGCGCAGGGGTCATCGACGCCCATGGGCGCCGAAGGCCGACCGTCCTTCGCGTACACCCCCGGGGGCGCGGAAACAGGCCAACCCTCGTACGAGTCCATGCCCGGACGCCCCGCGACCACGACTCGTGAGCAGGTCGGGGACGCCCGTCAGAAGTGCAGGTCAGCCGGTGGGCGCAGCTTCCGGGCTCCCGGGCCCCGTCCCCGAACCACGGGCCTGGTGGTCCACTCCGAACGCAGTGGCGCCCGGTGCGGTCCGGGTGCGGGAGGCACCGCCAGGTGCGACGGCGGGCGGGCTCGTGGCTTCCCAGCCCCCTGGAGGCACCGAGGCGACGGCGCGCCACCACGGCTCGGCGGTGAAGGAGGCCGAGGCGGGCTCGAACGGCTCACCGGGTCGGGGCAGGGCGAGCGGGGCACTGGTCTCGGCTGCGGCGGCGAGCGTGCCTTCGCCGGGGTCGGCCCAGGCGTGGGGCGCGAGGTTGAACGTCCCCCAGTGGATCGGAAGCATCATCCCGAAGGGGCGACCGCCCTGAAGGTCGAGATGGGCCTGCATCCCTTCGGCCGGCGTCATATGGATGTCGGGCCAGTACTCGGAGTACGCACCGATCTGGATCATGGTGACGTCGAACGGGCCGTGCGTGGCACCGATGTCCTGGAATCCCGGGAAGTACCCGGTGTCACCGCTGTGGTAGACCCGGTGTTCCGGGCCGGCGACGGCCCAGGAGGCCCAGAGCGTGTGCTGCTGGTTGCGCAGTCCGCGTCCGCAGAAATGGCGCGCGGGCGTCGCGGTGAGGAGCAGGCCGGCGACCTCCGCGCTCTCGTTCCAGTCCAACTCGCGGAGCCGGTTCGCCGCCACCCCCCAGCGCTCCAGATGGGCCCCGACGCCCAGCGGGACGGCGAAGACGGTTTCGCCCGTCGCGAGCGCCTTGGTGGTGGGCATGTCCAGGTGGTCGTAGTGGTCGTGGGAGATCACCACGACGTCGACCGGCCCCAGCGCGGCCAGGGGCGCGGGGACGGGGTGGAGGCGTTTGGGTCCGGCGAAGGAGAAGGGGGAGCAGCGCTCGCCCCAGACCGGGTCGAACAGCACCCGCCGCCCGTCGACCTCCGCGAGGACGGTGGAATGACCCATCCAGGTGATCCGCAGCCCGGAGACGGGGGGATGGGACAGATCGGCGAGCGTGGTGGGGTGGAGCGGGATGCGTCCGGTGGGCGCCCGTCGTACCCGCGCCTCCTTCTGGAAGTAGATCTTGGCGAACTCGACCATCGAAGCCCCGGACGGCCTCGTGCGCGCGCCCACGGGATTGAGGAACGCGCCATCGGCGTACTGCGGTGAGCTGCGGATGCGCTCCAGCCGCGCTCCCGTCGGGTCCGCGCCGAATGCGGCGGGGCGCAGTGTGCGCAGCCGTGATCTCAGCGAGTGAGGGGAACCGGCTCCGGTCACAGCACCTCCAGGTGTCGGGGTCTTCTCATTATGTGCGCGGTGTACGACGGTGCGGGGTGGAGATCGGCCGGTTGGAACATCGGCTTCACCGGCATCGGCGGCAGGGGTCGGTGTCCACGGGCCTTTGGCTCGCGCCGCGTGCAGTCGGCTGGGATCGGGGTCACGCACAGGGGAACGCACGCCGTGCGGTTGGTGTTCCTGGGGACGCCTCCCACGTTCCCGCGCTTTTGGGCCCCATCCTGAGCATGGCGCACCCTCGACCGTGGGCAGGGTCTCTTTCCGGCCGTTCGAGTCCGGCGGTGCAGTCATGTGCGCAGCCTTCTCGCGCGGGGTGGACTCCCGACTTGTCGGTAACAACTGTTCGGCGGGGGCTGGTTTGCCACCAAGGCAGCCTCCGCTTAGTTCACGTTGACAAGCAGGACAAACAGTCTCGATACTGACTGGCCATTCAGTAGATGATCCTGGTCGTGCGCCTGCCTCACCCTTGATCACCGCCTTGAGGAGGTTCCCGATGACCGCCCCACTGCTCTCACTCACCTGGACGGATCCGGTCACCGAGCGCCGAGGGTTCCTCGTCGTCGACCGGCTGGTGCGCGGGGTCTCCAGCGGGGGTCTGCGCATGAGGCCCGGCTGCACTCTGGACGAGGTGGCGCAGTTGGCCCGCGGGATGACACTGAAGGAGGCGCTCCACTACAACCCGGACGGCAGGTACGTACCGCTGGGCGGCGCCAAGGGCGGCATCGACTGCGACCCCCGCGACCCCGAGGCGTACGGGATCCTGGTCCGCTACTTGGAGGCGACCCGTCCGTACATCGAGTCCTTCTGGACGACCGGCGAGGACCTGGGCCTCAGCCAGGACACGGTGGACCGTGCTGCCGCGGAGGCGGGGCTGGTCTCCTCGGTGCAGGCGGTGTACCGGTTGCTCGACGACGAGGAGTCGGCCCGGCAGCGCCTCCGGGACGCCTTCGCGATCGAGGTGGACGGCATCGGTCTCGACGAACTGGTCGGCGGCTGCGGTGTCGCCGAATCGGTACTGACGGCCCTGGACCGTGCGGACGTGCCGTACGAGGGCACTCGGGTGTGCTTGCAGGGGCTGGGCACGATGGGCGGGGCGACGGCCCGCTTCCTGGATCGCGCGGGACTGACGGTCGTCGCCGTGGCCGACATCAAGGGAACCATCGCCAACCCGGACGGGCTGTCCGTCGAGTCGCTGCTGTCGGCACGGGACGCACACGGGACGGTCGACCGCTCGGTACTCCGGGCCGAGGACCGGGAGTTGCCGGGTGACGCCTGGCTGTCAGTGGACGCTGACGTCCTGGTGCCGGCAGCGGTTTCCTACGCCATCGATACGGACAATCAGGCCACGATCACGGCTCGCTGGATCGTGGAGGCGGCGAACATGCCGGTGGTCGCCGCGGCGGAGGAGTTGCTGACGCGCCGCGGGGTGACCGTACTGCCGGACGTGGTGGTCAACTCCGCCACGAACGCCTGGTGGTGGTGGACGCTCTTCGGGGACATCGAGGCTGATGCCGACCAGGCCTTCTCGCATACGCGGCGGTCGATGCGTGCCCTGGTGAGCGGGGTGCTTGAGCGCGCGCAACGCGACGGGACCACTCCACGGGCCGCGGCCCATGCGCTCGCGGCCGACCGTCTGCCCACCATCACCCAGCGCTACAACTGAACACCGGAGCCGGCGTTGACCTGCCGGTGCCGTGCACAGAAAGGCGGTCGGGCATCTCACCCGACCGCCCCGAAGGCACCTCCAGACCGCGACTTCAGACGGCGGCTTCAGACCGCAACCGACGAGGACGGATCAGCGATGGCGCATCGATCGACCGTCCAGGGCCGAGTCGACCGGGCCTCCGACCGGATCGGCCCTCGGACGCAGGCGGCCTCGACCGCGTCGGCCCCAGTTCACCTCGGGCAAACCGCAGCTCCGGGCATCCCACCAGCGACAAAGCTGATGTGGGCATGGCAATTTTCCACGTCAAGATCAGCTGTGTAGGGTTGTGCCGTGGCCAGAGTCCGGTTGAGCGTGGCAGAGCGACGCGAGGAGATCCTCGGCGCAGCCGTCGAGCAGATCCAACTGCGCGGAGTGGCGGCACTGCGGATCGCCGATGTCGCCGCAGCGCTCGGAGTGAGCAATGCACTGGTGCTCTACCACTTCTCCAGCAAGGAACAACTGGTGGCCGCAGCCTTCACCCATGCCGCCGACGGCGACCTCGCCCATCTGCGGAAGCTGCTGGGACGGCGTACCTCCGCACTGCGCAGATTGAGGACGGCGGTCCGGTGGTACGCACCGACCGGGCCGGCCAAGGGCTGGCGACTGTGGATCGAGGGCTGGGCGGTCTCCCTGCGCGAGCCCGCACTCCGGGAAGTGGCACGCGACCTCGATCAACAGTGGAAGGCGGCGCTGACAGAAGTCATCGCCGAAGGAGCCGAAGCCGGGGAGTTCCCCTGCCAGGATCCCGCCGAGGCGGCCTGGCGGCTCACGGCGTTCCTCGATGGGCTCGCCGTCCAGATGACCTCGTACGCAGGCTCCCTCTCGCGTGCGGCCATGCTGGAGTGGACCGATGACGCCCTGGCGCGCGAACTGGGTCTAAATCGCAGGGAGCTCGCAGCGGCCGTGCGCTGACCCGGGGGTGTTCCCACGAAGTGATGGACCGCGGGGAGCCGGCGAATCCGGTGCCTGCGAGAACTCCCACCATTTCGGACACCGACCCCGGGCGCCAGCACAACGGCTACTGTGCGACTGTGTCGCACCTGTCTGAGCAGCAAATCCATCCTGCCTCCCCGCACCACCCTCACGATGTGCTCGTCATCGGAGGCAGTGGCGTGGCCACCGTCGTACGGGTCGGCTCACTGCCCGTACCCCTCGCCGACGCCCACGGTGTCGCGCCGATCCGTGAATGGCCCGGACACACCGGGGGGAACGTCGCGTTGGGGTGCCGGGCGCTGGGGATGAACGTCGCGTTCCTCGACTTCCTCGGCGACGACTGGGCCGGACGGCAGGTCCATGAACGGCTCATCGCGGCGGGTGTGGCCTTCGATCCCCTCCTGTCCCCCACCGGCACGCGCCGCGCCGTCAGCCTGGTCGACCCCTCGGGACGCAAGGTGTCGTTCCACGACGGCCGCGACCCCGACGATCTGCGCATGCCGCGCGACTTCTACCTCCCCTACCTCCAGCGGGCACGGCACGTCCATCTGTCAGCCGTTGACTTCGCCCGGCACCTCTTCGACGACATCGCGGCCTTGGGGCTCTCCGTCTCGACCGATCTCCAGGACTGGGACGGAGTCGACGAACGCCAACGGGAGTTCGCACTCCGATCGGACCTGGTGTTCCTCAGCTCTGCCGGAGCGGGCGAGCGCATCGCCTCCGTGATGCGGGACATCCTGCGGAGCGGGCGCGCGCAGGCCGTGATCGCCACCGCCGGTGCAGGTGGCTCGTACCTCCTGATGCGCGAGGGCAGCAGTACTCCGCGGCCCGTCCCCGCCGCGATTCCACCCGCCCCCGTGGTGGACTCCAGTGGCGCGGGCGACGCCTACGTCTGCGGTTTCCTCTACGGGCTACTCGCCGGCCAGGACCTGGAGACGAGCGCCCGATTGGGCGCGCGGGCGGGGGCTCATGCCTGCACCGGTGAGGGCAGCACCTCGTTGATCAGCCGGGAGGAGCTGTTGTCGGTCCGGGTCTGACGCATCGGACACCGGGCCCGCCGGCCCGGCTCTCCCATGCCCCGCCCTTCACACCCCGCACTAGGCTGGCGCAAGACGAGATCTGACGATGCATCAGACAGGTGTCAGGTCTGTCGCAGCGGCTCGTACTGCTCCTCCTGGAGTCCGAACGTCCAGGCCACACCTGCCTTTGCCGTCCTGGTGGTGGGTGGGACACGGAGCCAGTAGGTGCGGAACGTGCCGTCGGGCTCCGCCGTGGAGTTGACGACCTCCACCATCGTCACATCCTCGTCATCGACCAACTCGATCCGCCAGAGAATGCCGGACTCGTCCTTGTGCACGGGCTTCGCGCCGGACTCGGCCAGATAGCGGTCGTAGCCGTAGTGCTCCAGCATCACACGGCGCAGTTCGGCGTTCTCCTCGGTGCGTATGCGTGTGGCGTCGATCGAGGAGAGTTCGTCGAGGAAGTCCGCCGGCACCGGCATTCCTCGCCAGGCGTACAGACTGAAGCCGTCGGGAAACGCCAGCGCGGGACCCTCGCCGCTGTCGAGACGACCCGCCTCATCACGATGCAGCACGGTCGGGCGCTCACACATCACCACCGCCTTCTCATACGGCCACCACCAACCGGCGTGGGCGGCGACGCGCGCCAGACCGTCCAGCCGCTCGCTGCGGCCGTCGAAGGCGGCCAGCCAGGCCGCATCGTGCTGACCGAGGACGGCGTCGAGCAGCAGGTGCCGGATCTGGTGCGGAGAGGAGGGCTGTTGCGGAGTGGCCCCGTCCACCGTGCGACCGGCCGTCTCCACCCCCGACGGCGGCGATGACACGGGACGACCGGCCAACTCATCGACGACACCGGCCCGAATGCGGTCGGCGAGCGCTCGGGTGGTGTCCCACAGACGGGCACCAGTGGAGTTCCACAACTCGGTCCAACCGGCCGGCCCCAACTCGTCGTGCACCCGACGGCGTTCCTCCGCCCAGGGGCGGGTGCGCACCTCTTCCCTGACCGAAGGTCCGCCGCCGCTGAGTGCCTGCACCGCCTCGACGCCCGCCCGCGGCGAATCGACCCACACGATGCGCTCGGGCTCTGCAAGCCCCGCGGTGCGGTAGGCCAGCCGCACTCCGGCCTCGGCGGCTGCCCGGTCCGCCGGTCCCGTCGCCGCCGCAACGGCCCGCCACTTGTCCATGTGCTGCATAGGAATCCCCGTCCCCTATCGACCGGCCTTCACCCGGTGCCGTTCTGTTCTGCATGCCGTTCCGCGTGCTGTTCTGCGTGCCATTCCGCGCAGTGGTGTGGAGCAGTGTGATGGAGCGCCTGGTGTCAGTCGGCGACGATGCGCACCGCTCCCGGCAGGTACTCGCGCTGGCGCACCACGCGGTACCAACCCTTGGGGAGGGTGATCGCCGCGTGCTCCTCGTGGACGACACGGCCGCCCTCGGGAAGGTGGAGGACCATCGGGCCGAAGGGGCCCGGCTCCAGGACCAACCGACCCGGCCCCATCACAGCATGGGCATGACCGGTGACTTCCCCCAGTGCCAGGACCAGCCGCCCCAGTCCATCACGCGACTGTGATCTGGCCTGCTCGATGTGTGCTGGCACGGCTTCCTCCGCGACGGGCACGATGAGCACGTCTCCCTGCCGGTACATGGCTCTCCCCTCAACTCCCGGCGCCCGGTGCGCCGAAGCTGGAATCGACGCTAACCGCAGGGTCTGACAACGCACTGCAGCCCAGCGTCGGAAGCTGCCCCGCGCACCCCGTTGTCAGTGGGACTTGGTACAACTGCTCGGAACTGGCCGATCAATGTCGCCCCATCTGGAGCCCGTCATGACCATTTCCAGCCATCTGAGCGAGCTGCACGGTTTGCCCGCGTTCGACTTCCCCACGGTCACGGCCCAGGCGAAGACCGAGCTGCCGCCCGTGGAGTCCGTGGCGTGGCGAGTCTCCTCCGAGTACGACGGCGAGGAATGGGAGGACGCCTACGCCCGTTTCGCGGCGGCGGTGGACACCACCCGGGTGCGGGCCCTGATCATCGGCCAGTGGAACGAGGCGTACGACACCGGACCGGCTGCCGTCATCGCCACGCTGACGGCAGCCGCGGGCGAGTTCCCCGCCCTGCGTGCGCTGTTCCTCGGTGACATCACATACGACGAGTGCGAGATCTCCTGGATCCAGCAGGGCGAGGTCGCACCACTCGTGGAGGCGTTCCCCGAGCTGTTGGAGTTCGGGGTGCGCGGCGGCAGCGGCCTGGAGTTCTCCAAGATCAGCCACGCCAAGCTGCAATCGCTCGTGGTGGAGTCCGGCGGACTGCCCGTCGGTGTCGTCCGCGGCATCGCGGCCGGTGACTTCCCCGCGTTGGAGAGCCTCGACATCTGGCTCGGATCGTCCTGGTACGGGGCGGACACCGCGGTCGAGGACCTGGAGCCCTTCTTCGCCGGCACGCACCTGCCCAACCTGGGCCATCTGGCGCTCCGCAACAGCGACATCCAGGACCAGATCGCAACGGCGGTCGCCGGAGCCCCCGTGGTGGCACGGCTCCACACGCTGGACCTGTCCATGGGCACCCTCGGCGACGACGGGGCCGAAGCACTGCTGAACGGTCAGCCGTTGACGCATCTCAGGAGCCTCGATCTGCACCACCACTTCCTCACCGCTCCGATGGTGGAGCGCCTGAAGGCCACGTTCGAGGGCACGGACGTGTCGATCGACCTCTCCGAGGCCGAACTGGGCGAGGTCGAGGACGACGAGGACGACAGCCACCGCTACACCTCCGTGGCGGAGTGACCGTGGCCGGGTCCCGCCCGCCGGCCTCACCCCATCTGGTGGTCGTCGGCAATCCGACCAATCGACGTGTCGTCCTCTTCCGGGAAGCCGCACGGCGTGCCCGACTGCCCGACGTACGGGTGGTGTCATGGATGGACGTGCTGCGCGGGCGGGCTCGGTTCGGCCCCGATGAACTGGTGCGGCTGGACTCGCCGGGTGAAGACCCGGAAGTCGAGAAGGCGCTGCGGGGCGTCGACGATCCGACCAGGGTCGAGGGAACCGCCCGCTGGTATGAGCGGTTCATGGCCGCGGCCCGTGAGGTCTCGGCCGCCGCGACCTCGGCCGGTGCCACCCTGCTCGACGACCCCGACGATCTGGCGGTCCTGTTCGACAAACGGCTCTGCCACGGCGTGCTCGCAACCGCCGGACTCGCCGTGCCCCCATCGCCGACCTCGGGCCCCGGCGCACCCCGTGTGCAGGGCTGGGCGGATGTCCGAGCGCTTCAGGAGAGCACCGGCCTGCGCCGGATCTTCATCAAGCTCGCCCACGGTTCATCGGCGTCCGGCGTGCTCGCCGTGGAGACGGCGAGCGGCGGCCGGATCCAGGCGACCACCTCGGTCGAACGTGACGGGCGGGGCCGGCTCTACAACTCCCTCAGAGTGCGCCGATACCGCACCGAGGGGGAAGTGGCGGCGCTCGTCGACGCCCTGGCGCCGGACGGACTGCACATCGAACGTTGGGTGCCCAAGGCGTCCCAGGACGGTCGGACCGCGGATCTACGGGTGGTCGTCACCGCCGGGCTCGCCACGCACGCGGTCGTGCGCACCAGCCGCTCTCCCATGACCAATCTCCACCTCGGCGGCGCCCGGGGCGATCTGGCCGCGGCCCGCACTGCCATCGAGCGAGCCGGCGGGGACTGGGCGGGGGCGCTGCGCCTGTGCGAGGGGGCTGCGCGCGCCTTCCCCGGCTCGCTGCGGGTCGGGGTCGACCTGTTGCCCGCCTCGGACTGGCGGAGCTTCTTCATCGGCGAGGTCAACGCCTTCGGCGATCTGCTGCCCGGTCTGATCGGCCTCCCCGGCAGCGGGGCCGAGTCCGAGGACACCTACGCCGCCCAGATCACCGCCGTACGGTCGCGATGTGCGGCCCGCGCACGGCCCACCGACACTACCGACACCACTGACACCACCGACACCACCGACACCACCGACACCACCGACACCGTCAACACCGTCAACAGCACCGACACTGCCGACACTGCCGACACCACCGAGGAACCATTCGCACCCAGCACGACGGTGGGGCGCGGTGCCGCCACCGATCCGCGCGACCGTGCACCCCGTAGGACGAGGAACCACCGTGCCCATGCCTGACACTCCCGCCCTGCCGTCCCCACCCGTGCCCGTCCTGCCTCCACCGCTCGGCGAGGAGGCGGCCCGGTGCGACGATCCGGACATGAACGAGGTCGTGGGGCATGACGACATCCTGTTCATCACGGTGGACACCCTGCGCCACGACGTCGCGTCGGAGCTCTGCGCGGCGGGCCGCACGCCCCATCTCGCCCGGTACCTCCCTGGCGGCGCCTGGCAGCGGAGACATGCGCCGGGGAACTTCACCTATGCATCCCACCAGGCGATGTTCGCCGGGTTCCTCCCGACTCCGGCCGAACCCGGCCCCCATCCGAGGCTCTTCGCCGCACGGTTCACAGGGAGCGAGACGACCGAGGGGAGAACGTTCGTCTTCGACACGCCCGACCTCGTCTCCGGGCTCGCCGAAGCCGGGTACCGCACGGTGTGCATCGGCGGCGTCGGCTTCTTCAACCAGCAGGGTCCGCTCGGTTCGGTGCTGCCGGGTCTGTTCCAGGAGAGCCACTGGGAGCCGGAGTTCGGGGTGACCTCACCCGTGTCGTTCCAGGCCCAGATCGAGCGTGCCGAAGGCGTCATCGGCGCGCTGCCGTCGGATCAGCGGCTGTTCCTCTTCGTCAACGTGCCCGCACTGCACCAGCCCAACTGGTTTCATCTGCCGGGTGCGACCAAGGAGACCGGAGACACCCGCGAGTCCCATGCGGCGGCCCTGGAGTACGTGGACCGCCACATCGAACGGCTCTTCTCGGTGGTTCGCAGGCGCCGCCGTTGTTTCGTCGTCATCTGTTCCGACCACGGCACCACCTACGGCGATGACGGCTACACCGGCCACCGCCTCGGCCATGAGGCCGTCTGGACCGTGCCGTACGCCCACTTCTTCCTTGAGTCCGCCGAGGCCCCCGCATGAGCACTCCCCCGGTCGTTCCGCGCCCGTACCAGAGTTATGTCTACGCCTATCCGCACAAGACCGCCTACCGCAGGCTCACCGACCGTCCCCGTCTGAGCGACGCCTGGGCCGCGGAGCCCACCGACGCACTCTCGCTGTATCTGCACATCCCCTTCTGTGAGATCCGTTGTGGCTTCTGCAACCTCTTCACCCGGATCGGGGCTCCCGACGAACTCACCACGCGCTACCTCGATGCGCTCGACCGCCAGGCGAGCGCGGTGCGGGACGCACTGGGCGACAGCGCACCCGTGCGGTTCGCCGCTGCTGCCTTCGGAGGGGGCACGCCCACCTTCCTCACCGCCGGAGAGTTGGAGCGGCTCTGCGACATCGCCGAGAAGCGCATGGGCGCCGAGCTGACCGCGATACCCCTGTCCGTGGAGGCGTCGCCGGCCACGGCGACCGCCGATCGGCTCGCCGTCCTCGCCGAACGCGGCACCACCCGGCTCAGCATCGGCGTCCAGAGCTTCGACGACAAGGAGTCGAAGGCGGCCGTCCGGCCACAACGCCGAGCCGAGGTCGAGGCCGCACTCGGCCGCATCCGCGACGCGCGCATCCCCGTGCTGAACATCGATCTGATCTACGGCATCGACGGTCAGACCGAGGACAGTTGGCGTCGCTCACTCGATGCCGCGCTCGCCTGGCGGCCCGAGGAGCTCTACCTCTATCCGCTCTATGTGAGACCGCTGACCGGTCTGGACCGACGCACCCCGAGCGGTAGCGGAACGGAAGCCACCCCGCAGGGCACGGCCGGTGACGCCGCCTGGGACGAGCAGCGGCTCCGGCTGTACCGGCACGGCCGCGACCACCTCGTCGACCAGGGCTACGAGCAGGTCTCGATGCGGATGTTCCGCCGGCCGGACGCACCCGCCCAGGGCGCGGACGACTATGCGTGCCAGACCGACGGGATGATCGGGTTGGGCTGTGGAGCCCGTTCCTACACGTCCGAGTTGCACTACTCCTTCGACTACGCAGTACGGCCCGGGGAAGTGCGTTCCATCATCGACGACTACACGCGGACCGAGGACTTCGACCGTGCGGAGTTCGGCTACCGCATCAATGTGACGGAAGCCCGCCGCCGTCACCTCCTGCAATCCCTGCTCCAGGCCGAGGGCATGGACACGGCCGACTACCGGGAGCGGTTCCAGTGCGATCCCGCCGATGACTTCGCCGCAGAGTTGAACCGCTTCACCGCACTCGGTTGGTTGGAGCCGCACACATCGGGTCGGCTGAAGCTCACCCCGGAGGGGCTGGCTCATTCGGACGCACTGGGGCCGGAGCTCTTCTCCCCCACGGTACGGACGGCCATGGCACGGTACGAGTCGAAGTGAGCGGCCCCATGGATCTGACACTGCTCTACCGCGGCCCGCTGGCCTCCTGTGACTACGACTGCCCCTACTGTCCCTTCGCCAAGCGCCGCGACACCCCGGAGCAACTGCGCACCGATCGGGCAGCGCTGGAACGATTCACCACCTGGGTGTCCCATCAGCGCGACGATCGGTTGTCGGTCCTGTTCACACCGTGGGGCGAAGGGCTTGTGCGCTCCTGGTACCGACGTGCCCTCATCGAACTGTCCCGGCTGCCGCAGGTGCGTAGGGTGGCGATCCAGACCAATCTCAGCTGCCGCACCGACTGGCTCGCCGAAGCCGACCTCACCGCTCTCGCACTGTGGTGCACCTACCATCCAGGGCAGACCCCCTACGAGCGGTTCCTCGGCAAGTGCGAGGAGTTGGCCCGACTCGGCGTCCGGTTCAGTGTGGGCATCGTCGGCGTACCGGAGCACCTCGACCACGCGCGTCAACTGCGCGCAGCACTGCCCGACCACATCTACCTCTGGGTCAATGCGGCAGAGGGCCACACCTACTCGGACGCCGAAGCGGCCAAGTGGACGGACCTCGACCCCCTCTTCTCCTACAGTCGCCGTGCCCACCCGTCCGCCGGGCTGCCCTGTCGGACCGGGGAGTCGGTCGTCTCCGTCGACGGCGACGGCACGGTACGGCGCTGCCACTTCGTCGCCACGGAGTTGGGCAACCTCTACGACGGTTCCTACCGCGAGGCGCTGCGTCCGCGCCCGTGTCCGCTGGCGGTGTGCGACTGCCACATCGGCTATGTGCATCTGGAGTCGCTTCCGCTGTACGACGTCTTCGCCGGAGGGGTGCTGGAGCGGATCCCGGCCTCGTCCGCCCCTGCTCGGAAGGGATGAGTCCGTCGAGGGGACCTCGCGGTACGGGGACGGGGCCGTCACATCGATCGTCCGGTCCCGCAGTCGTTGCCACGCGCGGACCTGGTACGGAACCGCCCAGGGTTCCAGCAGCCGGGTGGGGGCGTCGACCGTCTACAGCGGTAGCAGATCGGGCCGTTTGGCTTCGATGTGGTCGCCCGAACTCTCGCCGCGCAACCTGCGGCCGATCCAGGGCGCCAGATGCTCGCGCGCCCAGTAGATGTCGTCCCGTCGCACCTCCAGCGTCCCGCGCCGCGGTAGCGGGGGCCAGGGCTGGTCGGGGTCGGTGGTGACATCGAGTCCCAGCACCTGGGCGGCGCGCACCGCCACCCGGGCATGTCCTTCGGGCGACAGATGGAGCCGATCGGTGTCCCAAGCACGCGGGTCCTGGACCGACTTCAAGGACCAGAGGTCGAGTACCGGACAGCCGTGGCGGTCGGCGATCGCCCGGACATGGGCGGTGTACGTGGCGACCTTGCCTCGCAAATGACGCAACACGGGCATTCTCCGGGTGTCGAAGCCGGTGGTCACCATCACCGTGCCCACCGCGCTCGTGAGGTCCGCGATCGCCCGCTCCAGACGCTCGGCGACGTCGTCGGGGTCGCTGCCTGGTCGGATGATGTCGTTCCCCCCTGCACAGAACGTCACCAGATCGGGGGCGAGTTCCTTCGCGCGGGGCACCTGTTCGGCAACGATCTGGTCGAGGAGCCTGCCGCGTACGGCGAGGTTGGCGTAGCGGAAGGTGTGTTCTGGCATTCCGTCACCGAGGAGTGCGGCGAATCGATCCGCCCAACCGATGAAGGTTCCGTCCGAACCGGGGTCCCCGACCCCTTCCGTGAAGCTGTCGCCGATCGCCGCGTACGACGCGAATGTATTCATGCTCCCTGTTCCCGAATCGCCTGCCACGATCACTCATCTTGACCTCCGCGATGTGACCTACGCGACCGTAAGGAGGGGTTGACGCCGGGTGATCTATGCCACCAGGGAATCGGGGCGCTCAAGGGAATACACGGAAGTCCCCGTTTCGCGGCGACGAAACGGGGACTTCTCGGTGTTCATGGCACCGGGGGTCGTCGAGGACCTCCGGCGCCCGTGACGGGCGACTCGATCAGAGGGAGACGCCGTGCTGACGCAGGTACGACACCGGGTCGACGTCGGAGCCGTAGCCGGGGCCGGTACGGATCTCGAAGTGGAGGTGCGGGCCGCTGGAGTTGCCGGTGGAGCCGACCTGTCCGATCTGCTGGCCACCGCTCACGCTCTGCCCCGCGGAGACCGAGAGGGAGGACATGTGGGCGTACTGGGAGTACTTGCCGTCGGTGTGCTGGATGACGACCTCGTTGCCGTAGGCGCCGCTCCAACCCGCGGAGACGACGGTGCCGGGGCCGACCGACTTCACGGTGGTGCCGGTGGGCGCCGCGAAGTCGATGCCGGTGTGGTAGCCGCTGGACCACATGGCGCCCGAGATCCGGTAGGAGGTGCTGACGCCGACGCCCGAGAGCGGGCCGGTCCAGCCCGAGCCGGTGGCCTCGGTGGCGGAATCGTCGCTGGTGGAGGTCTGGGCGGCGGAGGACTGGGCGGCCGGAGCCGCAGCCTCCTTCTTGACCTCGGCCTTGGCTTCGGCCTTGGCGGGCCGCTCCTGCTTGGGCTCGGGCTGCGGCTCCGCCTTGCTCTTGGCCTTGGTCTCGGTCGGAGCCGCGGGCTTGCTCTCGGCGGCCTTGGACTCGGTGGCGGATGCGCCGCCGATGGTGAGCTTGAGGCCGGGGTGGATCAGCGAGGGGTTGTCGCCGACCGCTTCGCGGTTGTCGGCGTAGAGCTGCTGCCAGCCGCCGTCGACCCGGTGCTCCTGGGCGATCTTGGACAGGTAGTCGCCCGCGACGACCCGGTAGCTGACCGGGGTGGCGGTCCGCTCGGCGGGCGCAGCGGCAGGTGTGGCGGCGGCGTTCGCCGAGGCGACCACGGGGGCCGCGACGGGTGCGGTGCGCTCGGCGGCGAAGGCACCCGAGGCGCCCATCAGCGGCAGGGCGATGGCTGCGCCACCGGTGCCGGCAGCGACGAAACCGCGGGTGATGGTGCTGGTCCTGGTACGGCGGTGCTTACCCTTTGCGGGCATGGCGCATTTCCTCTCCGGCGCCTACGAGGTGAGCTGTCGGGTTCGAGCTGGAGATGCCCGGCCGCGCTTGTGCGCGACTTCACCCCAAGCCGTCCGGAAATCCGGGATCGGCGTACTACCTGGGTCCCCCGCTCCTGCCACGCGTGGATGTGGATGAATTCCGGTCGGCGGCAGGATTAGGCGATCCGTCCGGAGTTCCGTGACCGTAATCGAGCCCTCTTGAGGCAAACAAGCCGGGCCTTTTTCTGATCAATGACAAAGGTCATAGAGGGCAGAATTTCCCGTAACACTCCGTGGACGGCGAATGGCCAACTCCCCCACCGCTTTGGGAATCCTGTCACGCCCCACCGCCACTGAGGGTCACCACTATGATCCCGCTCACGAGATGGCCTTCGAACATTTAGCAGGAAGGACATCAAGCCACCGAAGCCCCCATTTCGGACAGAAGCATCTATTGCGCCAATCGCACAGAATGAGTGGAACAATCAGTTCTCAGGAGAGATCACACAACATGATCGTCTGACGAACGGATGTCGTATCGTCGAGAACACGCCAACGTCGGCGAGCGGCGCCGACGGCAGTGACCCTCAGGAGCCTCCGTGACGCAGCAGCTGCCGCAGGTCCCGTCGATCGAGCCGGAGCTGTCCGGGGTGCGAAACTTCCGGGACGTGGGCGGGCTCCCGACCCTGGACGGTCGTCGGGTGCGGCAGGGTCGACTGTTCCGCAGTGGCCACCTCGCCCATGCGACCGGAAGCGACGCGGCGTTCCTGTCCTCCCTGGGGCTCCACACCATCTTCGACTTCCGCAATGCGGCGGACATGCTGCTCGAAGGTCCGGACATCGCCCTCCAGGGCGTACGCAACCTCAATCTCCCGCTCAGCGACCCGGCGGACGGTGCGGAGTTCTGGCAGATGGTGCGCGACGGGGACATCGAGCAGTTGCGGTCCATCCTGGGAGACGGCCAGGCAGCCGCACGAATGTCCGACACCTATCGGATGATCATCAGGGACCGCACCGACGAGCACAGCAGGGTGCTGCACGCCCTCGCCGAAGACAGCGTTCCCGCCCTGATGCACTGCGCTGCGGGCAAGGACCGGGCGGGGCTCTCCATAGCCGTATCGCTCCTGGCGGTCGGCGTGGAGCGGGACGCGATCGAAGCGGACTACCTGAAGTCCAACGACCCGCACCGTCGGTATCGGGTGCGGCGCAGCGACGAATCACCGGCCGGGATGTCACCGGAAGTGATGGAGTTGCTCAGCCCGCTCTTCGACGCGCGGAGGGAGTACCTCCACACCGCGTTCGAAACCATCGACCAGACGTGGGGCGGCACCGAGCGCTATCTCACCGAGGGGCTGCGGATCACTCCCGAGACACGGGAGCGGCTGCGCCATCGACTCCTCGACGAGGTCTGACCTGCACGGTAGACGTCGGGCGGTACGGGGTGGAAGCGCCAGGAGCTGGGACGTTCGTCCGCTGCCGGCACTCGTGGACCCCTCGTCGCTCGACGATTCCCCGTGGGTCGTCAGCCGCCGAAAGCGGGACCGGGACCCATGAGGCCCCCTTGAGAACCCTTGACGTCCTCGGCCGGCTGCGTCGGACTACTGCGCCCCCATGAGCGGTCGCTACTTGGCGCCCATCTCGAAGAGGAGGTAGAGGAAGCCCGCGAACACATGGCCGGCGATCAGATAGGCGAAGAGGCGCACCCAGATCCCGCGCGGGAACCGGCCGTTCTCCTTGCCCTTCTTGGTCGCTGCGGCGTGGGCGGCGGCGCTGTCGGCGACTGCGTTCTCGGGTGCGGTGGGGTTCTCTGACATGACGGTCCTCTCGACTTCCGGTCTTTCCGGGGCTCGTTCCGGGCAGGCGCTCGGCTGGATCAGATGTGCGGATAGAGGTCGGGGCTCTGGAGCAGGGTGTGGACGAACAGCATCTCGGCGCCCTCACGCGTGGCCGCGGCGATGCGGTGCGGGGTGAGGGAGTCGTAGTGCGCACTGTCGCCGGGTCCCAGTTCGTGCACGGCCTCACCGAGGCTGAGGCGAAGTCGCCCGTCTAGGACGTAGAGCCACTCCTCGCCCGGGTGGACCCGTACCAGTTCGCCCTGGGCGCCGTACGGGACTATCAGCCGTAGCGGCTGCATGGCCCGCCCGGGCGTTCCGACCTGGTGGTACGTCCAGCCGTCGGCCATGGCGGGCTCGCGGACGCCGGCCCTGATGACCGGGTCGCGCTCGGGTGCGAGCTCGCCGAGGAGCTCGGCGATGGTCGTACCGTAGATGCGGGCCAGGGAGAGCAGCATCGGCAGCGAGGGCTGGCGGCGGCCGGTCTCCAGGCGGGACAGGTGCGCGGGTGAGAGCCCGGCGCGCTGGGCCGCTGCTTCGAGGGTGAGCCCCCGCCTGCGGCGCAGGTCGCGCAGTTGCGGCGCCACGTCCGGCAGCTCGGCCGGTGGCTCTCCGACCCGGGTTCGAAGGTCCGGGGGGTGGCCCCCGGGAGGACTCTGCATGGGTCCATTGCGCCAGGAAAGTACCTCTGAGGCAAGTTTCGTGCCTCAGAGGCAAAAAGCCAGCTCAGCGGTTGGCTACGGCCTGCTTGACCAGGGTCCTGCCGAAGTCCCACATCAAACCGCCCCCGGCGTGGGCGTCCTCCATGACCGCGGTGAAGCCGGCCAGGAACCGGTCCACCTCGCGCTCGCCGATCGTCAGGGGAGGAATCAATTTGATCACCTCCATCCGGTCCCCGGAGACCTGGGTCAGGATCCGGTGCCGTTCCAGCAGCGGGACGGCCACCATCTGGGCGAACAGGCCCTTGCGCGCGGCTTGCAACACGGTCCAGCGGCTGCGCAGGGCCAGGGATTGGGGGCGCCCGAACTCGATCCCGATCATCAGTCCCCGCCCGCGCACCGCGTGCAGGAACTCGTAGCGACCCACCAGTGCGGCCAGCCGGGACCGCAGCAGGTCCCCGGTCGCCCGGGCGTTGGCCACGATCTGCTCATCCTCGATGACCGAGAGGACCGCGAGACCGGCCGCCATCGCCTGGGCGTTGGAGCCGAAGCTCGCCGAGTGCACCAGCACCCGGTCCATGGAGGAGTAGACCTTCTTGAAGATCCAGTCCTTGCCGATGGTCGCCCCCACCGGCACATAGCCACCGGAGAGCGCCTTCGCCACGCACACCAGGTCGGGTTCCACCCCTTCCTCGTGCTGATGGGCGTAGAAGTCACCGGTCCTCCCGAGACCGGTCTGCACCTCGTCGACGATCAGCAGCGCCCGGTGTCGGTGGAGGAGCTCCTGGGCGGCGCGCAGGAAGCCCGGCGGGGACTCGTGGACGCCCTTCCCCTGGATGGGCTCCACGATGAGGGCGGCCACATCGCCCGTGCGCAGTTCCCGTTCCAGCGCGTCGAGGTCGCCGAGGGCGATCGCGGTGTCGGGCAGGAGCGGGGCGAAGCCATCGCGGAAGCCCGCTTCCCCGTTGACGGAGAGGGAGCCGGTGGTCAGCCCGTGGAAGGCGTGGTCACAGTAGAGGACCCGTGGGCGTCCGGTGGCGTACCGGGCGAACTTCAGGGCCGTCTCCACCGCCTCCGTGCCGCTGTTCCCGAAGAACACCCGATCGAGATGGGGGCTGTGGGTGAGGAGCTTCTCGGCGAGCAGTCCCGGCAGGGGCGGGCAGTCGAAGCGGGTCAGGTCCGCCAACGAGGCGTCGAGCACGTCGTGCATCGCCTTACGGACGACGGGGTGGTGGCGGCCGAGCCCCATCACTCCGAAGCCGGCGAGCATGTCGAGGTAGTCCCGCCCCTCGGCGTCCCAGAAGTACGCGCCTTCGGCCCGCTGGTAGACCTTGTCGAATCCGATGGTCCGCAACATGCGCGGGAGTTGTGGGTTGAGGTGGCGTTCGTGCAGGGCGTAGCGTTCGGCGCCGCGGGCGGCGAGCAGGGCCGTCAGGTCGAAGCCGGTGGGGCGCGACCCGTTCGCCGCGGACGGCGGATCGGTCATGGGGTGGTCTCCTTCACTGGCGGCGCCGTGGGGACGGAACCGACACCGACCAGGTCGGTCCAGGTCGGTGCGGCGGCGCACCGCCCCCTGGTTCTCGGCCGCACCGCGTCCACGGGCGACCTGCTGATCGACCGCGCGAGACCGAGGCGGGAGCCGTTTCGGCCGGCGGTCCCGATGGTGTGGTGCTCGCGCGGTCGATCGCTATCCGCGGTTGCCCGACATCGTTTCGCGCGCAGCGCGCAGGGATTCCTTCAGCGAGCCCATGGTGGCGAGCACCGCGGTGGGTTCGTATCCGCAGTGGGCCATGCAGTTGGCGCAGCGCGGGTCCTTGCCCCGGCCGTACTTCTCCCAGTCGGTCTCCTCGATCAGTTGGCGGTAGCTGGGCACGTAGCCGTCGCTCATCAGGTAGCAGGGCCGCTGCCAGCCGAACAGCGAGTAGTTGGGGATCGCCCACGCCGTGCAGGGGAAGTCGACCTTGCCCTCCAGGAAGTCGAGGAAGAGCGGCGAGTGGTTGAGGCGCCAGCGCCTTCGGTTGCCGTCGGCGAAGGTCTTCCGGAAGAGTTCTCGGGTCTGCTCGACGCCCAGGAAGTGTTCCTGGTCGGGGGCCTTCTCGTAGGCGTACGCGGGCGAGATCATCATCTCGTCGACCTGGAGGTCGTCGTTCAGGTAGTTCAACACCTCGATGATGGTCTGGGGGGTGTCGGTGTTGAAGAAGGTCGAGTTGGTGGTGACGCGGAAGCCACGGCGTTGGGCTTCCTTGATGGCTGCCACGGCCTCGTCGAACACTCCTTCCTTGGCCACCGATTCATCGTGCCGCTCCCGCAAGCCGTCGATGTGAACGGCGAAGGCGAAGTACCGGGACGGTGTGAACTTCTCGATCTTCTTGCGGAGCAGCATCGCATTGGTGCAGAGGAAGACGTACTTCTTCCGGGCCACCAACTGGCGTACGATCTCGTCGATCTGAGGGTGCATCAGAGGCTCGCCGCCGGCGATGGACACCATCGGGGCACCGGACTCCAGCACCGCCCCGACCGCCTGCGCCACCGGCATCCGCTGCTTGAGCACACCGGCCGGGTGCTGGATCTTGCCGCACCCTTCGCAGGCGAGGTTGCAGGCGTAGAGCGGCTCCAGTTCGACGATCAGCGGAAACTTCTCCCGCCTGCGAAGCTTCTGTTCCAAGAGATAGGTTCCGACGCGGATGGTCTGGCGGAGCGGCATGGCCATCTAGCTCACCTCCGGGGGAGCAGCAGAGAACGGTGCCATTCATGAAATGCGGGAAGTACGGCACGAAGAACATGGAAAGCCGATATTCCACCGCGGACCGTGCCAATGCGGACCAGCTCATGCTCTGGGGCGTCCACGACCACCCGGACGGCGGCAACCGGGCGGGGCCCGACGGCCAGGGCCGTGCGCAAGCTGACCGCCGACTCCATGTCCACGGCGATCGCTCCCCCGGCGTGCAGGGCCGCCCGTTCGGGTCCGCGGACGATGTGCGCCGAGCCGATGAGCACCCCGGTGTGGACCTGACGGCCGGGGACCGCCCGCGCGACCGCATCGGCGAGGGCCGAGGTCTCGGTGCAGGGGGTGTCAGCGTCCGCACCGGTGGCGTGTTCGGCTCCCCGGGTCCGGGTGGCCACCACCAGGTCACCGGGACGCATGTCGGGCGCGAGACCCGCGCAGAAGCCGGAGGCGATGACGGCCGCCCCGCGCAGACAAGGGTCGGCGAGCGCGGCCCCGACACCGCGTGCGGCGTTCACAGGTCCCATTCCGGTGCGCAGGACGGTCGCCCGGCCCTGCACACCGCGCGCACCGGCGCGCAGCGCCAGTCTCTCGATGGCCAGTGCACAGACGATCAGCAGGGGCCCGTCGGACGGCTCCGGGTGCCCGCCCGGTTCGGGCGCGGACGAGGAGGCATCGGGGGTTTCGGCCGCCCCGGTGTGTTGGGGTGGCGGACAGGCTGCCGGGCCGGGGTCCGGGACGTACGGCGACGGGCCCGGGGAGTCAGCCATGGGTGCGCTCCGGGGAGAGGCCGGCGAGCACCGGTTCGCCCCTGACGTACCGACCGAGCGCGGTCAGCGGAAAGACCTGCCGGTACAGGTGGTAGTTGATGGAGAAGTCCCAAGGGAAGCCGGTGCCGGTGAAGTACGGCTCGTCCCAGGAGCCGTCGGAGCGTTGTGTTCCGGTGAGCCAGGCGACACCCCGCTCGACCGTCTTGTTCTCCCGCTCCCCGGCCGCCAGCAGGGCGAGCAGGGCCCACGCCGTTTGCGACGCGGTGGAGGCGCCCTTGCCGATGTACTCCTCCTCGTCGTAGGAGCGCAGGTCCTCGCCCCAGCCGCCGTCGTCGTTCTGTACGGATTCGAGCCAGCGCACCGCACGACGGACGGCGGGATGCGAGGTGGGCATCCCTGCTGCGATCAGGGCGGGCACCACCGAGCCCGTACCGTAGATGTAGTTGACGCCCCACCGGCCGAACCAGGCGCCGGTGGGCTCCTGTTCGGCGAGGAGCCAGTCGATGCCGCGTCGGGTGCGGGGGTCGTCGGTCCTGCCCTCGTAGGCCATCATCTCGACGACGTGCGCGGTCACATCGGCGGACGGCGGGTCGATGACCTCACCGAAGTCACAGAAGGGCAGCCGGTTCGGCAGGGGGCTGGTGTTGTCCGCGTCGAAGGCACCCCACGCCCCATTCTTGGACTGCATGCCGAAGGTCCAGCGCGTCGCACGGGCGATGGCGCCCTCCACCCGCATCGGATCGGGATGACGCACCCGGCGCAGGGCGAGGACGACCTCGGCGGTGTCGTCGATGTCGGGGTAGTTGTCGTTGTGGAACTCGAACGCCCAACCACCGGGGGCGAGTTGTGGTCGCCGTACCGTCCAGTCGCCGGGCCGTACGACCTCCTCGCCGAGCATCCAGTCAGCCGCGCGGACCAAGGCGGGGTGGTCGGCGGGCAGTCCTGCATCCGCGAGGGCCACGGTCGCAAGGCAGGTGTCCCACACAGGCGACTGGCACGCCTCGACCATGCGGACGGACCCACCGGCGTCACCGTGCTCCTCGCGCCACACGGCGAAGCGGTCCAGGGACTCCAGCCCGGCCCGCATGACGGGGTGGTCGATGTCGTAGCCGAGCAGGTGGAGGGCGATCAGCGAGTAGACCGCCGGCGGTTGGATGCCGCCCCAGCACCCGTCGTTCTCCTGGCGCTCGACGATCCACCGCGCAGCGGCGTCCATCGCCGCCCGCCGCAGCCTCCTCGGAGCCACCTTGTGGTAGAGGTGCAGGGCCTTGTCCGCGCGTTGGAAGAAGCCGTCCCAGCTCAGGGCGGTGGCCAGCGGACGGGGCGGATTGGGTTGCCGGGCGTCGGTGTGGAGTTCGTCCAGTGTGAAGGGGGCCGGTCGGACCGGGCGCTTGGCCGAGACCACCGTGAGCGGCACGATGGTCTGGCGGGCCCAGCAGCCGAAGTCGTAGATGTTCAGGGGGAACCAGCGGGGCAGGAAGATCAGTTCCGGGGGCATCTCGGGCAGGTCGTCCCACTGCCACCAGCCGAACAGGGCCAGCCAGATCCTGGTGAACACCCGGGCGCCGGCGATCCCGCCGTGCCGTCGCACCCACGCGGAGGCGAGCACCATATGGGGCTCGTCGGGCCGATCACCGGCCAGTCGCAGCGCCACGTACGCCTCGATGGTCGCCGACAGATCACCCGGGCCGCGGTAGAAGGTGGTCCAGGCGCCGTCCTCGCGCTGCTCGGCGCGGATGTGACGGGCGGCGGCCTCGGTGGTGCGGGTGTCCCCGACGCCGAGGAACTGCCGCAGCAGCAGGTCCTCGGCGTCCATGGTCACATTGGTCTCCAGGTCGCCCTTCCACCAGCCCTCGGCGTCCTGTCTGCCGAGCAGGTGCTCGACGGAGAGGGCCACGGCCCGTCCCGCGGCCTCCAACACATCGTTGTCGCCGGGGCGCACGGGCACGTGGACTTCGGTCATCTCGCCGGCCGCAGCCGCGTGGGCCCGCACGGGCCCACCGCTTCCATCGGTCGTCGCTGTCATGGCTTCCCCTTCGGTGCAGTGGTGCGCTGAACTCTGCGGTGCTGGGGTTTCCGTCGACCGGCGGGCGGTTCAGATTCCGCTCACTGGCCGGCGACTGCCATGGATATGGGGGGCGGGGTGGGGATCATCTCTTTCGTGTCCTGCCGGACTATCGCTTCCGTACGACGACGAAATCGGCGAGCGCGATCAACTGCGCCCTGATGTGGGTGGGCATGTCGACGCCTGACAGTGCTTCGACGGCGATGGTGTGCTGCCGCCGTGCTTCCTGGGAGGTCCACTCACGGCCTCCGGCCTCTTCGATCAGGGCGGCCCGGGTGGCGAACTCCTCCTCGGAGAAGGTGTCGAAGTCATTGCTCTTGACGTCCGCGGCCAGCAGTTCCCCGAGGCGTCGGGAGGCCGGACCGCCTTCGGCGAGTGCGGCGACGACGGGCAGGGACTTCTTGCGCTGGCGCAGATCGCTCCACGTCTGCTTGCCGGTGGCGTCCGGGTCGCCCCAGATGCCGAGCAGGTCGTCGATCGCCTGGAAGGCGAGGCCGAGGTGGTAGCCGTACGACTCCAACGTGTCGGCGGTGCGGTCATCAGCACCGCCGAGCACCGCGCCGATGGACACCGCACAGGCGAGGAGGGCGCCCGTCTTGTTGCCCTCCATCTCCAGGCACTCCTCGACGGTGACGCGCTCGCGGTGCTCGTACGAGATGTCCTGCGCCTGGCCGTCGATGAGCTTGCGGGTGGCGCTGGTCAGCCGTCGCGTGGCGCGGCCGGCCTCCACGGTGCCGAGTTCCAGCAGGACCTCGTTGGCGAGCGCGAACAGGGCGTCTCCCACCAGGATGGCCTGGGCGGGCCCGTGGACCTTCCACACGGTGTCGCGGTGCCTGCGCTGTTCGTCGCCGTCCATCAGGTCGTCGTGCAGCAGCGAGAAGTTGTGCACCAACTCCACGGCGACGGCACCGGGGACGCCCACCTCGGCAGGAGCCCCCGCGGCCTCCGCCGAGAGCAGGGCGAGCGCCGGCCGTACGGCCTTCCCGCCGTCCCCGACGGACGGCCGTCCCTCGGCGTCGATCCAACCGAAGTGGTACGAGGCAACGGTGTCCATGGGTGCCGCTAGGCGGTCCACGGCAGCGCGCAGCACCGGTGTCGACAGGGCACGTCCGCGCTCCAGGAGCGCGGCGATGTCCACGCCTGCTGCGGTGTCATCAGCCGGATTCGCCGAAGGCACAGTCGGCACGGTCTCTCCTCTTGTTCCGGTAAACGGGCTCACGCCGCCTCCTTGAGCGGATGTTCATGGGGGCGGCCGAGGTCACGGAGGGCTGCACCCGCGGCGGTGAATCCGCTGCGCACGGCGCCCTCCATGGTCGCGGGCCAGCCGGTGGCGGTCCACGCGCCCGCAAGGTACAGGCCGGGCGCGCGGGTCGACGCACCGGGCCGCAATCGGCCGACGCCCGGAGCGGGGGCGAAGGTCGCCGTCCGCTCGCGGGTGACGAAGAAGTCCTCCACCCGGGCCTGCCGTGCGGGCGGCAGCAGCCGCTCCAACTCCGGTAGGTACCGGGCCCGCAGTTCGGCCACGGGTGCGTCGATCTCCTCCTGGGCCGCCGACTGGGAGATCGCCAGGTACTGGCCGTCCTTCAGCCCGGCGGCCTCGGTGCGGTCGAAGACCCACTGCACCGGGGAGCCGAGCGCGGTGAAGAACGGTCGGCGCAGCACCTTGCGGTCGTAGCGGACGTGCATGTTGAGGATGGGCGCGGTGGCGATGTCCAACAACCGGTCGGGGTTGGCGAGGGCTCCCTCGGGGAGCAGCGCGTGGGCCTCGCGCTGGGCTACGGCGAGCACCACGGTGTGGGCGTCGAGCCCCTCCCCGTCGATGTCGACGCGCCAGCCGCCGTCGCGTGCCGCGCGCAGCCCGCGGACCCGGGCGCCGGTCTCGACGCGCACGCCCGCCGAGTCCAGCGCCTTGCGGGCGAGGGTGTCGTGGAGGTCGCCGAGGGGCACCTGTGCCCAGCCGATGTCGGCGGCTCCGGGGTCGGAGAGCAGCCCGGTCTTGAAGACCATCGCCGCCAGGCCCGTGGAGGCGTTGGCCGCGGTGGCGTTCAAGGTGGCCACGCCCACGAGGTCCCAGAGGGCTTCGATGGCGCGCGGGGTCTGGCCGTGGCGCCCGAGCCAGGTCGCGAAGTCGATGCCGTCGAGCTCGGGGTCGGCGGGGTCGAGCCGACCCAGGGCGAGTGCGGCACGGCCGACGCTCGCCCGCTCCGCCAGGGAGAGGTGCGGGTAGGTCGCAAGACTGGCCGCGAGGTGCAGGGGCACGGGCAGTGCGGATCGACGCAGTCGCCCCAGCCGCGGTCCGGCGGATCGGCCCACGTCCAGTACGGGCACGTCCAGCCGGTCCTGGAGCGGCGCGAGGTGTGCGCCATCGACCCGGTCGAGGAACCAGCGGTAAGCGGTGCAGCAGCGCAGGTACACGTGCTGGCCGTTGTCGACGGTGAGGTCGCCGCGTTGGAAGGAGAAGGCGAGCCCGCCGAGCCGGGGGCGGCTTTCGAGGAGGGTGACCCGTAGTCCCGCGTCGGCGAGTTGCAGGGCGGTGGTGACACCGGCGAGCCCGCCGCCGATGACGACCGCGTGCCGCCCGCTCGCGGGGTCGTCCGACGGCGCTCGGTGACGGTCGCCGTCAGTGTGGCTGCCGCTGTCGGTGTGGCTGTCGCTGTCGGTGTGGCTGTCGATATCGGTCATGCTGTGGTCCCCCTGCTGCCCGTGGCGTACGGAGCGTCGACGGCGTACCTCGATGCATCGCGGGTCGGGGCGGACGGCCGCCCCGCGACCCCGCCGAAGGGGGTCGCGCCGGACGGTGTCGGCTGGTGCCTCATGGACGGCCCCGCAGGGTGTGGCGGCTGATGTGCCGGGTGTCCAGGCCCGAGAGGCCGCGCACCGCGACGTACGCCTTCTCCCGGCCCGGCAGGGAGACACGGCCGCGCAGGACGGCTTCCGGATCGCGTTCGATGCGGTCGAGCAGCCGTCGGTAGATGCCGGCCATCGCCGCGACGCACGCCCCGCTGCGCCGGTCGAGCATGGGGAGCAGTCGGTAGCCCTCGGCGAAGAGCGCGCGGGCGCGGCGGACTTCGTAGTGGATCAGCCCGGCGAAGTCGGATCCGGCGGGTGGGGTGGCCGTGGTGAAGCCGGCCGAGCAGCCGAACTTGGCGAGGTCGTCGGCGGGCAGATAGGTCCGCCCGTTGATGGCGTCCTCGCGGACGTCCCGGAGGATGTTGGTGAGTTGGAGGGCGAGGCCGAGGGTGTCCGCGTACTCGGCGGCGCGCTCGGTGCCGGACGTACCGGGCTGGGTGCCGAACACACCGAGGGAGAGGCGACCGATGGCCCCCGCGACACAACGGCAGTAGACCTTGAGGTCGTCCCAGGTCTCGTAGGTCTCGCCGCGGACGTCCATCAGTACGCCGTCGATGAGTTCGTCGAGACCGCCGAGGGGCAGCGGGAAGCGGCGCGCGGTGTCGGCGAGGGCGACGGCGACCGGGTCGGTGTCGTCTTCGGCGACGTCATCGCGCCGGATGCGGTCCAGGAGTTCCCGGGTGGCCTCCAGCCGCTTCTGCTTCTCCGTGGGGGCGAGCGTGCCGTCGCCGATGTCGTCGACGCGCCGGGAGAACGCGTACAGCGCGGACATCGCGAGTCGCTTGTCGGGCGGCAGCAGTCTGATGCCGTAGGCGAAGTTGCGTGCCTGCTGTCCGGTGACGGCCTCGCAGTAGCTGTACGCGGCCTGCACCGGGGCGGGCGCCCGTGTCGGTTGTTCCATGGTCCGGCTCACCCCTCTTTGCGTGCTCTTCGCAATACGGCTCCCACGTCGCGGAGCAGTTGTGTCCTGGCAGGTCTGGGCGGCCCGCCCAGTACGTCGTAGCGCGCGGATCGGATCGCGCCGATTGCGGCCCGTCCGCCGCCGGTGAATCCGGCGAGGAGGAGTCGCAGCCGGCCGCTCACGCTGGCGACGAGGGGGATCCCTTCGTCGAGCAGTTCGTCGGCCCGCTGGGCTTGGAAGGCGATCAGGGCGCGCACCGAGGCGTTCGCCGCGGGCGCCGCGAGGTCGGCCTCGGTGACGTGGAAGCGACGCATGTCATCGGCCGGCAGATAGATGCGGTCGCGGTGGAGGTCCTCGGCCACGTCCTGGAGGTGTTCGACGATCTGGAGCGCGGTGCAGACGGCATCGGAACGGCGCAGGCGTTCGGGGGTCGTGGTTCCGGTGAGCTGGAGCACGAGGTGTCCGACGGTGTTGGCGGACAGTTCGCAGTAGGAGAGGAGTTCGTCGTGGCTCGCGTACCGGTGGACGACCTGGTCGCGGCGGTTCGCCTCGATCAGTCCGAGGAACGGGTCGATCGTGAGGGACCGGGCGCGGACCGTCGCGGCGAGCGTGCGCAGGAGCGGGTGACGTGGTTCGTCCGCGGCGAAGACACGTCGTACGTCGCCTTCGAGTGCGTCGAGCATGACCAGTCGGTCGTCGGCGTCGGCGGGCGCGACGCCGAGCCATCGGGCGTCGGCACCGCCGGGCGCGAGATCGCCGTCGCCGATGTCGTCGACGAGTCGGGCGAATCCGTAGACGGCCATGAGGTCCGCGCGCCAGGCTCGCGGCAGGAAGAAGGGGGCGACGGGGAAGTTCTCTTCCGTCGCCTTGTCGAGGGTGGCGCGTACGGTGGGCACCGGAGGCGCTGCGGGGGTCTCTCGGGTAGCGGTCATACGTGGCTGCCAGGTGTGCGGACGGCGAAAGCCTCGTGGAGCTGGAGAATTCCGATCATTGCCGTCACATCTCCCGTTCTACACTGCCGACCCAATCCATCCTATTTCGGACACGCCGCCGGTCTTCGCGTCGACTGGAGGTCCGACCGCCGGGCGGGGCGTCGAGGACGTATCGCCCTACTTGCCGCGATTCAGCACTGGTACAGCTTACGTCGTACAACACCCGCTGATGCGCCGGGGCGTAGCGGCCATTACACGAACGTCGCATTATCAGCCAACCTTTCATTCAATGAACGGACTTGACCCGCTTCAGAGTTCCCGTCCACTGCGGCACGGGTCTTGACGGAGCCGCCCGTCCTCCGTTGTGAGGACGCGGGAAAGCCCCCGCCAGGATGACTAGGCGGGGGCCCTATCGGGGCCGGCCGACTGCCGGAACCGTTCCCACGGCTCTACCGCAGCTACTTGCCGGTCTCCTTCTCGTACGCCTTGAGCACCTCGTTGGTCGGGCCGTCCATCAGCAGTTCGCCCTTCTCCAGCCAGAGCACCCGATCACAGGTGTCCCGGATGGAGCCGAGGCTATGGCTGACCAGGAAGACCGTGCCGGCCTGCTTGCGCAGTTCCCGGATCCGCTGCTCGGAGCGGATCTGGAACTTCCGGTCACCGGTGGCCAGGGCCTCGTCGATCATCAGGACGTCGTGGTCCTTGGCCGCCGCGATCGAGAACCGCAGCCGCGCGCCCATGCCCGACGAGTACGTCCGCATCGGCAACGTGATGAAGTCGCCCTTCTCGTTGATGCCGGAGAAGTCGACGATGGACTGGTAGCGATCGCGGATCTGCTCACGGGACATGCCCATCGCCAGGCCGCCGAGGATGACGTTGCGCTCACCGGTGAGATCGCCCATCAGCGCGGCGTTCACACCCAGCAGCGAGGGCTGGCCGTCCGTGTAGACCTTGCCGCGTTCGGTGGGGAGCAGTCCGGCTATGGCCCGTAGCAAGGTGGACTTGCCCGAGCCGTTGGTGCCGATGAGACCGATGGCCTCACCGCGGTAGGCGGTGAAGGAAACACCGCGCACGGCGTGCACCGTGCGCACGCCCCGCTGCTGCTCCCCTTTCTTCTTGCGGCGCACGATGCGGCTCAGGGCGGCGGTTGCGCTGCCCTTGCCACCTCCTGCGCCGAGCACCCGGTAGACGATGTGGACATCGTCGGCGATGACGGTGGGGACCCGCTCAGTGTTGTTATCAGCCACGGCCGTACCGTTCTTCAGCCTTCCAGAAGTACACGAACCCGCAGACGCCGAACAGGACTGCCCAGCCGACGGCGAACGCCCAGACGTGGTCCGGCAGATTCGACGAGCCGTAGTCATCGATGAGCGCGAATCGGATGAGATCCATATAGATGGCCGCCGGGTTCCACTGGAGCAGATCGGCGATCCAGGCCGGCTTGTCCTCAAGCATGAGCGGAATGGAGAACATCACGCCGGACGCGTACATCCAGGTCCGCATGATGAACGGCATCAACTGGGCGAGGTCCGGCGTCTTGCTGCCGAGCCGGGCCATGATCAGCGCGAGGCCGGCGTTGAACACGAACTGGAGCACCAGCGCGGGGAGCACCAGCAACCAGGAGAGCTGGGGATAGCTGCCGAACCCGATCACGATCAGCAGCAGCACGATCATGGAGAACAACAACTGCTGGAGCTGCTGGAGCGCGAAGGACACGGGCAGGGAGGCCCGGGGGAAGTGCAGGGCGCGCACCAGACCGAGGTTGCCGGAGATGGAGCGCACACCGGCCATGACCGAACTCTGGGTGAAGGTGAAGACGAACACACCCGTCACCAGGAACGGGATGTAGACCTCGACCGCCATCCCCCGGTTGGCCTCCAGGATCAGGCCGAAGATCAGGAAGTAGACCAGGGCGTTGAGCAGCGGGGTGACGACCTGCCACAGCTGCCCCAGCTTGGCCTTGCTGTACTGGGCGGTGAGTTTGGCCTGCGAGAAGGCCAGGATGAAGTGCCGCCGGCCCCACAGCTGACGGACGTACTCGATCAGTCCCGGCCGGGCGCCGCTGACCGTCAGACCGTACTTGGTGGCGAGCTGCGCCGGAGACAGACCGTCGTCGGCCGATGGCCGGGCGGTCATCGTGATCGCGCCGTCATGGGTAGTGTCACTCACAAGTGGAAACTTTCGTCTTCGAGATGCGCGGCAGTTGGGGCGCGATACCCGGCCGTCGCCGGATGACCGGAGTGCGCCCGGTGCTCTCAAGGCCCAAGCTTGTCAGATCACCGGTGGTCGGCCCAGTCGGGTGAGCCGCCACACGGTACGCCACTTCATGGGCCGGCGGACACCGCACGGTGCCCGCCAACCCTCGGCGAATCCGCCCAGCCATGCCTTCAGCGCGGGCGCGGAAGGTCGCCGGGCGAATGTGAGGAGCACCCAGACGCCGAGATAGATCGGCACCAGGGGTGCAGGCAGGTTCCGGCGTGCCAGCCAGACCCGGTTGCGGGCCACCATACGGTGGTAGACCGCGTGCCGGGAGGGTGCCGTCGTCGGATGGTGCAGCAGCATGTCCGAGCGGTAGTCGATGGCCCATCCCGCGTCGAGGGCACGCCAGGCGAGGTCGGTCTCCTCGTGTGCGTAGAAGAACTCCGCCGGCAAGCCGCCGACCTCGGCGAACACCGCGGTGCGCACAGCGCTGGCACCACCGAGGAAGGTGGTCACGCGGGAGGAACGCATCGGGTCGGACGCGCGCAGCCTTGGCACGTGGCGCCGCTGGGTGGCGCCCGTCTGGGGATCTGCGATCCGGAAGCTGAGGATGCCGAGACCGGAGTCGGCGGTGAAGGCCTCGCGCACCGACTCGGCGGTGCCGGGGTCGGGCAGCAGTCCGTCGTCGTCGAGGAAGAGCAGCGCGTCCACCTCGGTTCCGGACGGTCCGAACGCCTCGATCCCGGCATTGCGACCGCCGGGGATGCCCAGGTTCTCCGGTAGCTCGACCGTCCGCACCCCTGCGGGCACGCCGGTCACCGGAGCTCCGTTGCCGACGACGACCACGCTGACGGGGTCGCCCTTCTGCTCGGCCACCGACTCCAGCAGGGCACGCAGATCCTCAGGGCGGTCACCCATGGTGATGACCACCGCGCCGAGCCGGAGGGAGGCGGTCACTTGAGCCTGCTGGAGGCGAGGATCGAGACCAGGTGCAACAGCGTCTGGACGACGGCGATGCCGGCCAGGATCGCGATGCCGAGACGGGTGAAGAACAGGTCGCCCTGGACCACGTCGAGGATCGCGCACACCAGGATGAAGAGGCTCGCCTCGATGCCGCCGACGAGCCGGTGGAACTTCAGCGCCGCTGCGGCCCGACGGGCAAGGGCGAGGCCCGAGGAACGCGGGACCGAAGCCTCGTCCTTCACCGCGGACAGTCCGCTGCGCTGCCGGGCGACGTCGACCAGGTCCGTCTCGGCCTTGATCAGGATGGCGCCCAGTGCCGCGACCGTGCCGAGGAAGGCCCAGAGCCACTCGGGCCGCCCGTCGCCGAAGACGTCGGCGCCGCGCACGCCGAAGCCGACCAGCAGGGCCGCCTCACAGATGTAGTGGCCGATGCGGTCGAGGTAGACCCCGGTCACGGAGGTCTGGCCACGCCAGCGGGCGACCTCCCCGTCGACGCAGTCGAGGAGCAGGTAGATCTGGAAGAGCACCACGGCGAGGATCGCACCGGTGAGTCCGGGCACCAGCAGCGCCGCGCCTCCGATCACGCCGACCACGACCATGAGGTAGGTCAGCTGGTTGGGAGTGATCCGGGTGTTCACCAAGTAGGGGTCGATGTGCAGCGAGATCTCTCGCATGTAGAGGCGTCCGGCCCAGTGTTCGCCGCTTCTCCGGTCCTTCACTCCCTCCGGGTGAACGACCGGGCGGAGTTCAGCTACGGATGGTCTTGGCATAGTCGGCGTACGCGTCCCTGATCTGGTCGGGGGTGAGGTCAAGGTGCTCAAGGATGGTGAAGCGCCCGGGGCGGGTCTGGGGGGCGTACTTCACGGCCTCGACGAATTCGTCCACGGTGAAGCCGATTTCGGTGGGGAGTACCGGCAGTTCGTGCCTGCGCAGGACTTCCGCGATGAGTCCGGCGGACTCGGTGGCTCCGCGCAGGTGCATGGCGAAGGCGGCTCCGAGACCGACCTGTTCGCCGTGGCTCGCGGCCCGTTGGGGGTGGAGCAGGTCGAAGGCGTGGCTGATCTCGTGACAGGCACCGGACGAGGGCCGGGTATCCCCGCTGATCGACATCGCGATCCCGGTGAGGACGAGGGCCTCGGCGAGGACGGTCAGAAAGGTGTCGTCACCGACGCCGCCGGGGTGCCGCAGCACCGCTTCGCCGGCGGTACGGGCCATCGCGGCGGCCAGTCCGTCGACCGGTTCGCCGTTGATCTCGTGGGACAACTCCCAGTCGGCGATGGCGGAGAGGTTGGAGACGGTGTCGCCGATGCCGGAGCGGATGAACCGGGGTGGTGCCTCACGGACCACGTCGAGGTCGATGACCATGGCGATCGGCGTGGGGACGCCGTAGGAACCCCGACCGTTGTCGTTGTCGAGGGTGGCGACGGGCGAGCAGATGCCGTCGTGGGCGAGATTGGTGGCGACGGACACCATGGGCAGCCCGACGCGGGCCGCCGCGTACTTGGTGACGTCGATGATCTTGCCGCCGCCCAGGGCGACCACGGCGTCGTACCGCTGTCCCTTAATGGCGTCGGCCAGCTTCACCGCGGAGTCGATGGTGCCGTCGGCGACCTCGTACCAATCCGCACCCGGCAGCACCGGCGAGAGCCTCTCGCGCAGGGTGCGCCCGGAGCCGCCGCTGATCGCCACCGCCAGCTTGCCGGACGACGAGATGCGCTGGTCGGCGAGGAGGCCGGCCAGATCGTCGAGGGCTCCCCTGCTGATGTCGACGACGACCGGCGACGGGATGAGCCGGGTCAGTACTGGCACGCGATCTCACGGCCCTTCGCGAGGTCGTCGTGGTTGTCGATCTCCACCCAGCTCACATCGCCGATGGGGGCCACGTCCACGCCGAAGCCGCGGTCGGCGAGTTCCTGGTAGCCGTCCTCGTAGTAGAGGTCGGGGTCGCGCTCGAAGGTGACCTTGAGGGCGTCCGCGAGGTCGACGGCGGCCTCGGGCTCGATCAGGGTGACGCCGATGTACTCGCCCGTCGCGGTCTGCGGGTCCATCAGCTTGGTGATGCTCCGCACCTGGTCGGCGTCGCCCGTGATGACCTTCATCTCCTCGTCGGCGAGCTGCTTCACCGTGTCCAGGGCGAGGATGATCTTCCGGCCCTCGCCGCGGGCGGCCAGCAGGGTACGTTCGACGGAGACCGGGTGGACCGTGTCCCCGTTGGCGAGGATGACTCCGCGCTTGAGGACCTCTCGGGCGCACCACAGGGAGTAGGCGTTGTTCCACTCCTCGGCCTTGTCGTTCTCGACGAGGGTGAGCTTGAGGCCGTAGGCGGCCTCCAGGGCGGCCTGGCGCTCGTAGACGGCTTCCTTGCGGTAGCCGACGACGATCGCCGCTTCGGTGAGCCCGATCTCGGCGAAGTTGCTCAGGGTGAGGTCGAGGACGGTCTTCTCACCGGCCACGGGCACGAGGGCCTTCGGAAGCGTGTCGGTGTAGGGGCGCAGTCGCCGTCCGGCACCGGCGGCCAGTACGAGGCCGATCATGCGGTTTCTCCTTCGTCATGTACGGCGGGTGCGGAGGACGACACCCAGAAGCGGATGCTCTCCACCAGCACCACGAGGGCGATGACCGCGGCGAGGGTCGTCAGCGCGATGGTGAATCCGGTGCCGTCGACCAGGGCGGCCAGCAGCGCGACGGCCGCGATCCGGCCCTCGTGCCCGCCGATCGCCCGCACCAGCCAGTGCGGGGGCGCGCCAGTGCCCCCCCGGATGCGATACACCGTGTCGTAGTGATGGTAGGCGACTGCTGCGACCAGCCCGAAGGCCGCGGGCAGCGCCCCGGTGGCGCCATCGGCCTCGGCACGGGCCGCCAGGGCCAGCAGCGTGCCGTATTCGGCGGCGCGGAAGATCGGGGGGACCAACCAGTCGAGCGCTCCCTTGAGGGGGCGGGCGACCGCGAGGCCCGAGGTGATCACGTAGAGCACGGCGGCGATCACCGGCCAGGGCGAACCGTAGTCGCTCAGGGCGGCGGCGGTGACGAGCCCGGCGGCACCGACGAGGGCGATGACGGGCGCGGCGAGCGCGGGCAGCCCGCGCACCGGCCCGTGCGCGGCCCGGGCGACGGCTTCGGCCAGCGGGCCGCAGTCGGCGAGGTCGTGCAGGGCGCCGGCGGCACGATCGGTCCGCTCGGCCTTGCGGGTCAGCGAGCGCAGCAGACGTCCCGCAGTGGTGTAGCAGGCGGCGAAGGTGCACCCGACGAGGAGGGCGTAGAAGACGATCCGGGGGGTGGCGACGGCGGTCAGCACCGCGATCATGGCCCAGCGCTCGCCGATGGGGAGCACGATCATGCGCCGGACCCAGACGGTCCAGCCGACGCTGTCGAGTCGGTCGGAGAGGGCTGCGGTGGGGCTGGTGTTGGAGACGGCGTCGTGGTTGGCCTCGTTGAAGGAGAAGTCCACGACGTGGCGACAGGTCTGGAGCACCATGGCGGCGAGGGCCAGCCCCCACACGTCATCGCCGCCCCTGGCCGCGCCGAGTGCGAGACCCGCGTAGTAGGCGTACTCCTTGGCCCGGTCGAAGGTGGCGTCGAGCCAGGCGCCCATCGTCGAGTACTGGAGGGAGTAGCGGGCGAGTTGTCCGTCGGTGCAGTCCAGGACGAACGAGAACAGCAGCAGGGCGCCGGCGGCCACGTATCCGCCGCGGGTGCCGGTGGCGGCGGCTGCCGCCGCGATCAGGGCCGTGATCAGTGACGCGGTGGTGACCTGGTTGGGGGTGAACCCCCGTCGGGCGCACCAACGGGCGAGGTAGCGGGAGTAAGGGCTGATCGCGAAGGTGGTGAAGAAGCCGTCGCGGGCCTTGACCGCGGAACGCAGCCGTACGGCCTCTTCGTCCACGGCGGCGACGGCCTGGCGCGCCTCGTTGCGGGTCTGGGGGTCGTCGGGCACGGTCGCCACGAGGGAGCCGAGTTCGGGACGGTGGACGGCCGTGCCGTCGGCGGTCAGGTCCTCGGCGACCAGGTCGGGCAGCGCCTGGTCCACGCGTACCGCACGGTCGGCGCCGCGGGACTCCACGGCGGTCAGGGCGCCCTGGAGGGCGGAGCGCGCCGCGGGCTGTGCGGTGAGCGCCCCGGATACGGCGGCCAGCGGAAACCTGGGGTCCGTCAGGGCCAGACGCAGGGAGTGGACATGACCGACGAACCGCGCGTCCACGAGGGCGACCCGCTCGGCGGCGGGCACGGCGGCCAGGATCTCGGCGGTGCGCTCGGCCTCCGGTGAGATCCGTACGTCGAAGCCCAGGGACCGCAGATCGCCATCGAGGGACGATCCGGGCACGGGCGGACCGGTGAGGATGGCGGTCGGCAGACGAACTCACTCCTTGGAACCGAGGGTGGTGGTGCGCGGCGGCCCGTCCCTGCACTGAAGGACGGCGGCACGTCGGCGGAGACTGCGGCAGAGGCTATCGGATGCACTCAGGCGGGAGTTCACTGGCCATTTGCGCCCCGGTCGGCCTCCGACCGGCATAGCGGGCACCCGTGGAGGGAAACCCGCACGGAGATCATCATTATCGATCAGTGCCTCGGCCCACAAACCGCCCCCTCACCGCTCTAGGGTGGCGGTCATGAGTTGGCTGATTACAGGTGGAGCGGGGTATATCGGCGCGCATGTGGCGCGGGCGATGCTGGGGGCGGGTGAGAAGGTCGTGATCTTGGACGATTTGTCGTCTGGGATCGTTGAGCGTCTCCCCCAAGAGATTCCGCTTGTGCGCGGTTCGGTGCTGGACCGGCAAGTGGTGGATCACACCATCGCGACTCACGATGTCACGGGGGTTGTACATCTAGCGGCAAAGAAGCAGGTTGGTCAGTCTGTGGAGCAGCCGCTCCACTACTACCAGGAGAATGTTCACGGTCTGACCGTGTTGTTGGAAGCTGTCGTCAAGGGCGGCGTAGAGAGATTCCTCTTCTCATCGTCGGCGGCGGTGTACGGCGTCCCCGAGCTGGACTTGATCCCGGAGTCGGCACCGTGCGTGCCGATCAATCCTTACGGCGAGACCAAACTGGCCGGGGAATGGCTGGTGCGGGCGACGGGCCGGGCCCACGGGCTGTCGACGGCCTGTCTGCGCTACTTCAACGTGGCGGGCACCGCCACACCCGAGTTGGCCGACACCGGGGTCTTCAACATCATCCCGATGTTCTTCGACCGCATCACGCGCGGAGAGGCACCGCGGATCTTCGGCGACGACTATCCGACGCCGGACGGCACCTGCATCCGCGACTACATCCACGTGGCCGATCTTGCGAACGCCCACCTCACCGTGGCGCGCAGGCTGGCCGGGGGCGAGGCGCGCGGTGACCTCACCGTCAACATCGGCCGGGGGGTCGGCGTCTCCGTGCGGGAGCTCGCCGATCTGGTGGCCGAGGTCACCGGATACACCGGGGAGCCCGTGGTCGAGCCGCGGCGGCCGGGTGACGCGGCGAAGGCGGTGGCCTCGGTCGGTCTGATCGGCGACGAGCTGGGGTGGTCGGCGTCGCACGGGGTGCGCGAGATGGTGGAGTCCGCCTGGGCAGGCTGGCGGCTGCGGCACCCGGAGTAGGACGCGTACGGGCCCTGGGACCGGGTCGGGGCACACGCCCCGACCCGGTCTTCGTTTGCGGGCGCGCACCTCGACGCCCTCACGGCAGGTGCGCGGGGGCGCTCGCGCCGGGGGGCAGCAGGGCCGTCTCACTCTTCGGACGGGCTGAAATGTCCGGCCGACTCTCTGACCTGCGGAACATTTCCGCAGGTCAGAGGATATGACAACGGTGTTCAGTGCCGTGTTGCCTATACCCCCCACCCGTAGTTCACTGTGGATTCGACAGATCATTGTTCGATGACCGGGAGGCGTCTCCTATGGGGGCTGGGCACGACCACGGACACTCGCATTCGCACTCTCACGCACCACCGACGGGCACGGCAGCCGCGGCTTACAAGGGGCGGTTGCGGATCGCGCTCGCGATCACGCTGAGCGTGATGGTGCTGGAGATCGTCGGCGGTGTGATCACCGGCTCCCTCGCCCTGGTCGCCGACGCGGCCCACATGGCGACCGACGGCGTCGGTCTCGCCATGGCCCTGATGGCCATCCATTTCGCCAATCGACCCCCCAGCCAGAACCGGACCTTCGGTCTCGCCCGGGCGGAGATACTCGCGGCCCTCGCGAACTGTCTGCTGCTGCTCGGAGTCGGCGGCTTCGTCCTCTTCGAGGCGGTGGAGCGTTTCATCACCCCCTCCGAGACCCAGGGCGGCCTGACCATCGCCTTCGCCGCGGTCGGCATGGTCGCCAACATCATCTCCCTCTCGCTGCTGATGCGCGGGCAGAAGGAGAGTCTCAATGTGCGCGGGGCGTATCTGGAGGTCCTCGCGGACACCCTCGGGTCCCTCGCCGTCCTGGTGTCCGCCACGATCATCATCACCACCGGTTGGCAGGCCGCCGACCCGATCGCTTCGCTGGTGATCGCCCTGATGATCGTGCCGCGCACCTTCAAGCTGCTCCGGGAGACGCTGAACGTCCTCCTGGAGTCCGCCCCCAAGGACGTCGACATGGCCGACGTACGGGCGCACATCACCGCACTGCCCGGCGTGGAGGACGTACACGACCTGCACGCCTGGACCATCACCTCCGGGATGCCGGTCCTGTCCGCGCACGTGGTGGTGAGCCCCGACGCCCTGGAGCAGGAGGGTCACGAGAAGATCCTGCACGACCTCCAGGAGTGCCTGGGAGACCACTTCGACGTGGAGCACTGCACGTTCCAACTGGAGCCCGTGGGCCATGCCGAGCACGAGGCGAAGGTGTGCCACTGAGGTGAACCTCCCGGGACCGTCGATGTGAGGGGCCGCCGAGTCACAGATGACTCGGCGGCCCCTCACATGAGTGCACTTCGACGCCTTGCGGAGCCCGGTGCGTGGCGGTCCCCCGCGATCGGCATACCGGTGTGAGGGCCTCGGCGGAACTGGTGTTTGATTGACCTTGGAGTGTGCCGCCGGACGGCACGGGGCACGATCCGTTTCCACGACCAGCGGAGTGCCGCCCCTGGCCCGGGTGAATGCCGGGGCCCGGGCTAGCGAAATGGACATTAAAGGACATGCCCGGACAAGCAGAGGTGCGGACAAGCCGCTTTTGTACGGCAGACTAGGCAGGCCCCTCAGGGCGAGGACCACATGCGAAGGATGGTTATGCCGACCTCACCAGCCACCGCCACGAACAGTGCACCCCCCACGATTCTGCTCGAACTGGTCGACGAGCAGGGCAACACCGTCGGCACCGCCGAGAAGCTCGCCGCCCATCAGGCACCCGGACAACTGCACCGGGCGTTCTCCGTCTTCCTCTTCGACGAGCAGGGGCGCCTGCTCATCCAGCGCCGCGCCGCGGGCAAGTACCACTCCCCCGAAGTCTGGTCGAACACCTGCTGTGGACACCCGTACCCGGGTGAGGCGCCGTTCGCCGCCGCAGCCCGGCGCACCCACGAGGAACTCGGCCTCTCGCCCTCGCTGCTCGCCGCAGCGGGCACGGTGCGCTACAACCACCCGGACCCCGCGTCCGGCCTGGTGGAGCAGGAGTACAACCACCTCTTCGTAGGGCTCGTCCAGGCCCCCGTCCTCCCCGACCCCGACGAGGTCGGCGAGACCGCGTACGTCACGGCGGACGAGTTGGCCGAGCGCGTGGAGAAGGACACCTTCTCGACCTGGTTCACGACGGTGCTGGACGCGGCGCGTCCGGCGGTCAGGGAAATGACGGGGCGCGCCTGCGGTTGGTAGCGGCAGCGCGGTAGGGACGCCCCGCCGGGCGTCCCTCAGCACCCTGTCAACGGCAGCTCCACCCACACGACCTTTCCGCCCCGCGCGGTGTGTTCGACGGCGTGACTGCCGCCCGCCTCGCGCGTGATCTCCCGCACCAGGTGCAATCCGCGGCCTCCGGTCTGCCGCCAGTCCGACTCCAGCGCCTGCGGGCGGTAGGGGTGGTCGTCCTCGACGCAGACCCGTACGCGCTGCCCGACCACCGTGACCTCGACGATCACCTCGGGCGAGAGCACGGCGGCGTGCTTGACGGCATTGGTGACGAGCTCGGAGACGATCAGGAGGAGGCCCTGGAGGAGGTCGTCCCCCAAGGGAACGCGCTGGCGGTGCAGGAGGTCCCGCACCGCCTGCCGGGACTGGGGCACCGACACCTCGACCGTCGGGGCGGTGAACCGCCAGACGCCCTCATAGGGAAGTGGATGCGCAGGGACGCTCCCACGGCTCTCCATCGTTGCGGTACCGCCCTTGGCTCGACTGTTACTGACCATCGAGTCAACAGTCTTGGCAGCGAGCCGGTCCGGTCAGTGGCACTGAACAGAAGTCAGCACCAATTGACCCGTATTGACCACACGCGTATGCCAGGGTCAACCGCGCGACTGGTCCTGGCCCCCTTCTGGCCGCTGCGGGTCGGGCCCGCCACGGCCGTCAGGCCCGGCTCCGGGTCCGCCTTCGGGTCCGCCGTCGGGAAAGGGGTCCGCCGTACCGGGGGCGGCCGACCGCCCTCCCGTGTCCGCCGGCTCGGCGACCATGCGGACGATCCGACGGCCGCCTACCCCGATCGCCAACAGGCCGAGTCCGTCGAAGAGCAGGGCCAGCGAGAAGAACAGCCCCAGTACGTACCGACTGCTCTCGGGCCAATTGCCGAGGACCAGAATGCCCAGCAGCAGTCCGAAGGCGCCCTGGAGCAGCGTCCAGCCGAACTGCGGCCCCCGTACGACCAGGGAACCCACCAGGCGGAAGAGCCCGCCCGTGAGGAACAGGAGCGCCGCGAACAATGTCAGGGCCTCCGCCGACCCCTCGGGGTGCCGGATCACCACGATTCCCGCGGCGATGTTGAGGGCCGCGACCACCACGGCCAGCCAGAAGTAGTCGCTGCCCCGTGACTCGATGGCGTGCAGCAGCCCGATCGCCCCGCCGATGAGCAGCAGCCAGCCGAACAGCAGCATGGAAGTGAGGGTCGCCGCCCAGGTGTAGACCAGGCCGACGAGTCCGGCGAGCACGAGGATCACACCGAGCCCGGCAAGCAGACTGAAGTTGCGCTTCAGTTTCTTGGGAGCCTGAGCGGTACCGGCCATCGCTTCCTCCTTGCCGAGCCCCCCGCTGCCCCTCCTTGATCGTAGATCCGCTGGTGGCGGATAGCATCCGCCCCATGGAGTCACCAGCCCAGCCGAGCACCCCACCGCGGGTGACCCACAGCGTCACGGACGGTGTGGCCACCGTTGTGATCAGCAATCCGGCCAAACGCAACGCCATGACCGCAACGATGTGGCACGAGCTGGCGGAGCTCCTCGAACCACTGGCGGGCGACCCCGCCGTCCGCGCCCTGGTGCTCACCGGGGCGGGGGCCACCTTCTGCGCCGGCGCCGACATCACCTCGCTGCGCGGGACCGGTGAGACCTCGCAGGCCCTCGCCGCCCGCGCGGAGACCGCCCTGGCGGCCTTCCCCAAGCCGACCGTCGCGGCCGTGCGCGGCCACTGCGTGGGCGGCGGCTGCCAGCTCGCGGTGGCCTGTGATCTGCGGTTCGCCGAGGAAGGGGCCCTGTTCGGGGTGACGCCGGCCAAGCTGGGCATCGTCTATCCGTCGTCCTCGACCCGTCGACTGGTGTCGTTGGTGGGCCCCTCCGCAACGAAGTACCTGCTGTTCTCCGCCGAGCTGATCGACGCGGAGCGGGCACTGGGGACCGGTCTGGTGGACGAGGTCCTCCCGACCGGGACACTGGGCGAGCGGGTCACCGCCTTCACCCGGATCCTCGCCGCTCGCTCCCAGCTCACACAGGCTGCGGCGAAGGAGTTCGCGGCCGGCCGGGTGGACCGGGACGCCTACTGGGCGGAGCAGGCACGCTCGGCCGACGAGGTGACCGAGGGCGTCGCCGCCTTCCTGGAGCGCCGCCCACCGCGGTTCGCCTGGGCGGTGCCGGAGGCGGGACCCGGGCGTCCGGCCGGGGGCCTGCGCCAGCGCTAGTTCTCGCTTCGCTGTGGTGACCGTGTGTGGCCGGACGGTTCGGCGAGCGGTTCGGGTCCCGGACGTCCGGTCGTGTTTGGACGCGCCGCCCGGGGCAAGCCGACCCCTGACCGCACACCACGCCATCAGGAGGTTCCCATGTTCCGTGCCATCGCCGATGTGCTCCGCACGCTCGGCTCAGCCGTCGCCACCGTCGTCACCCTGCCGTTCCGTCTGCTGGCCCGTCTCTTCGGCGGGGCATCGGGCCGTGGAGGTCGTACGCGACGTGCCTGAGGGGCGGGCAGCGCGACATCCGTCCCGGCGTACCGGCACAATGCACTCTCAGGCACTTGGCAGTACGGGAAGGCGAGTCGGGGAACCGTGACGACGTCCATCGAAGGCAGGATCGCCGAGGAACTCGGCGTACGGGAACGGCAGGTCAAGGCGGCCGTGGACTTGCTGGACGGCGGGTCCACCGTGCCGTTCATCGCGCGCTACCGCAAGGAAGCGACCGAGATGCTCGACGACGCGCAGTTGCGCACGCTCGAAGAGCGCCTGCGGTACCTGCGGGAGTTGGAGGACCGGCGGGCGGCGATCCTTGAGTCCGTGCGCGAGCAGGGCAAGCTGGATGCCGCCCTGGAGGCGCAGATCCGCAGCGCGGACACCAAGGCGCGCTTGGAGGACATCTATCTGCCGTTCAAGCCCAAGCGGCGCACCAAGGCACAGATCGCCCGCGAGGCGGGGTTGGAGCCGTTGGCCGAGGGGCTCCTCGCCGATCCGACGGTGGAGCCGCTCACGGCCGCCGCGGCCTTCGTGGACGTGGACAAGGGCGTCGCCGACCCGGCCGCCGCGCTGGAGGGCGCCCGGGCCGTCCTGACCGAGAAGTTCTCGGAGGACGCCGACCTCATCGGCGAGCTGAGGGAACGCATGTGGACGCGGGGCAGGGTGGCCGCGAAGGTGCGTGAGGGCAAGGAGGAGCCCGGAGCGAAGTTCGCCGACTACTTCGACTTCGCGGAACCCTTCACCGAACTGCCGTCGCACCGGGTGCTGGCCATGTTGCGGGGCGAGAAGGAAGACGTCCTCGACCTCACGTTGGAGCCGGACGCGCCGTCCGACGAGCCGGGTCCCTCCGCCTACGAGAACGCGATCGCGCGCCGCTTCGGCGTCGCCGACCGCGGTCGCCCCGGCGACAAGTGGCTCGCGGACACCGTGCGATGGGCCTGGCGGACCCGGGTGCTGGTGCACCTCGGTATCGATCTGCGGCTGCGGCTGCGGACCGCGGCCGAGGACGAGGCGGTGCGGGTGTTCGCCGCGAACCTGCGCGATCTCCTGCTCGCCGCACCGGCCGGCACCCGGGCGACGCTGGGGCTCGACCCCGGCTTCCGTACGGGCGTGAAGGTGGCCGTCGTGGATGCGACGGGCAAGGTGGTCGCCACGGACACGATCCATCCGCACGTGCCCGCCAACAAATGGGACCAGTCGCTGGCCCGGCTGGCGCAGCTCGCCCGGGAGCACGCGGTCGACCTCGTTGCCATCGGCAACGGCACGGCATCCCGCGAGACGGACAAGCTCGCGGGCGAACTCATCGCCCGGCACCCCGAGTTGAACCTGACGAAGGTGATGGTCTCGGAGGCGGGGGCATCGGTCTACTCCGCATCCGCTTTCGCCTCGCAGGAGTTGCCGAGCCTCGATGTGTCGCTGCGCGGGGCCGTCTCGATCGCGCGCCGGTTGCAGGACCCGTTGGCCGAGTTGGTGAAGATCGACCCGAAGTCGATCGGTGTCGGCCAGTACCAGCACGACCTGTCCGAGGTGAAGCTCTCGCGCTCCTTGGACACGGTGGTCGAGGACTGTGTGAACGGGGTCGGCGTGGACGTCAACACCGCTTCCGCACCCCTGCTCTCACGGGTCTCGGGCATCGGCGCCGGTCTCGCCGAGAACATCGTGGCGCACCGGGACGCCAACGGCCCCTTCCGCTCGCGGAAGGCGCTCAAGGATGTGGCACGGCTCGGACCGAAGGCGTACGAGCAGTGCGCCGGGTTCCTGCGGATCCGGGACGGCGATGACCCGCTGGACGGCTCCAGCGTCCACCCGGAGGCATATCCGGTGGTGCGCCGCATGGTGAAATCGACCGGTGGCGCGGTCGCGTCGCTGATCGGCAACACGGGTGCGCTGCGGTCGCTCCGGCCCGACGACTTCGTCGACGAGACGTTCGGGTTGCCGACGGTGACGGACATCCTGCGGGAGTTGGAGAAGCCGGGTCGGGACCCGAGGCCCGCGTTCCGCACGGCCTCCTTCAAGGAGGGCGTGGAGAAGATCGGCGATCTGACGCCCGGGATGGTGCTCGAAGGCGTGGTCACCAATGTGGCGGCGTTCGGCGCGTTCGTGGACATCGGGGTGCACCAGGACGGGCTGGTCCATGTGTCGGCGATGTCGCGGACCTTCGTCAAGGATCCGCGGGACGTGGCCAAGCCGGGTGATGTCGTCAAGGTGAAGGTCATCGACGTGGACATTCCGCGCAAGCGGATCGCTCTGACGTTGCGGCTCGACGACGAGGCCGCACCGAAGAACGGGGAGGGCGGCGGGCGCGCTCCTCGGAGCCGCGGCGCCAGCGGAGAACGCAACGACCGCAGCGAACGCAACGGAAACGCCGGCCGCAACGACCGCGGTGGTAGGGGCCAGCAGCGCCGTCAGCAGCAGGGCGGGCGCGGTGGCGAGCGCCAGGTGCCGGCACCGACGAACAGTGCGATGGCCGATGCGCTGCGCAAGGCCGGGCTGACCGGGCCGGATCGGCGCCGCTGATCCCTCGGGCCGTGGGGACCGGTCGCCCGGTCCCCACGGTCAGCTCTCGGTGATCTTCCCGTCGGCCACTTCGATGCGTCGGGTGGTGCGGACCGCGGTCAGCATTCGACGGTCGTGGGTCACCAGCAGCAGCGTTCCCTCGTAACGGTCGAGCGCCGCTTCCAACTGCTCGATGGCGGGCAGGTCGAGATGGTTGGTCGGCTCGTCGAGGACGAGGAGGTTGACCCCGCGGCACTGGAGCAGGGCAAGTGCGGCCCGGGTGCGTTCGCCCGGTGAGAGGGTGGTCGCGGGTCGCAGCACATGGTCCGCGGTGAGGCCGAACTTGGCGAGCAGGGTGCGCACATCCGCGGGTGAGGTGTCCGGGACGGCGGCGCAGAAGGCGTCGAGCAGGGTTTCGGGACCGTGGAAGAGCGCCCTGGCCTGGTCGACCTCTCCGACGACGACACCGGGGCCGAGTGCGGCACTGCCCGCGTCCAGCGGCAGCCGTCCGAGGAGGGCCGCGAGAAGGGTGGACTTGCCCGAGCCGTTGGCTCCGGTGATGACCACCCGGTCCGCCCAGTCGATCTGGAGCGTGAGCGGTCCGCAGTGGAAGTCGCCGCGGCGGACCTCCGCCTGTTGCAGGGTGGCCACGACCGATCCCGAACGGGGTGCGGCGGCGATCTCCATCCGCAGTTCCCACTCCTTACGGGGTTCCGCCACCACATCGAGTCGTTCGATCATGCGTTGTGTCTGGCGGGCCTTGGCGGCCTGCTTCTCGCTGGCCTCGCTGCGGAACTTCCGTCCGAGCTTGTCGTTGTCGCCGGCCTTGCGCCGGGCGTTCTTGACGCCCTTGTCCATCCAGGACCGCTGCATCCGGGCGCGCCCTTCGAGTGCCGCCTTCTTGTCGGCGTACTCGTCGAACTCCTCGCGGGCGTGCCGCCGGGCGGATTCCCGTTCCTCCAGGTAGGAGTCGTAGCCGCCGCCGTACAGGGTGATGTGGCGTTGGGCGAGGTCGAGTTCCAGGACCTTGGTGACGGTACGGGTGAGGAACTCGCGGTCGTGGCTGACCACGACCGTGCCCGCGCGCAGTCCGCGGACGAAGCCCTCCAGCCGTTCCAGGCCCTCCAGGTCGAGGTCGTTGGTGGGCTCGTCGAGGAGGAAGACGTCGTAGCGGGAGAGCAGCAGGGAGGCGAGTTGCGCCCGGGCCGCCTGGCCGCCGGAGAGTGCGGTCATCGGGAGGTCGAGGACACACCGGCCGGTGGAGAGCCCGAGGGAGGCGGCGATCTCTTCGGCTCGTTCGTCGAGGTCGGCACCGCCGAGTGCGAGCCAGCGCTCCAGGCTGGTGGAGTAGGCGTCGTCGGCGCCCGGTGATCCCTCGGCGAGGGCATCGGCCGCCCGGTCCATCTCCTCCTGGGCGGCGGCGACGCCGGTGCGGCGGGCGAGGAATGCGCGCACCGACTCCCCCGGTCTGCGTTCCGGCTCCTGTGGGAGATGGCCGACCGTGGCGGTCGGCGGGGAGAGCCGTAGCTCTCCGTGTTCGGGCTGGTCCAGGCCGGCGAGCAGACGCAGCAGGGTGGACTTGCCCGCACCGTTGACACCGACCAGCCCGATCACATCGCCGGGTGCGACGACGAGATCGAGGGAGGAGAACAGGGAGCGGGCGCCGTGGCCTGCGGCGAGGTCCTTGGCGACGAGGGTGGCAGTCATCAGACGCCGATTCTAAGGCTCGCACTCCTGTGGGTGCCCGGCACCGGTGCCGGGCGCCCCCCGGGCCGGTCGTGTGATGCCGGGCACCGGCGAGCGCAGCATCAGCGGCATCTGTGACATCCGTGACATCAAGGGGATGTAGGGGCGACCAGGACGGAGTCGACCGATCGGACCACGAGATAGGACGAGCCCTTGACCGCACGCGGTGGCAGCGGAACGCGGTGCTCCCCCACATCGAGCGTCCCGGTGAAGACCTCCTGCTCATGGGTGCGGTACAGCCGGTCGAGCCGGTACGCCATCACCAGCACCTCGCAGGGGGAGGTCACGGTCAGCAGGGCTTCGCCGTCGCCCACGGTCAGCTCCGTGAGTCGCGGTGCCTCCCACGGCCCACGGGGGAAGGCGCCCTCGATCTGGGCCACCAGGACGGGGATGACGGGCGCGAGCCCGTCGACGAAGGTGACGTCCGCTCCGGCCGCGGTGAACGCCGCCCGTACACCGGCGCGCTCCTCTGCGCCGACCGCACGGCCGAAGGCGACCACGCCGTAGGTGCGCAGTTCCTCGGCGGGCACGCGGGCGGCGTCGCGGGAGATGTCGGCGCCGACCCCGATCGTGCGCAGCGCTGCGGCGAGTTTACGCAGGACGGAGGCGCGGGCGCCGATCAACAGCACGCGTCTGCGCGGGGGCTGGGCGGGCGGCACGGTCGCGTCCGCTGCCGTGGCGGCGATCAGACGCTCCAACTCGGCCCGATAGGTGGCGCCGTGGAAGCGGAACGGCCCGAGCCCCTCGTAGCCCTCGCGCTCCAGGTCCGCGTGCTCTGACGTCTGCCAGGCGAAGTCCCGCCAGACGACGTCGTCACCGTCGCGCTCGATGACGGCCGTCACCGCGCCGCAGCCGAGGTCGGCGCACTCGGGGCAGGCGTAGATCACGCAACGGCCGCCCTCCAGCGGTGCGGGTGCGTCGAGGAGCAGGGTGCGCACCTCCGCGGTGAAGATCGCCGGGGGTACGTCGGAGGCCAGCGGGGAGACCGCGTCGAGGTCGCTGAGCTGGAGCAGCAGTGGTTGGCCGCCGACGATGAAGTCCATGAAGTCCCGATGCGTCTTGAAGACGCCGCTTGCGAGAACTCCCCCGGCCCGCATCGCCGGTGCCAACCCGAAGGTGGTGTACTCGGCAGACATGCACTGAGTATCCCCTCGGCGCCGCGGTTCACCGCTTCTCGGAACACATTCGCTACGGTCCCTTCATGATCGGTGGTGCGGTGGCGATGGGTGCCGGGTCAGCGGTCCGGTAACCGCCGCGCTCCTGGCTGGGCCGGAACGCCGTCCGGGGCGGGTCCTTCGTGCCCCCGGGGTGGACTGCCGCCAGGACGGACCGCCGTCCGGACACACGGAGGGGGTGTGGGAACGGCCGCCGCTGGTTGACATGCCGACCCGTCTCGCCGGGTTGCGGCGGCGATGGGGGTCGGCGGGCACAGCGGTGACGGGGGTCAGTGTCGGCTGGTGCTGGCCCGTACGCGCAGTTGGCTCGGCACCACCGATGGGCGGACGACCTGCTGGCCGCCCAGCCGTTTGAGCAGCATGTCGACGGCCGCGCCCGCCTGATCGGCGGGCCTGAGGTCGATGGCGGTGATGGGCGGGTCGGCCTGCTGGGCGAAGCGGTTGTCGATGCCGATGGCCAGCATCACGTCCTCGGGAATGCGCACGCCCCGCTCACGGCAGGCGCGGGTCACGCCCTCGCTGTACTGCTCGGCGGAGGCGATCAGCGCGTCCGGTGGCTCGTCGGCGTCGAGCAGGGCGCAGGCGGCGCGGTAGGAGTCCGCCTCCAGTCGGTCGACGGAGACATGGGCGACCAGGGGTTGCAGTGCCCGTTCGGCGCACCAGGACTCGTAGGCGTGTTCTCCTTCCAATGTCCACGCCCAGGAGGAGCGTGCCGACAGCAGGGCGATCCTGCGTGCGCCGCCCTGGTGCAGGTGGTCGAGCAGATCGCGCATGTTCTGCTCGTTGTCGCCGGAGACGTAGAAGGGGCGGTCCGGGCGCTCCGGGTCGCGTTCGATGGAGACGACCGGGATGCCCATGCCCTCCAACATGTCGATGCGCGGGTCGCTCGCCGCCGGGTCGCAGAGCACCACGCCGTCCGGGCCGATGAGCCGCCACTCGTCCTCGGTGCTGATGCGGGGCGTCAGCATCAGGGCGTACCCCTCGCTGAAGGCGGCGCGCGCCGAACCGGACGCGATCGTCATGTAGTAGTCGAGGCCGATCATGTCGTACTCGTTGCCGCTGACGTCGCGGTGCGGGAGGACGAGGGCGATGGTGCCGGTACGGCCGTGCCGGAACGCCTGCGCCACCCGGCTGGGGCGGTAGCCGAGCGAGTGGGCGGTCTGTTTGATCCGCTCACGGGTCGCCTCGCGGAGCTTGCCCTTGCCGTTGAGCGCGTCGGATACGGTCGTCACCGACACCCCGGCCGCCGCGGCGACATCACGGATCGTCACCCTGCCGACCGCGGGCTTGGTCACCTTCACCACGGAACCACCAGATTCACTCGAAGCCCTGCTGGAGGCGAGGGCGAATCGCTCGGAGCCGACGCGGACGTCGTGGGGCGCGAGGAGCCGCGCATGTATGCATACGGTACGACGGGTGGGGCGGGAGGGGGACGGATGTCGACGGTCCGATTTCCCGCGCCGGCCGCCGCCCCTCCCGTACCGCCGTCAGTTCGACCTCACCGGCTCGGGTGCGGGTGCGGTCCACATCGTGCCGACGCGGCCGGCCACCACCCGGCCGCCGCGCACGGTCCAGCGGGGTCCGGGCTCGTTGCGGAGTGCGTCCGTCTTCGTCGTGGCCGCGAGGACCACGAAGTCGGCCCGTCCGCCGGTGCGCAGGGGTTCGTGGGGTACGCCGACGGCCCGGGCGGCGTTCTCGGTGACCAGGCGCCAGGCGGTCTCGATGCCCTCGTCGTCCTCGTCGCTGAGCGGGAAGGCGTGCCAGGCGAGCCGGGCGAGGTCGAGCGGGTCGAGATTGCCGAAGGGCTCCCAGTTGTCCTGGAGGTTTCCGGTGCCGACCGCCACGCTGACCCCGGCCGCGAGGAGTTCGGCTGCGCGTGAGACGCCGCGGTACGGGTACGAGCCGGCGAGGTTGGTCGGGCAGACGGTCACGGCGATCCCGGCCTCGGCGACCTTGGCGATGACGCGGCGGGCGTCGTCGTCCGGGTAGGTCTCCAGGGCGCCGACGTGGTTGGCGTTGACCAGGCCCTGCATCCCGTGGGCGAGGGTGCGTTCGGCGAGCGGTTCGAGCAGCCGCTCGGTGGGGTCGGTGAAGTAGTCGATGTTGATGTCGATGGCGACGCCGAACCGTTCGGCCAGGGCGAAGACCTGGTCGAGGTGGGAGATCTGGTCCTCGAAGGACCGCTCGTTGTTGGGCCAGCCGCCGACCCGGTGGGCCCCGGAGGCGAGGGCTGCGGCGACCAGGTCGTAGGCGCCGGGGTCCTGGACCAGTCCCTCCTGGGGGAATGCGGTCACCCTCAGATCGAGCAGGTCCAGGTGCTTCTCGCGGGCGTCCAGGACCCCTTCGAACGAGGTCAGCCCGGTCACGCTGTCGATGTCGGCCTGCCCCGCGACGGTTCCAACGCCCTGGGCGGCTGCCAGTCGGAGGAAGTCCCCCGCCCGGCCGGCGACTTCGTCCCGGGTGAACGTGGCCTTGAGGTCGCGTTGCCGCTGCATCAGCGCGGGCCGGTGGGTGAGCCGGGTGGGCAGCCCGAGCGGAGCGATCGAGCGGCGGCTGAGTGCCTTGTCGGGATGGCTGTGGGGTTCGACGAACGCGGGGGTGAGCAGTCCGCCGCGGGCCTCGATCCTTTCTACGGCTGCGGTGTTCGCGGCGGCGCCGGGCCCCAGCGCGGCGATGCGTCCGTCCCGGACGACGACGTCGACGATCCGCCCGTCGAGGGTCGCGCCCTCGACGACCAGTTCGGCGGAGGTCGGTTCGGTGGGGTGCTTAGAAGCCGTCACGGTTGATGTCCTTGTAGAGGAGGTACGAGGGGCGGGTGCTTCCGGTCGCGTAGAAGGACTGGGGGCAGTAGGGCGCCATGTAGATGAAGTCGCCGGCCGAGACCTCGACGTGGTCGTCGCCGAGGTAGTAGACGCCTTCTCCTTCGGTCATGTAGAGCCCGTGTTCCTGGTGGTGGACCTCGACCATCTGGAACCGGGAACCCACCTCGAACCGCATGAAGTTCATCGCCATGTCGTAGCGCTCGTCGAGCGGCAGCAGCGGCGCGTACGTGCCGCCGATGGTGTCGTCCGGGTGGTGGGTGACCTCGTCGACGTGTCCGATCACCACCTCCGGGTCGGCGACGCCCGCGACCCGCTCGTAGCGGCGCTTGACCCAGAGCACCCGGGTCGCTCCGGGGGCCTCGACGGAGAACTCGACGCCCTCGGGGAAGAAGGCGTAACCGCCCGGCGGCAGGGTGGTGGTGTGGGTGTCGGCGGATAGGTGCGCCTCGCCGTCGAGTACGTACAGGAAGTTCTCGAAGCCGGCGCCGAGGGGGCGGGTGCTCCTGCCCCCGGGTTCGAACTCCAGCAGGTACTCGCCGAAGCGGGCCGGCAGGGAACGCGGGGTGGCCAGCGGCATGGCGTTGACGCCGGTGAGGTGCGGAAGGGCGTTCTCGACCAGGTTCTCCGGGCACATCAGGGTGTACGCGGCCCGGACACGGCCCCGGCTGGCGCTGACGTGGTGGACGGTCGGGTTCGTCATGGTCAACTCCTTGGTAGACGGTCGGGTATGCGGTACCGGCCGTCGGTGAGGACGGTGAGGCCGTCCATGTGGACGCTGGGGCGCTCGACGACCATGTCGACGTGGACCGGGGACTCCCAGTCGGCGCCCGTGTAGTCGGGAAAGGGGTGGCCGAAGGCGATGTGGACCCCGGGCACGTTCTCGTCGAACAGGAGGTTTCCGGTGATGGCCGGCAGGGATCGATTGGTGCCGAGGGCGAATTCGCCCAGGCGCAGCCCGCCGGGGGCGTCGCCGAGCCAGGTGCCGAGGCGGGAGGCGAACCGCTCGTCGGGGTGGTCGAAGGCCACGGCCGAGCCGTCGGCGACTTCGATCAACAGCGGTTCGGCGAGCAGTCCGGATTCGGCGTTGAAGGGGTATCCGACGACCGAGACGGCGAGTATCCCCTCGGCGGTGAGCGGGGTGCAGAACACCTCGCCCTGCGGGAGCCTCCCGCCCTGTCCACCGCACTGGTAGAGGCCCGTGAACGGGGTCCAGGGGCGGTCCGGTGAGCAGGTCAGGGAGAGGTCGGTGCCGGTGGCGCTGGTGATGTGGGCGGAGCGCGTACCGGCGAGGAGGTCGCGGACCCCGAGGGTGAACCGGGCGACCTCGGTGTAGTCCACGGCCATGCCGATGCCCAGGCAGACGTCGTCGAGCGCGGGCATATGGGCGTGGCGGGCGCCGAGGCGTTCCAAGTGGTCCCAGAACGTCGGGTCCCAGGCGAGCAGATCGCCGGGGTCGGCCGCCGCGAACACGGTGACGGTGGGGCGGTGGGTGTCGAGCGCGCGCTCGATCTCCTGGCGGGCCGTCTCATAGCCCGCGGCGATGTCGGGGATGACGGCGACGGACGCGCTGGTCACACTCCTGGCCTGGTCGGCGATGACCTCGGCCAGCGGGCGGGTCGCGCGGTCGGTGAGCACCAGCACCCGGTCCGCTCCGGTGCAGGCCAGGCAGGTGTGCAGCAACTCGGCCGCGCCGCGGGCCACGTCCGGCCGTGGGGTCGTCGGCTCGCTCATCGTGCCTCCTCGTCCGGGGCGGGGGCGGGGGCGAGGGGCCCGGTCAGGGGGAGGAAGCGGCCCGTACCCCCGGCGGCGACGACCGTGCCGTCCTGGGCCACGGTCCGTCCCCGCACCAGGGTCCTGACGACCTTGACCGTGCTGGTGCGCCCGTCGTACGGGGACCACTGCTCCTCGGCGTGCTGCTGGTCCTCGGCGCTGACCACCCAGTGGGCGTCCAGGTCGAGCAGGGCGAAGTCGGCGTCCATGCCGACGGCGACCGTGCCCTTGGCCCGGTCGGCGCCCACGAGTCGGGCGGGGCCGCTCGTCATCAGGGGCACGATCTCGGTGAGCTGCATGCCGCGGCCGAGGGCCTCGCTGATGACGAGGGGGACGTACTCCTGCACGCTCTGGATGCCGAAGGGGCAGCCGAAGACGTCCTCGTCGGCGGCGAGTTTGTCGGCGCGGCCGTAGGGACAGTGGTCGGAGACGATTGCGTGGACCCGTCCGGCCCGTACCCGCTCCCATAGGCGTTCCACCTGGTGGGCGTCGCGCAGCGGTGGTGCGCAGACTCCGAACCCGCCCAGTTCGGGCAGTTCGGCAGCGGTGAGCAGCAGATGGTGTGCGGTGACCTCGCAGGTCGCGTCGAGACCTGCGGCGCGGGCCTCGGTGACCAGGTCGATGGCCTCGGGGGTGGAGAGGTGGACGAGGTGGACGGCGCAGCCGGTTTCCCGGGCGAGCCGCAGCACCTCGCGCACGGCGTTGATCTCCGTGGCCGGTGGGCGGGCCTCCAGCAGGGCGGCGTAGTCGGTGCGCCCGGCGGCCCGGAGGGCGGCTTCGCCGTGGGCGAGGGCCTCCCGCTCCTCGGCGTGGACCAGCACCCGGGCACCGAGCCGGGCGGCGGTGGTCATTCCGGTGCGCAGATCGGATTCGGTGGCGGGCGGGAAGTCCATGTCGTTGTCGGGCAGGAACGCCTTGAAACCGGGCGCTCCGAGCCGGTGCTGTCCGGCCATCTCGTCGAGGGAGGGCCGGGTGAGGGCGCCCCAGAGGCCGAAGTCGACGACGGCACCGGCGGCGGCCTGTTCGGTCTTGGCCGCGTAGCGGGCTGCGGTGGTGGTCGGCGGGTCGGAGAAAGGGTGCTCGACGACGAAGGTGACGCCGCCGGCCGCCGCCGACCTCGTACCGGTGTGGAAGTCGTCCGTCAGGGAGATGCCGGGGACGTCGAAGTGGACGTGGAGGTCGATCACCCCGGGGATCAGATGGAGTCCGGTGGCGTCGATACGTCGTGCGGCGCTGACGGCGGTGGCCGGTGGCACGAGGGCGGACACCCGCCCTTCGCTGACCAGCACGGTGGCGGGGCGTGCACCTTCCGGGGTCACGACGGTGGCGCCGGTGATCGCGAGGTCGATGCGGTCGACGGACGCGGTGGTGTGCTCCGCCACGGGGCGGCCCGCCTCCGTGCGCAGCAGCCCGGCGGTTCGAGCGGCTGCGGTCATCGGGGCCGTGGTGCCATGGGCCCGAGGGCTTCGGCCGGACTCGGCGGCCGGGTGGGGGGCGGGGGTGTACGAGGTCACGGGGCCACCGGTTCCAGGATGCGGCTGCCGGTGTCCCGGCGGCTCACCACCTGCCCGCGTCGCAGGGTGGTGCGGGTGGCGGGCGTGTTGGCGATGGCCGTGGCCCGGTCGGGTGCGTCCAGCAGCACCAGATCGGCGTCCTCGCCGACCTCGATGTCACCGGCGCGTCCGCCGAGTACGGCGGCCGACTGTCCGCAGACCATGTCCCAGGCGGTGTCGACGGCACCTTCGTCGTGGAATCCGGCGCCGAGGAACGTCATCTGCGCCCGGTCCAGCGGGTCGAGGGTGCCCAGCGGATACCAGCCGTCGTTCATGTTGTCGCTGCCCGCGGCGACGGTCACCCCGGCCGCCATCAACTCCTCGGGGCGGGACAGTCCGCGCGGGCCGCCGTCGAGCAGGTTCAGCGGAATGACCACGATCTTGATGTCGGCCTCGGCGACGGCGGCGACGACACGGGCCGCGTCGGCGTCCGCGTACACCTCAAGGCCGCAGCAGTGGCTGGCCAGGACCCGGCCCTGGTAGCCGCGGCGGACGGTCTCCTCGGCGATGTACTCCAACATGGTCTCGTTCGCGTCGATCATGCAGTCGGCGTGGATGTCGACGTCCACGTCGAAGCGTTCCGCGAGGTCGAAGATCTCCCGGACATTGGCGCGCTGGCCTTCCAGGGTGTCCTCGACGTTGGGCCAGCCGCCGATGAGGTCGGCTCCCGATGACAACGCCTCCACCAGCAGACCGCGCGATGCGGGGTCCCGGTCGAGCCCTTCCTGGGGGAAGGCCACGATCTCCACATCCATCAGATGGGCCACCTGCTCACGGGCGGCCAGTACGCCGTGCAGTCCGCGCAGCCCGGAGTAGGAGTCGACGTCGACGTTGGCCCGCAGGGTGGTGACGCCGTTCGCGGACGCCAGTTTCAGTGCGCGCACCGCGCGTGCGGTGACGTCCTCGACGGTGAAGCCGGTCTTGATGAGCCGGGCGCGTTCGAAGGCGTCCTTGGCCTCGCGGGGTGCGAGGCTGCGGCTGTACGCCTTGTCGGGGTGGTAGTGGGGTTCGGTGAAGGACCGGGAGACCAGTCCGCCGCCGGCGTCGAGGACGTCCGCGGCTTCGACGGCGATCGAGCCGCTCGGTACGACGGCGATCACCTTGCCGTCGCGGATGTGCAGGTCCACCAGCTCGTCGCGACCGTGGACGCGACCGCTTCGGATCAGCAGGTCGAGTGCGAAGGACATGGCGCTGTCACCACTCCCATTCATTGGCGGGGACGGGGATGTCGGACGGATGGGCCACCACCGCCGCGAGCCCGGCCCGCAGGGCGGAGACCTGGAGCGCGAGGGACATGCTGGGGCCGTTGTGTCCGATGCGGGCCACGTGCTCCGGGGTGTCGGGCAGATGGACGAAGCCGCAGCGGGTGGGCAGCCCAGCCCGTGCGGTCAGGTGCAGTGCGGTGTACATGACGGCGTTGCAACCGTGGGTGGAGGCGGAGTTGGAGATCAGTGCGGGCACTCCGGCCTCGCGCATCGCCGTGGCCATGGCCTTGATGGGCAGGGTGGAGAGGTAGGCCGCCGGCCCGTCGGCGTACAGCGGTTCACCGGCGGGCCTGCGCCCGTCCTCGGCGAACTGGAAGTCCTCGACGTTGACGGCGGTGCGCTCGACGGTGACGGTGGTCCGTCCCGAGAAGACACCGCACGAGATCACCGCGGCGGGCGGCTCGTCGGTGCGGAGCAGGGGGAGGAGGGCCTCTTCCGGGCGCTCGCCCCAGAGGAGACTGCGCCCGACCACCCGGTGGCCGTCGATCTCCTCGCCGTCGAGGGCGAGGGCGACGGCGGAGCTGGGGTTGGCCGCGTAGTGCAGCTCGGTCCGGGAGGCCAGGGTGCCGAAGGCGCCGTTCCCGGTCACCAGAATCCAGGGCAGGGTCATCACACATCTTCCGATGGATGGAATGCTCAGATCGTCAGGCGGAAGACCAAACAGCCGCCATGGCTCAGCATCATGACGCACGAGAGACAGAAAAGAAACGTTTCTTTTTCTGAAAGAAACGTTTCTTTCAGAGTCTTGACCCCGTGAATCCGCCGGTGTTAACTGCCGCACAACAAGCCGAGCACGAAGGCTCCGCAGCGCAGCCGAGACGTTGGTGATACCCCCGCCGGGATGGCTCCTCCGCTGCCCGAATCTCCCCTTGCCCTTCGCTGTTGCCCTGCCCTGCGTGACCCCGAATCCCTCGCGGAGGTACTCCACTTGAACGCCCTCCCCGTCCCGTCAGGGACCAGACGTCTCACCGTCGCCCTGGTTGCCGGGACATTGGCGCTGACCGCCTGCTCCGGCGTCAGCCAGGACAAGAAGCCCGCAGGCCAGAAGGGGCTCACCGTCACCGAGGTGACCCCGAAGTCGTCCGGACCACTGGACCGGGTCACCTGGGCGGTCTCCGCCGAGCCCTCCTCGTTCGACTGGATCTACAACGCCAGCTTCGAGACCGGCCAGATCATGGCGAACGTCTGCGAGGGGCTGATGCGACTCGCCCCCGACATGTCGGTCGAACCCGCACTGGCCGAGTCCTTCACCAACCCGACCCCGACGACCTGGGTGTACAAGGTCCGCTCGGGAGTGACCTTCCACGACGGAACGGCCCTGACCGCCGAGGACGTGGCCTTCAGCCTCAACCGCAATCTGGACACCAAGGCGGGGTCCTTCTGGTCGGGCGCTTACGAAAACGTTTCTTCAGTGAAGGCGACGGGCCCGCTGGAAGTCGCCGTCACCCTGAAGCAGCCGGACGCGCTCTTCAACTCGTACATGAGCAGCCCCGCGGGCATCGTCGGCAGCAAGGCGACGGTCACCGCCAAGGGGAAGGCGTACGGAACGCCCGACGGCGGTGTGAACTGCGTCGGCCCGTTCTCCCTCAGCAAGTGGGACAAGGGTCAGTCGATGACCCTGAAGCGGGACGAAAACTACTTCGACCCCCGGCACAAGGCCAAGTCGGCGGAGGTCGTGTTCCGGTTCGTCCGCGACCCGGCGGCCATGGTCAACGGCCTGCTGTCCGACTCCATCGACGGCAGTTGGTTCCTGCCGCCGTCCGCCCTGAAGCGGCTGTCGTCCAGTGGCAAGGGCACGGTCTACTACGGCAAGTCCACCCAGGGCTTCAACGCCATCGTGATGGACAGCAAGGGGCCGCTGCGCGATGTGCGCATCCGGCAGGCGCTCTCCATGGCCATCGACCGCAAGGGCATCATCGACGCCGTGATCAGCGGCGCCGGCGAGCCGCAGAAGGCACCCGCCGTGCCCGGCTCCTGGGGCTACGCGCCCGAGAAGTACAAGGCGGCGTGGGACGCCCTCAAGGTCACAGAGCGCGATCTCGAAGCGGCGAAGAAGCTGGTGGCCGAGGCCGGAGCGCCGACCGAGCCCATCGTCGTCGCGACGACGAGCGCCGAGGCGGAGGTCCCGGTGATCGGCGCGGAGATCCAGTCCGCCGCCAAGAAGATCGGGCTCGACGTCCAGATCAAGTCCATCCCCGCCGACCAGTACAACGGGGTGTACACGGACGCGAAGGCGCGCGAGGGCATCGACCTCTACCTCACCGGCTGGGGCACCGACTTCGCCGACCCGCTCCAGATGTACCAGTACTTCCAAACCGACCACTTCTACAACTTCTCCGGCTTCTCCGACCCGAAGTACGACGACCTCATCGTCAGGGCCGGCAAGACGCAGGACCCCGCGCAACGCGCTGACCTGGTCACCCAGGCACAACAGCTCGTGGTCGACGAGTTGGCGTGGATCCCGCTGTACGCCCCGTACAACACGCTCTTCCTCAACAAGCGGCTCACCGGCACCCCGGCCTCCTACGTCCAACTCCACTACCCGTGGGCGGCACACCTCGGAGCGTCCTCATGAGCGACGCACTGAGCGGTGCGCTCAGGATGATCGCCAAACGGGTCTCGGCCCTGGCCCTCTTGATGCTCGCCACCTCGTTCATCGTCTTCTCGGCGATGTACCTGGCGCCCGGCTCGCCGGAGTCGTTCCTGGCCCGCGGCAACTCGGTCACGGCGGACACCCTCCAGGCCATCCGGGACCAGTACCGGCTCGACGACCCGTTCTTCGAGCGGTATCTGTCCTGGCTCGGCGGACTGGTGACCGGCGACTTCGGCCAGTCCCTCCAGTTCCGCCAGCCCGTGGACGATCTGATCGCCTCCCGGATCACCACCACCGGCGCCCTGGTCGCCTACGCCTCCGTACTGATCCTCGCGTCCGGCATCGTCATCGGTGTGATCGCGGCGGTGAAGCGCGGCAAGGTCGACAGTGCGGCGATCATCGGCACCACGGTCGCGATGGGCACGCCCTCGTTCGTGGTGGCGATCGGTCTGACCTCGCTGTTCGCGGTCACCCTCGGCTGGTTCCCCGCCTTCGGGGCGGGTGAAGGATTCTTCAACAGGATCTGGCACCTCACCCTGCCGGCGGTCGCGCTCGCCCTCTCATCCGCCGCGCTCGTGGCCCGCGCCACCCGGTCGTCGATGCTCGCCGAGATGGGCAAGGAGTACGTGGAGACCGCCCGGGTCCGGGGCATCCCCGAGGGCCGGATCATCTGGCGGCACGCCTTCCGTAACGCGATGGTGCCCGTCGTCACCCTCGCGGGTCTGGTGGTCTCCGGTCTGCTGGTGACCACGACCCTCGTGGAGACGGCCTTCGGCCTCAACGGCATGGGCTCGCTGCTGGTGCAGTCGGTCAACGCCAAGGACTTCCCGGTCACCCAGGCCATCGTGTTGATCATCGTCGGCGTCTTCGCCCTCTGCAATCTGCTGGTCGATCTCCTCTATCCGCTGGTGGACCCGCGGGTGCGCGGAAAGGTAGGTGCCTGATGGCGGTCATGACCGAACCCGCCCTCGTCCGGCGCCGGGGCTTCGGCCGACGGCTCGGCGGCAACAAGACGGTCGCCCTGTCCATCGGGGTACTGGCGGTCTTCGTCCTCACGGCACTGTTCGCCCCGTGGCTCGCACCGCACGATCCCAACGCGGTGTCCCTAGCCAACAGCCTCCAGGGCACCTCCGCCGACCACCTCCTCGGCACCGACCAGTCCGGACGCGATGTGCTGTCCCGACTGATCTACGGCGCCCGCAGCTCCCTGCTCGGCCCGCTCGGCGTGGTCGTCGGCGCCACCCTGCTCGGCGTCACCATCGGTGTGGTGGCCGCCTGGCGCGGCGGCTGGGTCGACACGGCGCTCTCCCGGGCCATCGAGTTGATCTTCGCCTTCCCCGGGGTGCTGCTGGCGATCCTGCTGGTCTCGGTGCTCAGCGCCGGACTGAAGGCGACCGTGCTCGCCCTGGCCATCGCCTACACCCCCTACATGGCCCGGATGACGCGCAGCGCCGCACTCAGCGAACGGCACCGCCCGTACATCCGCGCCCTGGAGATCCAGGGGTTCCCCGCGGTGGGCATCGTCGTACGGCACCTGTTGCCCAACATCGCACCGATGGTGCTGGCACAGGCGTCGCTCTGCTTCGGCTACGCCATGATCGACCTCGCCGGTCTCTCCTTCCTCGGCTTCGGCGTCCAACCGCCCCAGGCCGACTGGGGCGCCATGATCTCCGAAGGTCAAGTGGCCCTGCTCCAGGGCGCGCCGCTGTCGGCACTCGCCCCCGGCGTTCTGATCGTCGTCGCCGTCGTGTGCTTCAGCCTGATCGGCGAGGGTGTCGCCGACCGCATCAGAAGGGCGGACCGATGACCACCGCAATGCTCTCGGTGGAGGACCTCACGCTCGCGGTCCGCCGTGCGCCTGACGACAGCAAGCCGATCCTGGCATCGGTGTCCCTCAGTTGTGCCCGGGGGGAGATCGTGGGGCTGGTCGGCGAGTCCGGCTCGGGCAAGTCCATGACCCTGCGCACGGCCGTGGGCCTCACCCCGAAGGGCGCCGACGTCAGCGGTCGCGTACGGGTCTCGGGGCAGGACGTGCTCGGCGCGTCCGGCAAGGAGTTGACGCAGCTCCGGTCGCGCACGGCGTCGATGATCTTCCAGGACCCGCGCGCCCACATCAATCCGTTCCAGCGCATCGGCACCTTCCTCGCCGAGGGGCTGCGCATCCACCAGCGCCTCTCCAAGGCGGCAGCCGCCCGCACCGCGCAGGGGCTGCTTGAGGAGGTCGGACTGCCCGATCCGGCCCGGCACATGCGGCAGTACCCGCACGAACTCTCGGGCGGGATGCTCCAGCGGGTGATGATCGCCGCCGCCCTGGCGAGCGAACCGGAACTGCTGCTCGCGGACGAGCCGACCACCGCGCTCGACGTGACCACCCAGGCCGAGATCGTATCCATCCTGCTGCGGCTGCGCCGTGAACGGGGACTGTCGATCGTGCTGGTCACCCATGACCTCGATCTGGCGGTGTCCGCCTGTGACCGCATCCACGTGATGTACGCGGGCTCCATCGTGGAGTCCGCCTCCGCGCCCGAACTCGCCCGGGCTCCCCGGCATCCGTACACCGCGGCCCTCTTCGCCGCCCGGCCCGCACCCGATCGCACCGAACTCCAAGCCGTGTCGGGCCGGCCGCTGGGGCTGTACGAGGTCGAGGGCGGGTGCGCCTTCGCACCCCGGTGCCCCAAGGCGATCGACCTCTGTCGGGAGACGGCGCCCGAGCCGCGGCAGGTGGACGACCACCTGGTGAGCTGCCATCGGACGACGCCACCGCCGCTCGACCAGCCGAGCGTGCTCACGAAGGGAGAGCGGCCGTGACCACGACCCACCCCGTCACCCGGGTCGAGAAGCTGCGCAAGACCTACGACCACGGCAAGGTCGTCGCCGTCAACGACGTGTCCTTCGAGGTGCCCGTCGGCGGATCGCTCGGGATCGTCGGCGAGTCCGGCTCCGGCAAGACGACCACGGCCAGGCTGATCGTCGGTCTGGAGGCGCCCGACTCGGGCCGCATCTTCTTCGACGGCCAGGAGATCGGCGCCGGAAGCTCCCGCAAGGTCCGTCGGCAGCGGGCCCGTACCGTCCAACTCGTCTTCCAGGACCCGTACCAGAGCCTCGACCCCCGGCAGACGGTCGGCGACGCCATCGATGAGGTGATGCGACTGCACACCGCATTGCAGGGCGGCGCCTTCGACGCCCGGCGGGCCGAACTCCTCGACCAGGTCGGGTTGGGCGTCCGGGAGGCCGCCGCCCTGCCGCGGGAGCTGTCCGGAGGGCAGCGGCAGCGGGTGGCGATCGCCCGCGCCCTGGCCGCCAACCCCAAACTGCTCGTGTTGGACGAGGCGGTCGCGGCCCTCGATGTGTCGATCCAGGCACAGATCCTCAATCTGCTCTCCGAGATCCGCCGCGAGACCGGGGTGGCACTGATCTTCGTCAGTCATGACCTCGAAGTCGTGCGGTGGGTCGCGGACGACGTGGTCGTGATGTTCCGCGGCTCGGTGATCGAGAGCGGATCGACGGCCGACGTACTGGAGCACCCCGAACACCCCTACACCCGGCTCCTGTTGTCCAGCGTTCCTAGGCTGGGCTGGGACCCCGCTCTTGTGTCGCAGGCGCGACGCGAATTCCTCGCCACCCAGTGACTCACGCCTGCCTCATGGAGGAAGCCATGCCCCGCACCACGCGCACCACGGTCCTCGCCGCACTCGCCGTCTGCACGGCCCTGACGCTCTCCGCCTGTAGCGGTGTGGAGAAGGCGGGCGGCAAGCAGTCGAGCAAGCCCGAGCTCACCACCGCACTGCCCGCAGCCAAAGGCGATGTGAACGGCCTCAGATGGGCGTTGTACGCAGAGCCGTCGTCCCTGGACCCGATCTACAGCAATGACTTCCCGCCGATGGAAGTGCTCGCCAACGTCTGCGAGAGCCTGCTGCGGATCGACCCCGACTTCACCTTCAAGCCGTCGCTGGCCACCTCGTGGACCACCCCTGACCCGCTGACGTGGGTCTACCAACTACGCGAAGGCGTGACCCTGCACAGCGGGGCCACCATGACCGCTGAGGACGTCGCCTTCAGCCTCGGCCGCAACCTCGACAAGTCCCTCGGTTCGTACCACGACGCCGTCTACAAGAACGTCGCGTCCATCAAGGCGACCGGCCCGTCCCAGATCACCGTGCGGCTGAAGACGCCGGACGCCCAGTTCAACCAGGCGATGGCGACGCCCGCCGGACGGGTCATCGGCAAGGCCGCGGCCGAGAAGGCCGGCAAGAAGCTCGGCCGCCCCGACGGCGGCGTCGACTGCACCGGACCCTTCCGGTTGGGCACCTGGTCGGCCGGCAAGTCCATCACCATCGACCGGTTCGACGGCTACTGGGACAAGGCGCGGGCGGCCAAGGCCGCGAAGGTGGAGTTCGAGTTCATCCGGGACCCCGCGGCACGCACCACCGCCATGCTCTCCGGAGAGCTGGACGGCTCCTGGTTCGTCCCCGCATCGGGCTACGCCAAGCTCCAGACCACCGACAAGGGTTCGCTCTACTTCGGTCGTACGTCGGGGAGTTACGTCGGCATGGTGACCGACCTCAAGGGTCCGCTCGCCGATGTGAAGATCCGCAAGGCGCTCTCCCTGGCCATCGACCGCCAGGGCATCATCTCGGCGGCCGTGTCCGGTGCGGCGGAGCCCCTCAAGGCCCCCACCGCTCCCGGGACGTGGGGGTACGCCCAGCAGGAGTTGAAGGCCGCCTACGACGCCCTACCCGATCCGAACGGTTCGGTGGACGAGGCCAAGAAGCTCGTCAAGGAGGCCGGCGCACCCGCCGAGCCCATCACGATCGCCGTCACCGGCTCCCAGTCCGAGATGCCGATCATCGGTACGGAGGTCAAGCGCGCGGGTGAGTCGATCGGCCTCAAGGTCGACATCAAGACCCTGCCGGCCGACAACTACAACGCCCTGTACAGCGATGCCAAGGCGCGCGAGGGCATCGACATGCTGTTCTCGCTGTGGCAGGCGGACTATCCGGACCCGACCGCCCTCTACCAGTACCTCCAGTCGGGCGACACCTTCAACTTCGCCCAGTGGTCGAACCCGACCTTCGACAAGCTCATCGACGGGGCGAAGGCAGCCGCCGACACCTCCGAGCGCGCCAAGTTGATCACCCAGGCCCAGAAGATAGCCGTGGAACAGGGCATCTGGATGCCGCTGTACTCGCCGTTCAACCCTGTCTTCCTGAAGAAGGGGCTGACCGGGGCGCCGATCTCCTCGGTCCAGCTCACCTATCCGTGGGCAGCCGACATCGGAAGCGCCCAGTAGAGCCACGCCGGGGGCGTGGGAGCGGGGATCTCCCCCCGCTCAGGGGCGAGGGCTCCCAGACCGCATCCCGGTCCGGGAGCCCTCATCCGTTGCGGTGTCACTCCGCCCGTGTCACACAGCGACGGTCACACAGACTCTGTCACGCCCGTGCCGCTCAGCCCGTGTCGCCCCTGCCCGGCGACGATTCGCCTCCGTCCCCCTCGCCGGGGCCGATGCGGATCTCGAAGTCACCGTCGTACTTCTCGTGCCCGGCGATCACCGCGGACTCCACCATCTCCGCGCCCACTTCCCCGCGGACGATCAGGGGGTCGTGGCGCAGGTCGCGCATCAGCGCCACGCACATGCCGAGCATGACGATCACGAAGGGTGCGGCCACCAGGATCGTCAGGTTCTGGAGTCCGGCGAGTGCGTCGCCCTTCCCGTTGCCGATCAGGAGCATGATCGCGGCCACCGCGCCCGTCACCACGCCCCAGAAGACGACGACGAGTCGCGAGGGCTCGAAGGCGCCCTTCTGGGAGAGCGTCCCCATCACCACCGATGCTGCATCCGCGCCGGAGACGAAGAAGATGCCGACGAGGACCATCACGAGCAGGCTCATCGCCGTGGCGATCGGGTACTGCTGGAGCACGGCGAAGAGCTGTCCCTCGGGGGTGGTCTCACCGCCGAGTGCGCCCTCCTTCTGGAGTTGCATCGCCGTGCCGCCGAAGACCGCGAACCACACCAGGCTCACGGTGCTGGGGACCAGGATGACCCCGCCGACGAACTGACGGATCGTCCGCCCCCGGCTGATGCGGGCGATGAACATACCGACGAACGGGGTCCAGGAGATCCACCAGGCCCAGTAGAAGACGGTCCAGTTGCCGAGCCATTCGGCCACTCCCTCGCCGCCGCCCGCTTCGGTGCGGCCGGCGAGTTGCGGGAGTTCGCCGAAGTAGGAGGCGATCGAGGTGGGCAGCAGGTCGAGGATGAGGATGGTGGGGCCCGCGATGAAGACGAAGAGGGCGAGCAGCAGCGCCAACACCATGTTGATGTTGGAGAGCCACTGGATGCCCTTCTCCACACCGGAGATGGCGGAGGCCACGAAGGCGACGGTGAGCGTGGCGATGATGCCGACGAGCAGTCCGGTGCCGACGGTGTCGAGCCAGTTCAACTCGGTGAATCCGCTGCCGATCTGGAGCGCGCCGAGCCCGAGGGAGGCCGCGGAGCCGAAGAGGGTGGCGAAGATCGCCAGGATGTCGATGACGCGGCCCACGCCTCCGTAGGCGTGCCGTTGCCCGATGAGGGGCTCGAAGACGGCGCTGATGGTCTGTCGACGGCGCCTGCGGAAGGTGCTGTACGCGATGGCGAGCCCGACGACGGCGTAGATGGCCCAGGGGTGCAGCGTCCAGTGGAAGAGGGTCGTGGCCATGGCGGTGCTCATCGCCTCGGCGGAGTCTTCCGGCCGGGTGCCGGGCGGGGGCGTGATGAAGTGGGCGAGCGGCTCGCTGACCCCGTAGAACATCAGGCCGATGCCCATGCCGGCGCTGAACATCATCGCCACCCAGGAGACCGTGCGGAACTCGGGCCCCTCGTCCTCGTGGCCGAGGGGGATCTTCCCGTACCGGCTGATGGCGAGCCAGAGGGCGAACACCACGAAGCCCGATGCGGCCAGGACGAAGGCCCAGCCGCCGTTGTGGATGAGCCCGTTCAGCAGACTGCTGGAGATGTCCTCCAGGGCGTCGGTGGCGATGGAGCCCCAGACCACGAAGGCGAGGGTGAGAACGGCGGTGACGCCGAAGACCACGCGATCCGTCGAGGGTCGCCCGGTCTCCTGGGGATGATCGGAGAGCTCGGCCGTGACCGGCCGGGCTCCCCGATCGTCCGGTTGTTGTTCGTGCGTCACGGGTGGCACCTCTCAGGGGTAAGCGGAAAATCCGGTTCCGCCTACCCCCTACCACAGGTGACAAGCTTGATCGCGATCAACAGGCTGTGACGGGCTGACCTGATGTCAGACGATAGGTCGCCCGTGCGTCGAGCAGCAGCGGGACGAGCTTGCGCTGCGACTGGCGCAACGGCACGAACGCACCGTCGCCGACCTTGCGCGCGGCCACTCCGTGCAGGGCCAGTTCGTCCCCGACCTCGGCGAACTGGGTCCCGTCCAGCCGGTAGCCGCAGGGCGGATCGGCCAAGGTCTCCTCCGGGGTGGCGGGATCGTTGTCGGCACCCCCCAGATAGACCGGTCCCCGGTCCAGGAAGCCGGCCCAACGCGCCGTCGCGGTCGCGGCGCGAACCGCGTGCCCCCGCTGCGAGGTGAAGGACATCAGCCCGTCCAACGCGGCCAGTTGGCTGTGCACCCGACGGCGGTTGTTCACCGCGGGATCGGCCTTCTCGGCGTCCGTCAGGGGATCGACCCGGCTCTCGATGAGGAGCCCGAGGGCGTTCTTCACCCCCGAGGCGTTGCGCAGGATGCGCTCCTGACCGTCGCCCGCCACCTGTCGGATCGGTTCACCGGTGACGGGATCGGTCCAGATCCCATAGGTGCCGGTGGTGTGCCCCTTCCGCTCCGCCGCCGGTCGGACATAACCCTCGGAGAGCGTCTTCGACTCCCGGTGCACCCGGGAGTCGGTGTTCAGATTGCGCGGCCACAGGTCGAAGAGGTCGCGGTCGTAGTAGGGCGGCGAAGCACCGTACTCGTGCAGGTCGTAGATGACGTCCGGTCGGTGGTCGCGGATGACGGCGGCCATCGCCCGGCCCTCGGCGGTCTTGAGCGCGATGTGGTCGCGGTTGATGTCCACCCCGTCGGAGTTGCCCCGGGTGTCGGCCACCCGGCCGTCGGGGTTGGCGTTGGGGATGACGAGGATCTCGGTACGGGTCAGGAGTGCACGGGTCTGTCGGTCGCGGGCGAAGGCGAGGTCACGGACCGTGGTCAGACATGCCTCTCGGCCGGACGGCTCGTTGCCGTGCTGCGAACAGATCAGGAGCACGGTGGTGACGGTGGGAGCCCGGCGCGCGCCGACGCCCACCAGGGCGATCCCACGGCCCTGCCCGGTGGTCCCGATCGTCCGGACGGCGACCCGGTCGCTGGCCCGGTCGACGGCGGCGAGGAAGGCGCGTTCCTCGTCCTCGCCGGTCCAGCGGGTGCCGCCGCTGGTCTCGAATCCGGTGCGCGGCGGGGTCACCTCGTCCGCGGCCCGTGCGGGTGCGGCCATCAGCCCGGCCGCCAGGGCGACCGTCAAGGCGGCCAGAGCGTAGGGGCGTACGTGGAACGTCATCGGCTGTTCCCTCCCGGGACGGGGCGAACGGCACGCGGTCCAGCGACCGCGTCGGGCAGCGTCTCGGACGGTGCAGGAGTCAGGACCGGCCCGCCGGTGGCCCGTGCGAAGGCGGCTGAGCCGCCGACGACCGGCAGCCGCGCGGACGTGCGGGCGAGGTCGAGGGTGAGCGTCCCGGTGGTGGCCGGCGGTTCGATCAGATGGCGGTCGGTGCCCGCGACGATCAGGGCGAGTCGATGGCCGGCCGGCACCACCTGGTCGGTGGCGTGCAGATCGAGGGTGATGGTGTGCGGCTTCCCCGGGGCCAGCGGGAGTTCCCGGCCCGAGTCCGCGTGATGGCCCAGATCGGCCCAGCCCCGACTGAAGACGGTCTGTTCGACGGCCTTGGTGTGGGCGGCCGTCTCCTTGAAGCAGGCACTGTCACCCACCGTGCTCGCCCCCCAGCAGCTGCGCTGCGGCAGGGTGGTGATGCCCTCGCCTTCGGCGGCGTAGTCCCGGATGACCGCGGGTCCGAGGTCCACGAGCACGGCGGACAGATGGGCGCTCGTGGTGGTGGGGGTCGCGGTGACGGTGACCGTACCGGAGCCCGAGAGCCGCAGCGGACGGCTGAGCGGGCGGGAGACGAACCCGACCTTGGCGGGAGTGGGGCGGTCGACGGCGGCGGCCCAGTCGATCTCGTGCTGGGTCGGGTCGTCGGTGAAGGTCTCGCGGGCGCCCGGGCCCGCGGGGCGCAGCGAGAGGGTTCCGACCCCCGGCTGGGCGCCCGGTGCGGGTCGGACCGCAGTCGCCTTGGTCGATCGCGGTGGCCAGTGCCGGTCGGTGGTCCACTGATCGGGGGCGCGCTCGATGTCGGCCATGGGTTCGTCGTCGATGCCGTTGTCGTATCCGAGGAGGTGGTGGTCGAACCAGCGGTGCAGGGTCTTCACCCACTCGGCCCGCCGGAAGTCGAAGGGGTCAACGTGCCCGACCTGCGAGAGCCACACCTTGCGTTCGACGCCTTCGGCTGCCAGGGCGTCCCACCACTGGCCGAAGTGCTTTCCGCGGACGTTGAGGTCCTGCATCCCGTGGACGGCGAAGACGCTGGCCGTCACCTGGTGGGCGGAGCGCACGTAGTCGCGTTCGTGCCACAGGGGGGTGTCGTCACCGGTACGCGGTGCGTCCTCGATCAGGCGCTTCTTGACCGCCTGGCACCGGGCGCGGGCCGATGCGCTCTCGATGTTCTCGGCGAGCCAGTCGGGGCCGGAGTCGAAGAGGGGTGCGCCACGGGCGAAGTAGTAGTCGTACCAGGAGGAGAGTGCGCCGATGGGGACCACGGTCTTCAGTCCCTCGACACCGGTGGCGGCGACCCCGTTGGCGATGGCGCCGTCGAAGCTCTTGCCGATCATCGCGGTGTCGCCGGTGGACCAGTCGGCGCTCGCTAACTCGGTTCCGGTGCGGCTCGTGTAGCCGCGGGCGCGACCGTTGAGCCAGTCGACGACGGCCTTGCCGGACTGGATGTCGTGGGTGCCGCCGATGTCGACGCAGCCGTCGGAGCGGTTGGTGCCGGAGAGGTCGACAGCGGCGAAGGCATAGCCGCGCGGAACGAAGTAGTTGTCGTAGTAGAGGGGGATCTGCACCGGGCGGCCCGCGGCGTCATAGGTCTTGCGCTGGGTCTCGTTGCCTCGTCCGCAGCAGGCGTAATAGGGGCTGGCATCCATGATCACGGGAATCCTCTGGCCCCGGCCCGCGGGTTCCGACGGGCGGACCACGTCGACGGCGACCCGGTCGTTCTTCCCGTCCCCGTCGCCGTCGAGTCGGATGTCCACCCACACCGATTCACGAATCGCGTTCTCGTAGGAGTGGATCGGTCTGCTCTCCTGGCGCTCCGCGTCCCCACGGTCCGTCCCGGGCGCGGGCTGCGCGTGGGCCGGGGCCAGGGACACGGCCATCAGGGCGGCCGACGCCGCCAGGACGAGCGATCTGTACGTCGTGCGGGTTCTCCGCGTCCGTATCGGCATGAGCGGGAAGCTACCCCCGTCAACTCATGCGCGACAGAGGGCCTTCGGGTGATGGCCGAGGGCCGTTGCGACCCTGTCGGCTCACCGCCACGCCCCGTTGCGGCCTCTTCGGGTGGGTGTTGTCGTGCAGGTCGCAAGGGCCCGCTCGGTTCGCGGCCCCCGCTATCCTGACTCGTCCATGGCAGCACCCCCCCAGCTGTCGATCCTTCCGCGGCCGGGTCTGCACACACGGCTCGCCGAACGAGTCAAGGAGCGCACGCCGTGACCGAGCGGACCACGGGGCCCCGTCCCACGCTGGAGTCCGTCGCCGCCCGGGCCGGGGTTTCCCGGGCCACGGCGTCCCGGGTCGTCAACGGCGGTACGGGGGTGCGCGGCGCTCTGGCGGACAAGGTGCGCCAAGCGGTCGAGGAACTGGGTTACATACCGAACCACGCGGCCCGGACGCTGGTCACCCGGCGCACGGGCGCGATCGCGGTGATCATCGGAGAGCCCGGGTTCCGGGTCTTCTCCGATCCGTTCTTCGAACGACAGGTGCGCGGCATCAATCGCGAGTTGACCGCGCACGACGCACAGTTGGTCCTGCTGTGGGCGGAGGGGCCGGGTGACCACGACCGGATCGCCCGCTATCTGGGCGGCGGGCACGTGGACGGTGCACTGGCGTTCTCGCTGCACACCGATGGGGCGCTGACGTCGGCGATCCGCGGAGCGCGGGTGCCCGCGGTGTTCGGCGGCCGTCCGGACGGGCCGGGGGTCGCCGTGGGCGATGCGCCCCATGTGGACTGTGACAACCGGGGCGGCGCCAGGGAAGCGGTACGCCATCTGGTGGCGATCGGCCGGCGCCGGATCGCGCACATCGCGGGCCCGCAGGACCAGACCTCGGCACTCGACCGGCTGGCCGGGTACGGCGATGTGCTCGCCGACCCGGGGGCGGCGCTGGTGTCCCAGGGGGATTTCACCGCGGAGAGCGGGGCGCGGGCGATGGCCGACCTGCTCGCGCGGCGGCCGGACGTGGACGCGGTGTTCGCCGCCAACGATCTGATGGCGGCGGGTGCGCTGCGGGTGCTGCGGGAGCGGGGGCTCACGGTGCCGGGGGACGTGGCGGTGGTCGGTTTTGACGACATGCCGTCCGTGGCGGATGCGACCGATCCGCCGCTCACCACGGTGCGCCAGGACATCGAGGGCATGGGACGGCTGATGGTTCGGCTGTTGATGCAGATCCTCAAGGGCGAGGGCGAGCACGGCGCGACCGGCGGGGTGCCGGCTTCGGTGGTCACGCCGACGACCTTGGTGCGACGGGCCTCGGCATAGCCGCCGGGCCCCTCGCACCCCAGCCCCGTCAGTCGGAGTGGTGGACGACGACGGAGATGGCACGCACCTCTTCGCCGGTCATGTTGCGGTACTGGTGGGGAGTGGCCGGATCGAAGGCCAGCGAGTCGCCCGCCTCCAGGACGTACGTTTCGAAGCCGACGTCGGCGTGGAGCGTGCCCATCAGGACGAGCTGGTACTCGCGGCCGTCGTGCCGGATGGGGCAGCGCGTGTCCGTGGAGCGCCCGTAGGGTGCGTAGACGACTTCGAGGAAGTCCACCCGGGCGTCCTGCTGGGGTGTGAGGCGTTCCCAGCGGACTCCACTGGCCAGGTCGATGGTGCGTCGGCGGCCCCTGCGCTGGACGATGGTCTCGGCAGGTGGCTCCAGTGCCGGGCCCGTCGGGGCGCCGCCGTCCGCTTCCAGGACCGAGGTTCCGGTCTTCTCGCGCCCCTCCGGTGCTCCGATCCGTACGGTACGGGTGGTGGGCCCGCTCCCGTTGGCCGGTGCGCCGATCGTGGCCGTGGCCGTGACGAACCGAGGCGTCTCGCCTTCGCCGATATGCGGAGGGCCTGCGACGTGCGGCGCTCGCGCCCCCCGGGAGGCCGGCGCGGGAATCTCCTCGGAATCCGCGACCCCGAACAGGTAGTCGAGAGAGATCTCCAGGGCATTCGCTATTCCGTAGATCACCCCGGCCGACGGTGCCGTCTGACCGCGTTCGACCTGCGAGATCAGACTCGCGGAGCAGCCCGCCAACTTGCCCAGCTCGCGCAACGACAGACCACGTTCAGCACGGACTCTTCTGAGTCTGCCGCCAAGGCCGGCGCTTTCCCCCTCAGGCTTCATCGAGCCTCCCGATCGATCCTCATTCGCCGTGTTCACGCACTAGACAACTGTATAGGACTGCACAGCGGTGCACATACATGCACGCCATATTGAACACTCTTCGGCGCGTCCTGGGTAGAGCGCTACACAAATGTCCAGTAACTATGGACAGCGATGTCTGGCTTGCCCGGTCAGAGTGGGACTTTACGGAGGCTTTCCGAAGAGTCCGTGCAGAACCCTTGACAGAGTGACTGCACACACGTGCACCATAACGCACATCGCACCGCGTATCGGCGCTCAGAAGAAGCTGCTGTGGAGGTTCTCGCTGTGACACAAAACGGATTGCCCACCCCTGCGGGGCGGGTCCGCCGCCCCCGCACCAGATCGGCCCAGACGGCCGGCGGGCTACTGCTCGCCACTGCCCTCACCGTCACCCTGGCCTCGTGCAGCAATGCGGACAACACGTCGTCCGCGCCGGAGAAGAAGTCCGGCACCGGACCGAGTGGCACCCTCAAGGTCGGCACCAACCAGCAGTTCGAAGACTGGGAGACCGTCACCAAGCAGAACAGCACCTTCACTTCGCTGGTCTACGAGTCACTGCTCAGCGTCGCCCCCGACGGCTTCACCCTCAAGCCCCAGCTGGCCACCGAGTGGAAGGAGACCCAGCTCCAGGTCGAGTTCACCCTCCGCTCGGGCGTCACCTTCCACGACGGCACCCCCTTCAACGCGGACGCCGTGGTGAAGAACCTGGAGCGGATCAAGAACACCCCGAGCCAGTACCGCAGCCAGCTGGCCTCGGTGAAGTCGATCACCGCCGTGGACGCCACCCATGTGCGCCTCGACCTGAAGGAGCCCAATCCTTCCCTCGTCACCAACCTCGCCCGGCTCGGGATGTACATCGTCTCCCCCAAGGCGCTCGCCGCCGGGGACTGGAAGACCACGGGCGTGGGCACGGGTCCCTGGAAGTTCGACGCGAAGGCATCCACCAAGGGGCTGCGCACGGTCGTCACCGCCTTCGACAAGTACTACGACAAGGCGTCCATCGGCCCGGCACGCGTCGAGGTCACCCAGATCAACGACCCCGACAGCCTGTACAACGCCCTGCGCGCCGGACAGCTCGACGTCGTGTGGACCACTCCCCCGCTCGCCCAGCGCGCGGACAAGGAGGGTCTGAAGTCCACCTCGTTCCCGTCGGTGCTCTGGTACCTCCAGATGTACGACACCAAGGGCGTGTTCGCGGACAAGAAGTTCCGCCAGGCCGTCTGTTACGCGATGAACCCGCAGGACTACACGGACGCGGCGCTCGGCGGCAAGGGCAAGACCCCGCTCCAGCGCTTCCCCGAGGGCCAGCCGGGATACAACCCGACCCTCAAGGGCTACCCCTACGACCTCGACAAGGCCAAGGAGCTCATCAAGGAGGCCGGCGGCCCCCGCGAGTTCACGCTCATCAGCTACGACACCCAGCGGACCATCGCCGAGCTGTTCCGCAGCCAGATGTCCAAGATCGGCGTGAACGTCAAGCTCGAACTGCCGAACTTCCCGCAGTTCCTGAGCACGTACCAGAACGGCAAGTACCCGGCCGCGATCCTGTCCGACGGCTCCCGTTCCGGCGCGTACGACTACTACAACCGCAAGTTCGCCATCGACGCCCCGGGCAACCCGCTGAAGGTGGCCTACCCGGAGATCGACGCCGCGGCGGCCGAGGGCTTGAAGGCCACCACGCCCGAGGCGCGGGACGCGGCCTGGCAGAAGCTGTCCAAGATCGCCAATGACGAGGCGCTGGGCTGCGGCTACTTCGACTACACCGGCTTCTGGGCCTACAACCCGAAGAAGGTCGACAACATCAAGTCCACGACCAACGACGTCGCGGTGTTCCGCTACCGGGAAGCCCAACCCAAGGGCTGATCCCCGCTCATCCCTGCCGGCCACCCCGGCCCCTTCCGTACCGTACGTCCCGGATGGAGAAACCCACCCATGAGCACTGTCCAGCCCCCGACCGCACGTCCCGATCTGGTCCTTCTCAACGGCCGTGTGACGACCATGTCAACGGACGCGCAGTACGCCGAGGTCGACGCGGTCGCCATCACCGGCGACCGGGTCTCCGCCCTCGGCACCAGCCGGGAGATCGAGGACCTGGCAGGACCCGACACCACCGTGGTGGACCTGGCGGGGCGCCGGGTCATTCCCGGCCTGATCGACTCCCACGTACACGTCGTCCGCGCCGGCCGCACCTGGCGGGACGAGGTCCGCTGGGAAGACGAGCTGTCCCTGGAGAGCGGCCTCGCGGCCATCACCCGCCGCGCCGCCGAGCGACCTGCCGGCAGCTGGATCAGGGTGATCGGCGGCTGGCACCCGGCGCAGTTCCCCGAGAACCGGGGACCGAGCCGCCAGGAGCTGGACGCAGCCGCGCCCGACAACCCGGTCTACGTGCAGTTCCTGTACGACTGGGCGGTCCTGAACACCGCGGCCATGAATGAGTTGGGCGTGGACCACGCCCTCGTGCGCCAGCTCGGCGAAGAGGGCTTCAAGACCGCCTCCTTCGAGACCGACGCCGACGGCGAACTGACCGGCAAGGTCAACGGCACCCCGCTGATGGAGTGGTTCTACCGGCGGATGCCGAGCCCCACCATGGAGGAGCAGATCGCCTCCACCGCCGAGATGTCCCGCGAGCTCAACCGACTCGCGATCACCGGCGCCATCGACGGCGGCGGCTTCAACAGCGGACCAGCCGCCTACCCCGCGATCCGGGAGACCTGGCGGCGCGGACAGCTCACCGTCCGCACCCGTCTTGCCGTGCACGCCGAGCGGGCCGGCACCGAGCTGGAGGACCTCGCCGGATACCTGCGGTTCACCCCGCTGGACGTCGGCGACGGCATGTTGCGCGTCATCGGCTCCGGAGAGGTCGCCCTCTACCGGACCGTCGACAAGATCGCCCACCCCGTCGTCATCGACGACGAGGTGCGGGAGCAACTGCGCGGCATGTTCTCCGACCTCGCCAGCAACCGTTGGACCGTGCACACCCACGCACACCACCACGAGACCATCGACGCCGTGCTCACCGCCTGGGAGCAGGTGCACGCCGAGCACGACATCAGCGGTCTGCGCTGGGCCCTCGTCCACGCCGAGCCGCTCAAGCCGGTCGACGTGGACCGCATCGAAGCACTGGGCGCCGGAGTCCTCGCCCAGGGCCTGTTCCGCTTCCAGGGCGACGAGGCCATCACCGCCTGGGGTGCGGAGACCGTCTCCGAGGCGCCGCCGATGCGCACCCTGATCGAACGCGGCATTCCGCTCGGTCTCGGATCCGACGCCATGCGCGTCGCCTCCTACAACCCGTTCGCCACCCTCGCGTGGTTCCTCAACGGTCGCACCGTCACCGGGAACGACACGCTCGCCCCGCAGCACCTGCTAACCCGTGAGGAGGCCCTCCGCGGCTACACCGCGTCCGGTGCCTGGTTCAGCTTCGAGGAGAACGACCGCGGTCGCCTCGAACCCGGGCTGCTCGCCGACCTCGCCGTCCTCAGTGACGACTACTTCACGGTCGACGAAGAGGTCATCCCGCGCATCGAGTCCGTCCTCACCCTCGTCGGCGGGCGCGTGGTCCACACCGCCAAGCCCTTCGCCGACATCGCCATCGCCGCCCCCGAACCACAGGGAGTCAGCCGTGCCTGACACCAACCGCTCCACTGAGTCCCGACTCCTCATCAAGAACGCCACCGTTCTCACGATGGACCCGGAGCTCGGCGATCTCACCCCCGGTGACATCCTCATCGTCGGCGACCGGATCGCCGCCATCGGCACCGATCTGGTCGACGCGGACGCCCAGGAGATCGACGCCCGCGGGATGATCGCCATCCCCGGCCTCATCGACACCCATATGCACGCCTGGCAGACCCCGCTGAAGGGGCTGCACTCCAGCGGCTGGACCTTCGACGACTACCAGTCGCAGGTCTTCTACCTCCGTGAGCACTTCGTCGCCGAGGACATCTACGACGCGACCCTCGCCGGCTCGGTGCAGATGCTGGACGCGGGCGTCACCGGCGTCCTGGACTTCTGTCACAACGTGATGTCCCCCGAGGCAGCTGAGGCCGGAGTGCGCGCCCACCGCACCACGGGTCAGCGCACCCTGTGGGCGTACGGAATGCTCGGCAGCTTCGGCGCCCCGCCGGAGGACCACGCCTGGCGCCTCAACCACATCCGCGAACTCCACGAGGAGACCGCGGACGACGAGTTGCTGCGGGTCGGCATGGCGCTGTCGTCCATCGAGTTCGGCAGCATGGACCGGATCAGCAAGGAGATCGGTCTCGCCCGCGAGCTGGGGATGCGGATGAGCGTCCACCAGAACCCGCCCGGCCAGATCCGCGCCCTGCACGAGGCCGGCCTCCTCGACGAGGACATCCTCCCGGCGCACGCCAACGCGGCGGACGACGGGGAGCTCGAACTCCTCGCGTCCTGCGGCGGCGGCATCTCCTTCACCCCCGAAGGCGAGTTCGGCGGCGGGCGTTCGATGACCGTCCTCAACCGCGCCTACCGGGCGGGCGCCTCCCCGAGCCTGGGCATCGACACCAACTCGCGGGTCTCCATCGACCTCTTCGCCACGATGCGGCTCACGTTCCTGCTGATGCGCAACGTGGACGCGTCCATCGAGCGCGAGGCCGGCCGCTGGCCGCTGGAGCGCCGCTCCGGCAGCCCGACCGTCGACCCGCGGCAGATGTTGGAGTTCGCCACGGTCAACGCGGCGCGCGCCATCGGCCTCGGCGATGAGCTCGGCGTCCTCGCCCCCGGGCGGTTCGCCGATGTCGTCCTGGTCAACACCGAGCCGTACGGCATGGCGCTCGGCGACCCGGCCGCCCACATCGTGCTCCAGACCAACCCCTCCGACGTCGACACCGTCATCGTGGGTGGAACGGTCCGCAAGCGCGGCGGCCGGATGACCGACCTGGACCGCGGCGAGGCCGGTGCGGCGGTCCGTCGGGTGCGCGAGCGCGTCTTCGCCGACGCACGATCAGCGCAAGGCGCGGACGGATGACCAAATTCGTCCTCCAGCGGCTGCTCTCCGCGCTGCCCACCCTGCTGCTGGTGTCGGCCTTCGTCTTCACCCTGGTGCATCTGACGCCCACCGACCCGGTGGCGCAGATCCTGGGTGAAGGCGCGCCCGCCGCCGACAAGGACGCCCTCAGAGACCAGATGGGCTTGAGCAGGCCCATCTTCGAGCAGTACATCGACTGGCTCGGTGGAGCCGTGACCGGAGACCTCGGGAACTCGCTGTACACCAGCGTCCCGGTCTCCGAGTCGATCTCCACCGGCATCGGCATCACGCTCTCCCTCGCCATCGCCGGCATGGCGATCGCCCTGCTGGCCGGCGTGCCGCTCGGGGTCCTGGGCGCGCTGCGCCCGGGCACCGTCGCGGACCGGCTGCTGACGACCGTGGTGGCCCTCGGGCTCGCCGTCCCCAGCTTCTGGCTGGGACTGCTGCTGGTGTTGGTGTTCGCGGTCAACCTCGGCTGGTTGCCGGTGGTCGGCTACACACCGATCACCGAGGACCCCGGGGCCTGGGCGACCGGAATGATCCTGCCTGCGCTCGCGCTCGGCTCCCACACCGCCGCGGTGATCGCCCGACAGACCCGCAGCGCCATGATCGACGCGCTGGAGTCGCCGTACGTCACCACGCTCCTGGCCCGCGGCATCCGCAAGCGGAAGATCGTCCTGCGGTACGCGATCAAGAACGCCATGGTCCCGGTGCTGGCCGTGATCGCCATCCAGATGTCCGTCCTGGTCGCCGCGAGCTTCGTCATCGAACGGATCTTCGCGGTCCCCGGCCTCGGAACCATGCTCATCGACAGCGTCGTACGCGCCGACTACCCGGTGCTCCAGGGCTCCATCGTCCTGGTCGCGGTCATCGTGCTGCTGGTCAACCTGGGCGCGGACCTGCTGTACGGCGTGATCAACCCGAAGGTGAGGCCCCAATGACCGACAACCCGCGCGAGGGGACCCTCCAGTCCACCGCCGTCCTCACCGAACAGACCGATCCCACCGACGTCCCCGTTGCGGGCGACGCGGCGGGCGAGGCGGCAGCCCCCCGGGTCAAGGCCCGCACGCTGCGCCGGATGCTGCGGCAGCCCGTCACCCTGTTCTGCATCGCCATGCTGCTGCTCCAGGTCATCGTGGCACTCGCGGCGCCCTGGATCGCCCCGTACGACCCGGCGGCGCCCAATGTGCAGAACAAGTTGCAGGGCCCCAGCGCCGATCACTGGCTGGGCACCGACGACCTGGGCCGCGACACCCTGTCGCGGATCATCTACGGCACCCGGACCGCGCTGCTCGCCTCCGCGGAGAGCGTCGCGATCGGTCTGGTGCTCGGCGTCGGCCTCGGAGTCTTCGTGGGCTACCGCGGCGGCTGGTGGGACCGGATCGGCATGCGGATCGCCGATGTGATGCAGTCGATCCCGGCCCTGCTGCTCGCCCTCGCCCTGGTCGCCGTCCTCGGCAGCGGCCTCGGCAACGCGATGCTCGCCGTCGGACTGATCTTCGCCGTGAGCTTCATGCGGATCACCCGGGCCGTGGTCCTCGCGGAACGCGAGAAGCTGTACGTGGACGCTGCGCGCGTCCTCGGGTTGCGGTCGTCGGGCATCATGCTCCGACAGGTGCTGCCCAATGTGTCGCCGCCCATCATCGTCCAGGCGTCCATCGCGCTCGGTACGGCCCTGCTGATCGAGGCGACGCTGAGCTTCCTCGGCGTCGGCATCGATGCCACGCAGGTCAGCTGGGGTGCGATGTTGGACGCGTCGCGACAGCACGTGTCGGAGCATCCGCTGCTGGCGATCCTGCCGGGAGCCGCGATCACCCTGAGCGTGCTCGTCTTCAACCTCCTCGGCGACGGGCTCAGGGACGCGGGTTCGCCGCGGTCCGCGCCGCGTGCCGGTTCGGGGAAGAAGGCGACGCTGCCGATCGTCTCGACGCCCGTCGAGGCCCCCGACGACGCACTGCTGCGGGTGGACGGGCTGACCGTCACCGACCGCAACGGCGCCCAGTTGGTGTCGGACGTCTCGTTCCACATCAAGCGCGGTGAGACCTTCGGTCTGGTCGGTGAGTCCGGCTGTGGCAAGTCGATCACGGCGTCGACGATCCTCGGACTGCTGCCGAAGGGCGTCACCGTCGCAGGTGGCTCCATCCGGCTGGAGAACACCGAACTCGCCGGGCTGTCGGGCGAACGGCTCCGCCAAGTCCGCGGCAAGCGCATCGGCATGGTGTTCCAGGACCCCGGCTCCGCGCTCTCCCCCGTCCACACGGTGGGCCGCCAGCTCACCGACGCCATCCGGGCACACTCCGGCCTCAGCAAGGACGAGGCCACCGAGCGGGCGGCGGAACTCCTCGCCCTGGTGGGCGTGCCCAACCCGCAGGAGCGGTTGAAGGACTATCCGCACCAGTTCTCGGGCGGCATGGCCCAGCGGGTCGTCATCGCCGGTGCACTCGCCTGCGATCCCGAACTGCTGATCGCCGACGAACCGACCACCGCCCTGGACGTCACCATCCAGGCCCAGGTGCTCGACCTGTTGGCGTCCCTGCGGGAGCGGCTCCAGATGTCGCTGCTGATCATCACCCATGACCTCGGGGTCGTCGCGGACAGCTGCGACCGGGTCGCGGTGATGTACGCGGGACAGATCGTCGAACAGCGCACCGTCGAGGACGCGTTCGCCGAGCCGAAACATCCGTACACGGAAGCCCTCCTCGCCGCCGTGCCGCACAGCGACACGGACGGTGAGCCGCTGGCCACCATCCCCGGCCGGGTTCCCCCGGCCTGGGCCTGGCCGCAGGGTTGCCGCTTCCATCCGCGTTGTCCGTACGCCACGGACAAGTGCCGGACCGGCTCGGTGCCGGCCGACGCGGACGGGGTGCGCTGCCTGAGGGTGACCGAACTCGAACTGGCAGGTGCCCGATGAGCATCGACATCACACCCGAACCCGAAATCCAGGAACAGCCCACCCCGGAGGGCAAGGCGCCCCTGCTGTCGGTGGAGAACCTCACCGTGCGCTACCAGTTGGGGCGCGGTATGACCGGGCGGGCGAAGACGCTCACCGCCGTGCGGGACGTCAGCTTCGCCATCGAGAGCGGTCGCACGCTCGGGCTGGTGGGCGAGTCCGGTTCCGGCAAGAGCAGCATCGGCCGGGCGATCCTGCGGCTGGCTCCGGTCTCGGGCGGTCGGATCGTCTTCGACGGTCAGGACATGGCCACCTTCGGCAGGCGCACCCCGCTGTCGTTCAACCGGGACGTCCAGGTGGTCTTCCAGGACCCCATGTCGTCGCTCAACCCCCGGCAGACCATCGCCACCACGATCGGTCAGGCCCTCACTCGGCACCGTCCGCTCTCCGGACTGGAACGGGACCGGGAGGTCGAGCACGCACTGGACCGAGTGGGGCTCTCCGGTTACCACGCCGATCGCTATCCCCACGAGCTCTCGGGCGGTCAGCGCCAGCGCGTCGCCATCGCGCGGGCGCTGGCCCCCCGGCCCCGGTTGATCGTCTGTGACGAGCCGGTGAGCGCACTGGACGTCAGCACCCAGAGCCAGGTGATCAACCTGCTGATGGAGCTCCAGCGCGAGCTGTCCGTCAGCTATCTGTTCATCGCGCACGACCTGGAGGTCGTGCGGCACATCAGCGATGACATCGGAGTGCTCTACCTGGGCCAGATGGTCGAGTCGGGCCCGGCCGACCAGGTCTACCGCACCCCTTCCCACTCCTACACCCAACGGCTGCTGGCCTCGACGCTGGTGGCCAACCCGGCCCGACAGGCGGATCGCACCGCCCAGCGGCGCGCGCTGGCCACGGACGCCTAGGGCAGTGGCTTCACAGTGGTGTCGTCCGCGCGACAGACAGGACTGTGAAGCCACCACCCAAGGGTCCGTTCGGTCACGCGAGCGCTGTTCCCCCCTCTGAGCATCGGAGACCTTTCATGAGCGGTTCCCTCCCCATCCCGGCGCTGCCCATAGCCCCCGCACCCGGCCACGGCATGGTCGACTTCGAGGAGCGCGTCAACTTCGAGCGGCTGCGTTCCTATCGCATCTCCCGCATCCAGCAGGCGCTGGAGGAGAGCGAGTTGGGCGCGGTGTTGGTGTTCGACAACAACAACATCCGCTACCTGACCGGCATCTCGATCGGCGAGTGGACCCGCGAGAAGCTGTCGCGCTACGCCATCTACACCCGTACCGGTGAGCTGATCCTGTGGGACTTCGGCTCGGCGGCGGTGCACAACCGGATGTACGCGCCGTGGATGAAGCCCGAGAACTGTCTGTCGTCCTGGACGACCATGCGTGGTGCGGTCCCGCCGGACGCGGGCCTGATGGCCAAGGCCATCACCGAGATCAAGGACCGGCTCGCCGCCGCGGGTGTCGGCGGGATGCCCATCGGTGTGGATATCCTCGACATACCGTTGCACTCGGAGCTCACCCGGCAGGGCGTCGACGTCCGGGACGGCCAGCAGGTGATGCTGGACGCCCGTCAGATCAAGAACCGGGACGAGATCACCCTGCTGTCGATGGCCGCGGCCATGGTGGACGGCGCGTACCACGACATCACCGAGGCACTGAAGCCCGGTGTGCGCGAGAACGAGATTGTGGCGCTCGCCAACAAGCGGCTGTACGAGATGGGTTCCGACGACGTCGAGTCCATCAACGCGGTCTCGGGAGAGCGTTGCAACCCGCACCCGCACAACTTCTCGGACCGCATCATCCGCCCGGGTGACCAGGCGTTCTTCGACATCATGCACTCGTACAACGGCTACCGGACGTGCTACTACCGCACGTTCAACGTCGGTCGGGCGACCCAGGTGCAGCACGACGCCTACTCCCGTGCCCGCGAGTGGATGGACATCGCCATCCAGGCGATCAAGCCCGGTGTGTCCACCGCCGATGTGGCCCGGCTGTGGCCGACCGCGGAGGAGATCGGTGTCCAGGACGAGAAGACGGCCTTCGGTCTGCTCTTCGGCCACGGTCTGGGTCTGGCGCTCCACGAGCGGCCCATCATCAGCCGGCTGACCTCGCTGGAGAACCCGATGCTCATCGAGGAGGGCATGGTCTTCGCCTTGGAGACCTACTGCCCGGCGGCTGACGGCGTGTCCGCGGCGCGCATCGAGGAAGAGGTGGTGGTCACCGCGTCCGGCGTGGAGGTCCTCACCCGTTTCCCGGCCGACGAGCTCTTCATCGCCAACAAGTACTGATCTCGACGGCAGTCCGGACGCGACGGAGGTACGGGGCGGTTCCGCTCGGGGGAGCGGATCGCCCGGACCGCAGCCGCGGCCCTGGGTTGCCCATGAGCTTCATGAATTTCGCTCACATATGAAACATATTGAGCACAGTTTCTTGCAGGAGCACTACTCCTTGCAGTCAAAGATCGAAAGGGTATTGACCATGAGCGGAACCCGCGGTGAGCGGCTCGGTTGGCTCGGCACCGGACGCATGGGGACGGTGATGGCCGGCGCGCTGCTGGACGGCGGCTCGGACGTCTCCGTATGGAACCGTACGGCGTCGAAGACCGCCCCCCTGGTGGAGAAGGGCGCCACGGCGGTCGACTCCATCACCGACCTGTCCGACGTGGACATCGTCTTCGTCATGGTCTCCGCGAGCGCGGACCTGATCGCCGTCACCACCGGTGAGGGCGGTCTGCTGCGCGCGAAGAAGCTGCCGCAGATCATCGTCGACTGCTCGACCGTCTCCGCCGAGGCGTCGGCCGAGGTCCGCGCCGCGGCCGAGGCCGCGGGCGTCGCCTTCCTGGCCTCTCCCATCAGCGGAAACCCGGCGATGGTCGCCGACGGCCGGGGCGCGATCGTGGCCTCCGGACCGCGGGAGACCTACGACCGGGTGGCGCCCTACCTGGAGATGATCGCCCCCACCGTGGTCCACGCCGGACCGGGCGAGCAGAGCCGGTTGGTGAAGATCTGTCACAACCTGATGCTCGGCATGATCACCCAGGCGCTGGTGGAGGTCACCACGCTCGCCGAGAAGGGCGGCGTGCCCAAGGCCGCGTTCGTGGACTTCATCAACGGCTCGGTGCTCGGGTCCACCTTCATCAAGCACAAGGGCCGGGCCCTGGTCGACCGCGACTACACGCCCACCTTCAACAACAAGATGCTCCGCAAGGACTTCGACCTCGGACTCGGCGCCGCGCGTCAGCTGGAAGTCCCGCTGCCGGTGAGCAGCATGGTCCACCAGCTGATCCAGACCGCGATCGGCCACGGCTTCGCCGAGCAGGACTACGCCGCCCTGTACGAGGTGGAGGCGCGGGCCGCCGGTATGCGTGACGAGACGACCGACTAACACCAGCTAACCCAGCTAGCACCGACTAGCACCGACTAGCGACACCGGGGTGTCTCACCCCCTATGAACCGGCCGCCGTGTGCGTACCAGCGCTCCCCTGTCCTGCGAGGGCGCGCACGCGGCGGCCTCTCCACGTGACCGGACCGGGGCGCACCACCCGGTCCGGTCACATCGAACGTCCGCGCACTCGCGGCAGGAACGCTCACACGGTCACTGCGCTCGCGATCGAATGTCAGTGCCCGTACCTAGGGTGTTCGTATGACCACATGGTTCCAGGGCCCTTTCGAGGGCCATGAGGTGAACATCGTGTTCGCCCGGGGGTTATCCGTCGATGCACTGACCCGATGCCTGCGCGATCAGCAACGGGAGCCGCTTGCGTCCGGGGAGGCCAACGGCTGCGCGTGGGCGGTGCACGACATGCTCAACTGGGAGGCTCAGAACTCCGACCTCGTCAACTACCTGAGCATGTGCACCGCGAGCACTGAGTTGGTCGTGTTCGTGACCGAGCCGTGCAGCGCGAAGGCGCACCCACCGTCCTTCGAGTTCTATCAGGACGGCCGCCCGGTCCTCTTCTTCAGCTTCGAAGACATCCACCAGCGGGTGGGGGACGACCCGGACTATCTGTCCCCCGAATTGCTCGCCGCGCATCTCATCGGCCCCAACTCCGGGTGCGGTTACGAAGAGGACGAGGGGGAGGAAGGAGCCGCCGTACTCGACGGACACGCGGGCCGAGACGAGCACGACTGCTTCGACCACCTCGACGACGACGAGGAACGCCTGGTGAAGGTGATCGTCGACCATTTCGAGCTGCCCTCGCCGCCGCTTTCACTGAAGGGGAGCGGCACGGTGATCGGGTTGTCGCCGGACACGTTCGTCACCTTCTGCCGGGGGATGCCCTCGCCCGCCCTGTCCGCCGTCTTCACCGATGCCGGACTTCCGCCCGTTGCCAGCGGCGGGTCCTCCGGTTGGTCATGGGTGACGCACGACGCGCGGGCCGTCCCGCGTGCGGCGTCGGTGTACGAGGTGGCGCGCAACGTCACGGACTACCGGCGCACGGACGGCACGGACGGCACGGACGGCACGGAGATAGCGGGCGGCACGGAGATAGCGGGCGGGATCGAATCCGTGTTCCTCGCGTCGACGCCCGCGTGCACCTGCGAGCGCGGGCAGAACCTCATGGTTCCGCACTGCTCCGAGCACCCGTTCCAGTTCGTCCACAGCCGCGGCGGTTTCGAGATGACCTACTTCAACATGGGCGACCGCCGTGAGTCATGCCGTGGCGGAGCCGTGCCCGATCTGCTCGTCGGACCACTGCTGGCGGCGGGGGTCGTCGGCCGGGACCGATCGAGGTACGACGGCGACCCCGGGTTCAACGCCGATGGCGGCCATACCGTGCGGCTCGTCGTGGAGCACTTCGGGCTGCCCTCACGACCGCTGTCGCTTCGGCTCCCCACCCGCTCGGCGTGACGGTGTGCGCATGGCTCGTGGAGCGGTCCGGCGGGGGCCTGTCATCCATGGGTCGGGGACATGCCGAAGGGGCAGGCCCACCCCCCATGATGGGCCTGCCCCTTCCGGTGGTGCGCTCGCGACGCGGGCGACTACCAGTCAGTGGCGATGTACTTGGTCTCGGTGTATTCGAGGATTCCCTCGTGTCCGCCCTCGCGGCCCAGCCCGCTCTGCTTGACGCCGCCGAAGGGGGCGGCCGGGTCGGAGACGATGCCGCGGTTGAGGCCGACCATTCCTGTCTCCAGCGCGCCCGAGACGGCCAGTCCGCGGCGCAGGTCACGGGTGTAGACATAGGACACGAGACCGTACTCCGTGGCGTTGGCGAGCTGGACGGCCTCGGCCTCGTCGCTGAACCTGACGAGCGGTGCCACCGGGCCGAAGATCTCCTCGGCGAGGATGTCGGAGCCGGGCGCCACCTGGTCGAGGACGGTGGGCTCGTAGTAGTAGCCGATGCGGTCCGGGATGCGTCCGCCGGTGCGCACCCTGGCGCCGCGCGCCACGGCGTCGTCGACGAGTTCGGCGACCTTGGCCTGTGCTTCGGCGTTCACCAGCGGTCCGACCTCGGTGTCCTTCTCCAGCCCCGGTCCCATGCGCAGGGAGCCCATGGCGGCGGCGAGGCGGATGCCGAACTCCTCGGCCACGGACTCATGGACGTAGAAGCGGTTGGCCGCCGTGCAGGCTTCGCCGCCGTTGCGCATCTTGGCGAGCATGGCGCCCTGGACCGCGGCGTCGAGGTCGGCGTCCTCCAGGACCAGGAAGGGGGCGTTGCCACCGAGTTCCATGGAGGTGCTCAGGACCCGGTCGGCCGCGCCGTGCAGAAGCCGTCGACCGACCTCGGTGGAGCCGGTGAAGGAGAGCTTCCGTACGGCCGGGTGGTCCAGCATGGCGGTGACGACGGCTCCGGAGCGGTCCGCGGGGAGCACGTTGACGACTCCGTCGGGTGCTCCGGCCTCGGCCATGAGGGCACCGATGGCCAGCGCGGTCAGCGGGGTGTCACTGGCGGGCTTGAGGACAACCGAGCAACCGGCGGCCAGCGCCGGACCGATCTTGCGGGTCGCCATCGCCGCCGGGTAGTTCCAGGGGGTGACGAGCACGGCGACGCCGATGGGCGCACGGTCGACGAGGATCCGGTAGCCGCCGGCCGGGGCGTGCTGGACGGTGCCCGCCAGGCGCACCGCTTCCTCGGAGTACCAGCGGAAGAACTCCGCGGCGTAGGCGACCTCTGCCCGGGCGTCGGGCAGGGCCTTGCCGTTCTCGGCGCTGATCAGGGTGGCGAAGAACTCCGACCGCTCGGTCATCAGCTCATAGGCGCGACGCAGCACCACCGAGCGCTGACGGGCAGGGGTGGCGGCCCATCCTGGCAGGGCCTCCTCCGCCGCGGCGACCGCGGCAACGGCGTCATCGGCGGTGCCGGATGCGACATGGGCGATCGGCATGGCCGCGGCGGGATCGTGGACCTCGATGCGGCGCCCGTCGGACGAAGGGCGCCAGGCGCCCCCGATGAGCAGTTCGGTGGGGCAGTGGTCGAGGGCGACGCGCAGTTCCATGGGACTCCTCAGCAGGGGAAAAGGCTTTGGCTTAGCCAATTAGCCAATATAGGCCCGAGGTGCAGATGGGTCCATGCCCAATCGGTCACGTCGAGGGAGGAAGTCGCGATGTGGCAAAGTGGCCTGGCCACCGGGCCATGGGAGCCCGTGCCCCGAAGGAGGCAGCACCGTGTCAGAAAACCGCGCCCCCCGGCCGGACCACCGGGAGGCAGCTGCGGACGCGGGCGTACCGTCGGACAGCGCGGGCGCCGTCGCCCTCTTGGACGATCAAGCGTCGCTCGTACGCCCGGTCTCCCCGCGGGGCACCCGGCGACCCGCGGACGCCACGGCAGACGGCACCACAGGAGCATCGTCGGGAACCACCCGGCGGTGGAACACGCCCGATGAGTCGGAGGGGTCCATGGAGCACGGCGACACCACGCCGCCCGGTACGACCGAGGGGAAGAACACCGGGCGGGCGAAAAGCGGGAGGCGGGACGGCACCTCGCGCGCCGAGCGCGCCGATCCAGCCGTGAATCTCCGGCCCGTACGCCCTCTGGCCGTGCGCCCCCTGTCCGATCGAGTGGCCGATCAGATCCGCGAGTTCATCATCAGCGAGGACCTCGCGGAGGACACGCGGCTACCCGCCGAACGCGAGTTGGCCGTTCGGTTCGGCACCAGTCGCCCCACGGTCAGTCAGGCCCTGCGCACCCTCTCGCTGATGGGGCTGGTCGAGATCCGTCCCGGTTCGGGCGCCTACGTGGTGCATCGGCCCGACCGGGTGATGACCGCGACGGTGGGACTGATGCTCGATCTCGACCGGCAGTCGATCCCCCATCTCGCCCAACTGCGGTTGTGGTTGGAGACCGTGGGCGTCCAGGAGGCGATCAGCGCGCTGCGCAGTCGTTCGCCCCGGGTGGACTCGGACGATCGCGACGGACTCGACGATGTGCGCACGGCGTTCGAGCGGCTCCGGGAGAGCGCGGGGAACGTCTCGGCCTGGATCGCCGCGGACACCGTCTTCCACGCGACGATCGTGCGGCACTCGGGCAACCCGTTCCTGGCGTCCATCTACGAGTCGGTGCACACGGCGGTGATCCGCTACGAGTACGAGCCGTGGATCAGGGCCCAGGGAATGCCGCCCTGGCTGGCGCCCGGAGAGGCCGAGCGGCTCATCGCACTCCACGAGCCGATCATGGCGGCGATCGAGGCCGCGGACGCACCGGCAGCCCTGGAAGCGGTCCGACGCCACCACGACACGTTGATGGTGAACCTTCGGACGCGCTGAGCGCCCGGCCCGCCGGGCGCTCTCGGGGTCGGTCGGTTCCGGGGTCAGTCAGCTTCGGGGTCAGTCGGCGCTGGCGCGGGGCGGTCGGCCTTCGCCGTCCACCGGGCCGATCACCAGCGCTTCCCCCACGATCCGCTCGGCCATGGCGAGGCCCCAGAGGTTCACATCGGCCCGCAGCTCCGCTTCGGCGACCGCTCGTGCGGCCTCGATCTCCACGGCACCCTCAGCCAGGATGCGGGCCCGCTCACGCTGCCCCTCGGCACGGGCGGCGTCGATCAACTGGAGGCCGTCTTCATGCGCCTTCTGCCGCGTGCGGGCGGCCTCGTGGCGCGCCTCGGCCAAGATGGCGTCCCGCTCCGCGCGGACCTGCTCCGCCTCGGCGCGCACTTGCTCCGCCACGGCTGCCACACCGCTAGTCGCCTGCTCCCGCCTGCTGATGACGTCCGCGGCCCGGGGCAACACCCACCGGGCGAGCAGCACATAGACGATGGCAAAGGAGATCAGGCCGACCAGAATCTGATAGCCACTGGGATTGAGCGGCCCGATGTCGAACGGGAGCAGATTCTCGTTCATGGTCCTCGCCTACCCGTTCGACTCGCTCGGGAACCGCTTTGCCGCAGGGGCAGTTGGTCGCCCTGCCCCGCGGCTCCACCACAACGTCCCATCCGGACGGCCGGATGGTGGAACAGCGCCCGGCCCGTGTCCCCAACAGCGGGCCACGTTCACCCGGAAGCAGTACGCCCGCCGCTCCTGCCCTGGCCTGCGGGCGTGCCCCGGTGATCCGATCATGCGGATCCTGCACCGCTTCGGGCCAGGGTTCACCACAGACCGCCCGAGACGATGAGGATCAGCACGACCAGCACGCACACGTGCCGCCAGAGCAGGAGGAGCCGCGAGCGGGAGCAGCGTTCTTCGGCGGATATCACCTCACGCCCGCGACCGAACACGGCCGTCAGCCTTCGGCGTTCAGCTCAAGGCGCTCTTCCAGCCGTGCGATGCGCCGGTTCAGCGGTTCGAGCTCACGCCGGACCGCTTCGGCGAGCGCCTCTTGTACACCGGCAGGAGCGGCCGGTTGTCCCTGCCCGCTCTCGGCCCGCAGATGGACGTAGCCCGCCAGTGCTGCGGTGACGGCGCGACGGACGAGCTTGGGGTCCGCGCCCAGGGCCCGGAGAACCTGCCCCGCGACTCCTTCGGGCTCCCCGGCCAGGCCGAGCAGCAGATGCTCACATCCGACGTAGTTGTGGCCGAGGGAGGTCGCTTCGGTGACCGCCAGCTCCAGGGCGTTGGCGGCGGGCCCGTCGAACCGGCGCGGATCGCCATCCGGCTCCTGGGCCACTCCCCTGCCGGGCTGGCGACGGGTCAGGTCCCGCCCGACCTGGTCCGGCTCGATCTCCATGGCGCGCAGCACGTGGAGGGCCAGATTGGTGCCCTCGTCCAACAGCGCACCCAACAGGTGCTCGGTGCCCATCCTCGGCGCGCCCGCTTCCCGCGCCCGCCCCACGGCCAGTTCGAGCACGGCTCGGGTCCTGGCGGTGAAGTTCGTCAGCGCTCCGGTCGGTTCCCCGTCGAGATCCGCCAGGACCGTCTCCCGGATGGCGGTCACCCGTCGCACGGCCAGCTCCAGGGCCCGTTGGCACACGGCTGACACGGGCACACCCGCCTCCTTCACCGCTTCGGCCAGTTCGTCGGGCAGATAGACGTTGATCTTTGGCATCGCACACCCTCCCTGTAGTGATAACCCCACCATAACCCCCATGGGGTTATCAGCAGAAAACGCGCACTTCATCAAGGGGCGAGCCAGCCAACTTCACCCCACCTCGACGACGGCCCCTTCTTGGTGGCGATTGCGGCCAGCCCACACCACCTCCGCACAGCAGGGGCACAGACGCCCCGAAGGTCAGCGCAGCACCATCCGCACCACCTGATGGCGAGTCATCCCGAGGGCCAGACCGTCCCATCATCCGATCAGGACACGAACCTAAATTCACCCAAAAACAGAATATTCAGGACAGACTGCCGGGCAGTCAGTCCCACCTCATGGGACATCAGCACAAGGAGACCCCTCCATGAGACGCACGCTCAGCGCGCGCATCTGTCTGTCCGTCCTGCTCACGGTCCCCGCGATCGGGTTCGGCGCCTCCGCGTCCGCCGCAGAGCCAGAACCGTCCCCCGGAGTCACCGCTTCGACCGGTCAGTACGCCCTCGACTCCCGGCTGGAAAGCTCCCTGGGCGAACACTCCGCCGGCTCCTACCTCGACACGAAGACCGGCGAACTGGTGGTCACCGTCACCGACGAGGCAGCGGCCGAGCAGGTGCGCAGGACGGGCGCACGCGCCCAGGTCGTCAAGCGCAGCACGGCCCAACTGGAAGCCGCCATGGCGGTCCTGGAGGAGCGGGCGAAGATCAGCGGCACCTCATGGGGCATCGACCCCTCGACGAACCAGGTCGCCGTCGAGGCGGACGAATCCGTATCCGAGCGTTCTCTCACCCTGCTCAACACGGTGGCGAGCGGTCTGGACGACGCCGTCCGGATCAAGCGGGTACCCGGTGTCTTCAGCAAGGAACTGGCCGGCGGGGACGCCATCTGGTCCTCGGGCTACCGCTGCTCGGCAGCCTTCAACGTGGTCAAGGACGGGGTGCGCTCCTTCCTGACCGCCGGCCACTGCACCAACATCGCCGCCAGCTGGTCCACCAGCAACGGCGGCCCGGAAGTGGGCACCCGCGAGGGCACCAGCTACCCGACCAACGACTACGGGATCATCCGCTACACCGACAACTCCCAGGCCGAGGGAACCGTCAACCTGTACAACGGCTCCTTCCAGGACATCACATCGGCCGCCGACGCCATCGTCGGGCAGGCCATCCAGAAGAGCGGTTCGACGACCCAGCTGACCAGCGGCTCCGTCACCGCGGTGAACGTCACCGTGAACTACAGCGACGGACCCGTCTACGGTCTGGTGCGGACGACGGCCTGCTCCGCCGGCGGCGACAGCGGAGGCGCGCACTTCTCCGGCTCGACCGCTCTCGGCATCCACTCGGGGAGCTCCGGCTGCCGGGGCACCAGCGGCTCCGCGCTCCACCAGCCGGTGACCGAAGCGCTGAGTGTCTACGGCGTGTCGGTCTACTGACCGGAGTGAGGTTCCACGGGACCACGCGCCCCCGGCCACGGCCGGGGGCGAACACAGCCACCACCGATGGTCCCCCGATGGGTTCGCGCCCCGTCCAGAGGCGACCGACCATGACACCGGGGACCGCCATCGAAAGGGTTTCCCGACGACAGGGGGGCAGAGATACTGATGCACCGCACGGTGATCAGGTGCACCACATCAGGTGCACGGCAGGGCGATCAGGCGGAAGCGGGAGCGAGGAGGGGAGATGGCGATCGGTACGGAGGTCGTGGAACCGGCGCTCACCGTCGACGAACTGGCCGCGCGCGCCGGGGTCACGGTGCGGACCATTCGGTTCTACAGCACCCGCGGACTCCTTCCGCCGCCGGACATCGGCCCGCGTCGCGTCGGCCGCTACGGTTCCGAGCACCTCTCGCGACTCGCGCTCATCGATGAACTCCAGCAGCAGGGGATGACGCTCTCCGCCATCGAACGCTATGTGGAACGGCTGCCCGACGACATCAATGCACAGGAGTTGGCGATCCACCGTGCGCTGGTCGCCTCCTGGACGCCCGATGCGGCCGAGCGGATCTCCCGCGCCGAGTTGACGGGCCGGGTGGGCAGATCGCTCACCGAACAGGACGTCGACCGGCTGACCGCCATGGGAGCAGTGCGCCGCGAGGAAGGCGATTCGGAGACCTTCCGTGTCGACAAGGGGCTACTGCGGCTCGGAGCGCAACTGCTGGAGCTCCCCATCGCCCGCGAGACGATCCTGGCCGCCCGCACGATACTGGCCGAGCACACCAGGTCCGCCGCCCACGAACTGACCCGACTCTTCCACGAGGAGGTGGTCGGACCCGAGGACGACCACCACGCGCAGGGACCGGCCCCGGACCGGGCTGCGGCCGTGCGGTCCCTGTCCGCACACCTCCAGCCCATGGTGGTCCAGGCCCTGGTCACCGCGTTCCAACGATCCCTCCAGGAAGAACTGCGGACCGCGTTCACCGCGGCGGCCCCTTCGGATCGGGCGCCGTCCCCCTCCGACGCCTCGACCCGCTCGGACACGCCCCGCTCCTAGCCGGGCGCGGGTGCGAGTGCGGAACACCGTGGCCCCCGCCCCGACACGACCGCCGATCAGTGCCGGTCGGTGAACGTCTCGCCCCGCTCGGACTTCGTCACCAGCAGTGCGGGCGGCTCGAAGCGCGTGCCGTAGCGAGCCGCCAGCTCCCGGGAGCGGGCCAGGAAGCCGGGCAGGCCACCGGTGTAGCCGTTGATGTACTGGAGCACGCCGCCCGTCCATGCCGGGAAGCCGATTCCCATGATGGAACCGATGTTCGCGTCGGCCACGGACGTCAGGACGCCCTCCTCCAGACAGCGCACCGAGTCCAGCGCTTCGGCGAAGAGCATGCGCTCCTGCATGTCCTCGAAGGGCACTTCCACTCCGCCGGCACGGGTGAAGTGGGTGCGCAGACCGGGCCAGAGGCGGGTGCGCTGCCCGTTCTCGTACTCGTAGAAGCCCGCTCCCCCGCTGCGCCCCGGGCGGTCGAACTCGTCGACCATCCGGTCGATGACCTCGTCGGCGGGGTGCGCGATCCATCTGCCGCCCGACTCCTCGACCGCCCGTCGGGACTCCTGGCGGATCCTGCGGGCCAGTGTCAGCGTCAGTTCGTCCATCAGGGAGAGGACCTTGGCCGGATAGCCGGCCTGGGCCGCCGCCTGTTCCACGGATGCGGGGTCCACGCCCTCCCCGACCATGGCCACGCCCTCATTGATGAACCGGCCGATCACCCGTGAGGTGAAGAACCCCCGTGAATCCTGGACGACGATCGGCGTCTTCCCGAGTTGGCGTACGAGGTCGAAGGCGCGTGCCAGGGCCGGATCACCCGTGTGCTCCCCCCTGATGATCTCCACGAGCGGCATCTTGTCGACGGGTGAGAAGAAGTGGAGGCCCGTGAAGTCCGCGGGACGCTCCACTCCTTGGGCGAGGAGGGTGATGGGCAGGGTCGAGGTGTTGGAGCAGAGCAGGGCGTCGGGGGCGACGATGCCCTGGATCTCCTGGAACACCTTGTGCTTGAGCGCGGTGTCCTCGAAGACGGCCTCGATCACCGCGTCGCAGCCCGCGAGGTCGGCCGGGTCGGCGGTGGGGGTGATGCGGGCGAGTAGCGCGTCCCGCTTGGCTTCCGTGGTGCGGCCCCGGGAGAGCGCCTTCGCCAACAACCGCTCCGCGTACGCCTTGCCGTTGCGTGCACTGTCGAGCGACACGTCCTTGAGGACGACGTCGATCCCGGCCCGGGCGCAGGAGTAGGCGATGCCCGCCCCCATCATGCCCGCCCCGAGGACCGCGACCTTGCGGACCGGGCGGGGCTCGATGCCCGGCGGCCGGCTCGCACCGGAGTTCACCGCCTGGAGGTCGAAGAACAGGGCCTGGATCATGTTCTTCGCCGTCTGTCCCACGACGAGTTCGGTGAAGTAGCGCGCCTCGATGGTCTGTGCGGTCTCGAACCCGACCTGGGAGCCTTCGACGGCCGCAGCGAGGATGTTCCGCGGGGCGGGGAAGGGTGCGCCTCCGGTCTGCTTCTTGAGGTTCGCCGGGTACGCCGGGAGGTCCGCGGCGAAGCGCGGGTTGGAGGGGGTGCCACCGGGGATCTTGTAGCCCTTGACGTCCCAGGGCTGTTGGGACTCGGGGTGGGAGTCGATGAAGGCGTGGGCCCTGGCCATCAGGTCGTCGGGCGTGGCGACGACCTCGTGCACCAAGCCGTTCTCCAGGGCGCGTGCGGGGGTGTACTGGGTGCCTTGGAGCAGCAGTTTCAGCAGGGCGTCGGCGATGCCGAAGAGGCGTACGGTCCGGGTGATGCCGCCACCGCCGGGGAGTAGCCCCAGGGTGACTTCGGGCAATCCGATGCGGGCGCCGGGAGCGTCGAGCGCAATGCGGTGGTGACAGGCGAGGGCGATTTCGTAGCCGCCGCCGAGCGCTGCTCCGTTGATGGCCGCCACGACGGGTTTGCCGAGGGTCTCGATCCTGCGCAGTGCGTGTTTGACGGCCATGCCCGCGTCGAAGATCTGTTGTGCGTCATCGGGGCCTGCTCGTAGCAGGTCGTTCAGGTCGCCGCCGGCGAAGAAGGTCTTCTTGGCGGAGGTGACGATGATTCCCCGGATCGAGTCGCGCTCGGCTTCGGCCCGGTCGGCGACGGCGGAGAGCGATTCCCGGAACGCTTGGTTCATCGTGTTGGCGGACTGATGGGGATCGTCGAGGACGAGGGTGACGACACCGGTGCCGTCCTGTTCCCAACGGATCACGGGAGTGTTCTGCGTGCTGCTGAACGTGCTCTGGGTGCTCTGGGTGCTCTCGGCGCTTTCGGTCATGGCGGGTCCTTGGAATCCTGGGGGCTGGACGACTGGCGGCGGGGCCGGGCGGTGGGCATCGGCGCGTGCGATGGACCGACCGCGGCTGACGGGTTCACCTGGGGCGTGTCTGGCCTGACTCAAGGGCCTTGGACGCGTTCCACCACGGTCGCGACGCCCATGCCGCCGCCGACGCACAGGGTGACCAGCCCGTACCGCTTGTCCTGGCGTTCCAGTTCGTCGACGAGGGTGCCGAGGATCATCGCTCCGGTCGCACCCAGCGGATGTCCCAGGGCGATGGCGCCGCCGTTGACGTTGATCCGGTCCAGGGGGAGGTCCAGATCGCGTGCGAAGCGCAGGACGACCCCGGCGAACGCCTCGTTGATCTCGATGAGGTCCATGTCCCCGATGGTCAGACCGGCTTTGGCGAGCGCCTTGCGGGTCGCGGGAGCCGGGCCGGTGAGCATGATGGTCGGCTCGGAGCCGGAGACCGCGGCGGACACGATCCGGGCCCGTGGGGTGAGTCCGTACCGTTCGCCGACGGCGCGGGAGCCGATCGCCACCAGGGCGGCGCCGTCGACGATGCCGGAGGAGTTGCCCGCGTGGTGCACATGGTCGATCCGTTCGACCCAGTGGTACTTCTGTAGGGCCACCGCATCGAATCCACCGAGGTCGCCGATGCCGGCGAAGGCCGGTTTGAGTGCGGCGAGCGAGTCGGCGGTGGTGCCGGGGCGCAGGTGTTCGTCGCGGTCGAGCACCACGAGTCCGTTGCGGTCGCGGACGGGGACGACCGACCGGTCGAAGCGGCCGTCCTTCCATGCGGCGGCAGCGCGTTCCTGGGAGAGCGCGGCGTACTCGTCGACGTCGCGGCGGGAGAACCCCTCGATGGTGGCGATGAGGTCGGCTCCGATGCCCTGGGGGACGAACCCGACCGTGTGATTGGTCATCGGGTCGGCGAACCAGGCACCGCCGTCCGATGCCATCGGCACCCGGGACATGGACTCCACCCCGCCGGCGAGCACCAGGTCCTCCCAACCGGAGCGGACCTTCATCGCCGCCATGTTGACCGCTTCCAGACCCGAGGCACAGAAGCGGTTCTCCTGCACTCCGGCAACCGTGTCGGGGAGCCCGGCGGCGATGGCGGCGATCCGGGCGATGTCGGAGCCCTGGTCACCGACCGGGCCGACCACGCCGAGCACGATGTCGTCGATCGCGGCGGGGTCGAGGGAGGGGTGGCGGCGGCGAACCTCTCTGATCAGTCCCACGACGAGGTCGATCGGTTTGGTGCCGTGGAGCGCTCCGTCGGCCTTCCCGCGTCCGCGAGGAGTGCGGATCGCGTCGTACACATACGCTTCGGTGCTCACGTCAACAGCCTTTCGGGAGTACGGATCGCGGGGCGTGCGCCGGCCGACTAGCTCGGAGCCTCGTGCGTGCGGAGGCCGGGGACGCCCCAGTCCCGGGCGATCGCCTCCGTATCGGCACCGGGCAGGGCGGGTGCGGTGCGCACTGCGGTCGGCGTCTCGGAGAAGCGGGGGGCGGGCGCCGGCTGGGTGACACCGAAGCGGTCGACGAACGTGCCGCGGGCGGCGAGGTGCGGGTGCTCGGGCGCTTCCCCGAGGGAGAGGACCGGGGCCACGCAGGCGTCGGTGCCTTCGAACACCAGCGTCCACTGGTCGCGGGTGCGCGTCTTGAACTGGACGGCGATGGCCTCGCGCAACTCGCCCCAGCGGGCGAAGTCCTTGCGGGCGGGGGCTTCGCCCTCGATGCCGAGCAGCCGGATGAACTCGCGGTAGAACTGCTGCTCCAACGGGGCGACCGCCATGTACCCGCCGTCGGCCGTCTCGTAGGTGCCGTAGAAGGGACAGCCGCCGTCCAGCAGATTGCTGCCGCGGCGGTCCTGCCAGCCGCCGGCGGCCATCATGGCGTGCACCATGGTGGAGAGGTGGCTCGCGCCGTCGACGATCGCGGCGTCGACGACTTGTCCGCGGCCCGTTGGCGTACGGGCGTGTTGGAGCGCTGCCAGCACGCCGATCACCAGGTAGAGCGAGCCGCCCGCGTAGTCCCCGAGGAGGTTGGCGGGGATGGCGGGTGGTTCGTCGGGCTCGCCGATCATGCCGAGGGCGCCGGTGACGGCGATGTACGCGAGGTCATGGCCGGCCCGTTCGGCGAGGGGTCCCTCCTGGCCCCATCCCGTCATCCGGCCGTAGACCAGGCGGGGGTTGCGGGCGAGGCATTCGACGGGTCCGATGCCGAGCCGTTCGGCGACCCCGGGGCGATACCCCTCGATCAGGACGTCCGCGCGCTCGGCCAGATCGAGGACGTGCCCCACGCCCTGCTCGGTCTTCAGATCGATGAGCACGGAGCGCTTGTTGCGATTGGCGAGGTCGTACTCGGGGTCGATGGCGAGCCCCGAGCCGCCGGGACGGTCGACGCGGACGACGTCGGCTCCGAGGTCGGCCAGCAGCATGGCCGCGAACGGACCGGGACCGATGCCCGCGAGTTCGACGACGCGCACACCCGTGAGCGGTCCGTGGTGGTGTGCTGCCGTACGGGTCGGCTCGGGCGTGGCCGGCATCGGGCTCCCAGCAGTAGATATGACAGGTGGTGGATATGACATGACTGATGTGACACCAGTGATGGTAAGAACGCGTTCCACTCGTTACAAGGTTCCCGCCCGCGCGCTGACCGCGATTCTTCGCCGGACTCGACCAGGCCCGGATCGCGGTGGCAAACCCGACTTCTGCCGGTGCACCCGCACACGCTAGCCTCGGCTGCCGTGGACAGCGGCGCGAGGGCGGAGGAACCAGTGAACGGCCAGAACGGGACCGGCGGCACAGAGCGTCCCCATGACATCGTGCTCTTCGGAGCGACCGGTTTCGTCGGCGAACTCACCGCCCGGTATCTGGCTCGGCACGCGCCCGAGGGATGCCGCTGGGCCCTGGCCGGCCGCGACCGCCAGAAGCTGGAACGACTGCGTGATTCCCTCTCTGCCCGACATCCCGAGCTTGCGGAGCTCCCCCTCGTCGTGGCGGCGGCCGACGACGCCGGGGCCATGCGCGAACTGGCCACTTCCGCACGGGTGGTGGCCACGACGGTGGGCCCCTACCTCTGGCACGGGGAAGGGTTGGTCGCCGCCTGTGCCGACGCCGGCACGGACTACCTCGACCTCACCGGCGAGCCGGAGTTCGTGGATCGGATGTTCGTACGCCACGACGCACGGGCCCGGGAGACGGGCGCCCGTCTGGTCCATGCGTGCGGATTTGACTCGGTGCCCCACGACCTGGGCGTCTACTTCACCGTGCGGGAGCTTCCCGAAGGCGTGCCGTTGAAGGTCGACGGGTTCGTTCGTGCCCGGGCCGCGTTCTCCGGCGGCACCCTCTCGTCGGCGCTCAACGTCCTGGGGCGCGGCAGGCAGTCGTCCCGGGCGGCGCGGGAGCGCAGGTTGCACGAACCGCGACTGGTGGGTCGGCGGGCCCGGTCACCGATCGGAAGTTTTCGGTTCAGCCGGGAGACGGGCACCTGGGCGTTGCCCCTGCCGATGATCGATCCTCAGATCATCGCGCGCTCGGCCCGGGCGCTCCCCCGCTACGGTCCGGACTTCCGCTACCGACACTACGCGTCGGTGACCTCGCTCCCGGTGGCGCTGGGCGGGGTGGCCGCGGCCGGCACCCTGCTGGGGCTCGCCCACATCCCCGTGGCGCGGCGGTGGTTCTCCACCCTGGTCAAACCGGGTGAGGGTCCCACCGAGGAGCGTCGGGCCAGGAGTTGGTTCTCGGTGCGCTTCGTGGGCGAGGGAGGTGGGCGGAAGGTCTATACGGAGGTCTCGGGCGGGGATCCGGGCTACGACGAAACAGCGAAGATCTTCGCGGAGTCCGCATTGTCCCTCGCCTTCGATCCGTTGCCGGGGCGCTCGGGGCAGTTGACACCCGCGGTGGCCATGGGGGACGCGTTGTTGGAGCGGCTCCGGGCAGCGGGCATCCGCTTTCGGGTGGCCGCCCGCTGCTGAGTGGCTGGGGCGCGTGCCGCGCTCAGGCGCTTCCAGGGGATTGCGTACGAACGACGGTGGCGGCCTCTGCGAGGGCGTCACGGCAGAGCCGATCGGCTCGGCGCGTGGTTTCCGGCTGCCGGAAGCGGGACGCCAAGCGGAGGGTGTGGGCACAGGCATGGTCCAGGGAGATCCGGTGTCCGACCGATACGTACACGGGCTTCACCCCATCTTGGGTGCGTAGGACCCGGCCGACCTCTTCCCCGTCGTCCGCGATCAGCGACGCCGTGTCACCGCGCCCGGGTCCTGGTTCGGGATGGGTGAAGACGAAGGGGTTCTTGGCGACGCCGATGCTGGGCAGCCCTGTCACCACGCCCAGATGGCTCGCGAGACCGAACCTCCGTGGGTGGGCGCGTCCGTAGCCGTCGCACACGAGGAGTCCCGGATCGCCGGTCAGTGCGGCCAGCGCGCCGAGCACGGCGGGGATCTCCCGAAAGGCCAGGAGCCCCGGTACATAGGGGAAGGCGACCCTGCCCACGGCGGTGCTCTGTTCGACGACGGCGAGGGTGCGTGCGTCGAGGACGACGGCCGCAGCGGCAACGAGGTCGAGTTCGTCGTCGTACGCCACATCCACACCGGTGACGCGTCCGACGCCCGGCGGTGGTCCCGGTTCGTCCAGGACGAGTCGATCCCGCAGTTCGTCCTGGACCGCGCGGGCGGTGCTCTCGTCGGCGGGCCACTCGGCGGGCACGTCAATGATCTTCATGGTGCGCCTCAGCGTAAGTGGTGCGTGCACAGCGGACCCTCCCGATGCCTTCCCCGGGGTCTGCCATCAGTCGGCGTTCAGGACGGCGATACCGGCTTCTCCCTCGTCGAACTGGGCGAGCACTTCTTCAAGCACCGGCCGTCGCTCGGGCTGTCCCTCGTGCTGGAGCCCCTCGTGCTGGAGCCCCTCGTGGTGGAGCGCCTCGTGGTGGACGAGGAGCACCGCCTGCTTGTCACCGTCCTGTTCGGCCGGGACGAAGTCGGTCACGATCTCCCGTCGCACCAGGATGACGCGATCGTCGTCGACGGCGTCACGAGGAAGGTCATCCAGCCGGTTGCCCAACCCGCCCGGATGATCGGCCAGATCGTGCGTGAGCACCTGCCGGGAGGCCGTGAGACTGACCGCCAGTCGGTCGCCGGTGCGCTCGTACCGCGCGGACAGATCGGCCGGCAGCAGGTAGAACACTCCCTCCTCGCCTTCGTGGCCCCGGTTGAGCAGCACGGCGACCATGCATTCTCCCGGGTCCTCCGACCCCACGTCGAACGCGAGCAGCACACCGACGTCCTCCGGGCCGAAGGCCGGAACCGCAGTGATCCACATACCGGGGGACTCGTCCATGAGCGGCATGGAAGCACACGTCACTGACAGCCATGCCGCTCGATCGCAACGCAGCCGCCCGCGCCCTGTCCTTGGCCGTCACGGTTCCAGCCGCGCCACCCTGCCCTTCTCGCCCGATGCCCAGCACCCGGTGTCGGCGGTGCAGTCGACGGTGTCGTACGAGCCGGTGTCCACGGTGTGCCAACTCCGGCCGCCGTCCACGGTCAGGTCGGTACCGGTCGGTCCGACGGCGAGCGCCGCGACCGAGCTGTGGGGCAGCCAGGTCACACCGGAGCGGTAGGCGGGCGGCGGGGTCGTCGACGGCCGCCAGCTGCGTCCGCCGTCCCGGCTCACCGCGGCAGCCTGCGGGGACGGCTGGCCGGTGCGGTAGTCGCCACCGACCGCAAGGCCCTGGCCACGGCCGTCGAAGGCGAGGGCGAACACTCCCCGGGCCGGATCACCGGCGGGGATTCCGCTTTCGGCGACCGACCAGTTCAGGCCGCGATCGGCGGAGTGGAGGACGCGCGCCGTCGCCCCGCCTCCGGTCGCCAGCCACACGTCCCTGGGGCCGGAACTGACCAGGCACTGGCCGCTCGCTGCGAAGCCCGCTTCGCCCTGTTGCGCAGGAGGCATTCCGGTGCTGGGGAGCAGGTGCCAGGAGCGTCCGCCGTCGCGGGTGGAGAGGATGCGGAACGCGCCGTCCACCGGGTCGCTCATGGCGAGTCCGTGGCGGGCGTCGAAGAAGGTCATGCAGTCGTAGAAGGCCCGCGGGTCGGGGTTGCGGAAGGATTCGGTCCAGGTCGTTCCACCGTCGGTGGTGTGCAGGATGCGGGACGCCTCGCCCTCCCCGATGGCGAGGACGACCGCCCTGCGCCGGTCGAACGCCTCGACGTCGCGGAACTCCAGCCCTTCGGCTTCCGGCGGTGAGACGTTCCGCCAGGTCCGACCGCCGTCCGCAGTGCGCAGTACGGTGCCCTTGGAGCCGGCGACCCAGGCCGTGGTGCGACTGACCGCGGCGAGCCCGCGGAACCGTACGTCGGTGCCGGTGGCCTTGAGGTTCCAGATCGTCGCGCCCGCGGTCCGGTGGTCCTTAGCGCGTGTGCTCTCGTGGTCGCTGCCGACGGGTACCGCCTGCGCCGGCGTCAGCAGACAGGCGGCCAGGGCAGCCACACCCAGCCCCACCGCCACCGTCCGTCTCGTCTTCCCCATGGAGGTCATGGCGCTGGAAGCTAGCCCAGCCGCCCCGACCCGTCCAGGGCGCGATCCAGCCGGCCGGCCACCACCTTGAGCCCTCCCGAGAGCGGGCCCGGCACACGTACCCAGGACAGCCGAGCGCTCCCGGGTGCGGGCACCGGCCGACGTTCCTAGGCTGGATGCATGGCCGAGCGCAAGGAGTACACCGGCCGGGAGATCACCGTGACGTTCGCGCCCCGGCGCTGTCTCCATGCGGCGGAGTGCGTCCGCGGCCTTCCGCGGGTCTTCGACCTCGAACGGCGGCCCTGGATCTCCCCCGACGACGAGCCTGCGGACCAGGTCGCCGAGGTGGTGCGCCGCTGCCCTTCCGGGGCCCTGCGCTACCGGTACGCGGACGGAACGGAGGAGGAACCCGACCGCCCCACCCGGGTGACCCCCACCGACGCGGGGGAACTGGTCGTTCGCGGCGATCTGGTCGTCCACTCGGAGGAGGGCGACCGTGAGGAGACCAGGGTGACTCTCTGTGGCTGCGGAGCGAGTGAAAACCCACCGTACTGCGATCATTCGGGCCGCTGCGGCGGCGACTGACCACCGGGCTACAGCGGAGTGCGACCGCGAACGCGGGGCAGGACCCCGCCCGGATGCGCCCGGCACGCCGGTCGAAGAGCCGGTGACACAACTCACGCAGCCCCGCGATGCACGCGACAGCCGATTTCCTCGTCTTCACCTGTGCCGGTAGAACACACGCCGGCCCCGTGGAAAGCCGGGTGCGAAGGAGCATCTTCTTGTCGACCGTCACCGTCATCGAGCAGTCCCTACAGGCGCGTCTGGTTGCTTCAGCGCCCCGCATGGAGACCGTCCCGGTGACGCTGCGTTATGACTCCAGAGACCCCTTCGCCGTCCGCATGGACTTTCCCGCCCCCGCCACCCTGGAGGACTCCGAGATCACCTGGGCCTTCGGGCGCGAACTGCTGGCCGCGGGGGTGAGCGCACCGAGCGGAGTCGGTGACGTGCGCGTACGGCCCTACGGCTACGACTTGACCGCTGTGGAGTTCCACGCGCCACAAGGGGTCGCCGTCGTCCATCTGCGCACGGGTGAGCTCCGCCGATTCCTGCGGAGGGCGCACGGTGCGGTGCCCTGGGGACGGGAGCACCGATACCTCAATCTCGACCACGGGCTGTCCGAACTGCTACGGAACGGCCGCTAGGACGCATCGGACACATCCCGTCACATCCTGTCCGGTCTGCGACGCCCTGCCCGCTCGCTCGCTGCCCTTGCTGCTGCACACACCCTGTCGTCGACCGCGTTATTGCGTTGACAGCACTGCCCCGCCCTTCTTACGGTGGGACCGCCCCAATGCCGCTCGTGAGGAGAAGGACGTTGCTCGTCTGAGGTCCTGAGACACCGTGTGCCACCGCCGTTTCGGCCGGTGTGCAGCGCGTGCGACCTCGGCCCACGAGCCGTCCCGACCGCCCGGCCCTTCTTCCTTCCGTCCGGCGTGGCCTCGCACGTACCCCGGTGTCTCCCGTTGCTGCCTTGTCCACACCAAGCAACCCGGAGGCCCCCATGTCTACCGCCCCCACCTTCATCACCTGCTCCTCCCTCTCCTTCGCCTGGCCGGACGGAACGGTGGTCTTCGACGACTTCCACCTCGCGGTCGGCCCGGGTCGCACCGGGCTCATCGGGGTCAACGGCTCGGGGAAGTCGACCCTGCTCAAGCTGATCGCCTCGGCGCTCACGCCCGTCGAGGGCACCGTCCGCACCATGGGCGAGGTCGGATACCTCCCGCAGAACGTGGTGCTCGACACGACACTGCGCATCGACGACGTGCTGGGAATCGCGGCGAAGCGCACCGCGCTGCACGCCATCGAGGCGGGAGACGCCAGCGAGGAGAACTTCACCGTCGTGGGAGACGACTGGGACATCGAGGAGCGGGCCCGTGCGACGCTCGACCAGCTCGGCCTCGGCCGCATCGGACTCGACCGTACGCTCGGCGAGGTGTCGGGCGGCGAAGGCGTGCTCCTGCGCCTCGCGGCCCTGACCCTCGCCCGCCCCGGCGTACTGCTGCTCGACGAACCCACGAACAATCTGGACCTCCATGCGCGGCGGCGGTTGTACGACGCCGTGGACTCCTGGTCCGGGGTGATGGTGGTGGTCAGTCACGACCGGGAACTCCTGGAGCGGGTGGATCAGATCGCCGACCTCCACGACGGCGAAGTCGCCTGGTACGGAGGGAACTTCTCGGACTACGAGGAGGCACTCGCCAGGGAGCAGGAGGCCGCCGAGCGCATGGTGCGGGTCGCGGAGGCCGATGTGCAGCGGCAGAAGCGCGAGTTGAGCGCGGCACACATCAAACTGGCCCGCCGCAAGCGGTACGGCCAGAAGATGTACGACACCAAGCGCGAGCCCAAGATCGTGATGGGCGAACGCAAACGGGCCGCCCAGGTGAGCGCCGGCAAGCACCAGATCATGCACGCCGAGAAGCTCGCGGAGGCCAAGGAGCGACTCAACGAAGCGGCGGAAGCGGTCCGGGACGACGACGAGATCCGCATCGAGCTCCCCCACACCCAGGTCCATCCGGGTCGGGGTGTGCTCCGGCTCACGGAGTTGGAACCGCGCTACGGAGTTCCGTTCCCGGGCGAGTTCGAGCTGCGGGGACCCGAACGGATCGCCCTGGTGGGTCGTAACGGCTCGGGCAAGACCACCCTGCTGCGCACGATCGCGGGTGAGGTGGAACCGGTGTCGGGCCAGGCGTACACGGAGGTCCCGTTGCGTTTCCTCCCCCAACGGCTCGACGTCCTCGTCGATGAGCTGAGCGTCGTGGAGAACGTGGCTCGGTTCGCACCGACCGCGACCAACAACCGGATCCGGGCACAGCTCGCACGCTTCCTGTTCCGTGGTGCGCGGGCGGATCAGCTGGCGGGGACCCTTTCGGGCGGGGAGCGCTTCCGGGCGACCCTGGCCGCTTTGCTGCTCGCGGAGCCGGCGCCGCAACTGTTGATGCTCGACGAGCCGACGAACAATCTCGACATGGCCAGTGTGCGCAGATTGACGGCGGCGTTGGACGCCTACGAAGGGGCTCTGATCGTGGCCAGTCACGATGTGCCGTTCCTGGAGTCGATCGGAGTCACCCGTTGGCTGCTGCTGGACGGCGGGCTGCACGACATCACGGTGGATGACGTGCGTGAAGGGCGGTTGGAAGCACCCCGTTAGCCGGCTGCTCCGCAGAGGCGCGGGTCATGGCGCGGACCTGGTCACGCGTTCCCACAAGGGTCAGGAATCCAGACAGAAGGTGTCTGGGTTCCTGGCTAGCGTCAGCGGCATGTCCGAGAACATCGTCATCACCGGCGCTCGTGAGAACAACCTCCAGGACGTCTCCCTCACCCTGCCCAAGAACCAGATCACGGTCTTCACCGGAGTCTCGGGATCAGGGAAGTCCTCCCTCGTCTTCGACACCATCGCCGTCGAATCACAACGACAGCTGAACGAGACCTTCACCTCGTTCCTCAGAAACCGGCTGCCGAAGTACGAGCGCCCACAGGCCGACGCCATCGACGAGCTCTCGGTGGCGATCGTCGTCGACCAGAAGCCCATCGGCGGCAATGTGCGCTCCACCGTGGGCACGATGACCGACATCTTCTCGGTGCTGCGCGTCCTGTTCTCCCGCCACGGCACACCGAGCGCGGGGCCGGCGACCGCGTACTCCTTCAACGACCCGTCCGGTATGTGCACGGAGTGCGACGGAGTGGGTCGCACGGTGGGCCTGGATCTCGACCGCGCGATCGACTGGTCGGCATCGCTGCGCGGCGGAGCGCTGCTCCTGCCCGGTCTGACCGTGGGCAGTTGGGAATGGAAGCTCTATGCCGAGTCCGGCCATTTCGACCCCGACAAACCCCTCGGCGAGTACACCGAGGACGAGCGTGAACTCCTGCTCCACGGGATGGACTCCCCCGTACAGGTGCAACTGGACTCGGGCTCGGTCCAGATGCGTTTCGAAGGCATCGTCGGCCGGTTCACCAGGCTCTTCCTCAAACGGGACACGGCGAGTCTGTCCACCAAGCGACGGGAGGCGGCGGCCCGCTTCTTGATGCAGAGCCGATGTGGGAAGTGCGGCGGTGCCCGGCTCAACGAGGCCGCGCTCGCCAGCCGCATCGACGGTCTCACCATCGCGGACTGGGCGGCGATGGAGGTCGCCGATCTGGTGGGGGTCCTGGGCCGGATCGACGATCCGGTGGTGTCCGCCGTGGCAGCAGCCGCCCGGGAGAGGTTGGAGCGTCTGGTGGGCATCGGCTTGGGCTATCTCTCGCTCGACCGGGAAACCACCACGCTCTCCGGCGGGGAAGGGCAGCGCCTCAAGATGATCCGCCATCTGGGCAGTTCGCTCACGGGGCTGACGTTCGTCTTCGACGAGCCGAGCGTGGGCCTCCACCCCCGCGATGTGGGCCGGCTGAACGAACTGCTGCTCCGGCTGCGCGATCGGGGCAACACGGTACTGGTGGTCGAACACGACCCGGATGTGATCACCATCGCCGACCACGTCGTCGACATGGGCCCCGGAGCCGGTCGGCACGGCGGGCGCGTGGTCTACGAGGGGTCCGTGGCGGGGCTCCGCGCCGCGGACACGCACACGGGCCGCGCCCTGCGCCACCGGCTGGAGCTCAAGGAGTCGTCGCGCACGCCCACGGGTTGGCTGCCGCTCACCGGAGCCGCCCTGCACAACCTCCAGGACGTCGACGTGCGCTTCCCGACCGGGGTGCTGACGGCGGTGACGGGTGTCGCCGGCTCGGGCAAGTCGACCTTGGTGTCCGAGGTCTTCACCGCGGCCCATCCGGAAGCCGTGGTGATCGACCAGGGTGCGATCACGGCCTCATCCCGCTCCACGCCCGCCTCGTTCCTCGGGATCATGGACACGATCCGCAGGGTCTTCGCCCGGGCGAACGGCGTTGCTCCGGGGCTCTTCAGCTTCAACTCCGACGGTGCGTGCGGCACGTGCGCAGGGCGCGGCGTCATCCACACCGACCTCGCCTTCATGGACCCGGTGACCACGACCTGCCCCGACTGCGAGGGCCGCCGCTTCCACTCCGCCGTGACCCGACACCGGGTGCGGGGCGCCTCCATCGTCGACGTACTGGAGATGACCGCGGCCCAGGGCATCGACTTCTTCGACGACCCGGCGCTCCTGCGCACGTTGCGCACGCTGAACGACGTGGGACTGACCTATCTGACGCTGGGACAGCCGCTGAGCTCGCTGTCGGGCGGAGAGCGGCAGCGTCTCAAGCTCGCCACTCAACTTCACCGTACGGGAAGTGTGTACGTGCTGGACGAGCCGACCACCGGACTCCATAAGGCCGACGTGGCTGCGCTGGTCTCTTTGCTGGATCGACTCGTGGACGCGGGCAACTCGGTGATCTGCGTCGAGCACCATATGGACGTGGTCAAGCAGGCGGACTGGATCATCGATCTGGGGCCGGAGGGCGGCAAGCACGGCGGAACCGTGGTCTTCGCCGGGACTCCGCGCGAACTCCTCTGCGACCGGAAGTCATTCACCGCCGAGTACCTCCGCCGTGACCTGGGGCTGGAGTGAACGCTTTCACGCCGGGGACGGGCTCCCCCGTGCCGGGTCGACGCCGCCGCGGTCACCGCCCGGGTCGCCCCTCCCCGTCGGGGCGAAGGGGTGACCGCTCCTCCTGACGGCTTCGGAACGGCACCGGGCGGGCCGGCCGTCGTGCGGGGCGACCGCCACACGCTCGACACGCGGAGGGGCACGGGGGTGATCTGGACGGGGGTTACCCGCTTCTGCAGGGCGGGCCATGATGGGCCGCGACCGAGCCCCGCCGTTCCCAGGAGTCGCACCCGTGCCCAGCAGGAAAGCCCTGATCCGTCGACCGAGCCCGCGCCTCGCGGAAGGGCTGGTCACCCATGTCGAACGGAGTTCCGTCGACGCCGACCTCGCCCTCTTACAGTGGGAGATGTACGCCGAGGCGCTGCGTGAGAACGGCTGGGAGACCGTCGAGACGGAAGCGATCGACGAACTCCCGGACGGCGTCTTCGTCGAAGACACGGTGGTGATGTTCCGCAATGTCGCGCTCATCACCCGTCCGGGTGCGAAATCCCGCCGGGCGGAGACGGCCACCGTCGAGCAGACCCTGGCCCGGCTCGGCTGCTCGGTGAACTGGATCTGGGAGCCGGGCACCCTCGACGGCGGGGATGTGCTCAAGATCGGTGACACGCTCTACGTGGGACGGGGAGGGCGGACCAACGCGGCGGGCGTCCAACAGTTGCGGGCGGTCTTCGAACCGCTCGGCGCACGCGTCGTGCCCGTCCCGGTGAGTCGGGTGCTTCATCTGAAATCGGCCGTGACTGCACTACCGGACGACACGGTGATCGGCTACACGCCACTCGTCGACGTCCCGTCCGTCTTCCCCCGCCATCTACCGGTGCCGGAGGAGACCGGCGCTCAGGTCGTCCTGCTTGGCGGCGGCCGACTCCTGATGTCGGCGAGTGCGCCGAAGACCGCGGAGCTGCTCGCAGATCTTGGCTACCAGCCGGTTCCGGTCGACATCAGCGAGTTCGAAAAGCTCGAAGGCTGCGTCACATGCCTCTCTGTCAGGTTGCGCGATCTCGCGAACTGACCTGGGCTGACCAGCCTATATCACCTTGTGTAGTCGACGTCGCGGGGGACGGGCTTGGACGTGTGCTTATCGCGCCCTTAACCTACGGTCTCGTAACCTACGAATCCGTAGGTAACTCTCCCGTCCCCAGGAGCACCCGTGACGATCACCTCTCCCCACCTCGGCAGCTCGGAAGCGTGGACTGACGCCCGACTGCTGTACGCGTTGGAGGAGGTCGTGGAGAAAGAGCTGAACCGCCATCTCAAAGTCGCCAAGGACTGGATGCCGCACGAGTACGTCCCGTTCGGCGACGGCCGAAACTTTCCGGGCTTCTTCGAGGACGGCGAAGCCTGGGAGCCGGCGCAGTCCAAGGTCACCGACATAGGCCGTATCGCCCTCGTGGTGAATCTGCTGACCGAGGACAACCTCCCCAGCTACCACCACGAGATCGCCTCGCTCTTCGGCCGTGACGGCGCCTGGGGCACCTGGGTACACCGCTGGACGGCGGAAGAAGGTCGCCACGGCATCGTGATGCGCGACTACCTGCTCACCTCGCGCGCCGTGGACCCGGACAAGCTGGAAGAGTTCCGGATGTCGCACATGGCGGAGGGCTTCGAGTCCGACAACCGGCACTCGATGCTGCACTCCGTGGCGTACGTGGCCTTCCAGGAACTGGCGACCCGCGTCTCCCACCGCAACACGGGCCACCAGTCAGGCGACCCCGTCTGTGACCGGATGCTCGCCCGCATCGCGACGGACGAGAACCTGCACATGGTCTTCTACCGCAATCTGCTGGGCGCTGCCTTTGAACTCGCCCCGGACCTGACCATGGAGGCGGTCCGCGACGTCGTGGTCAACTTCCGGATGCCGGGACACGGGATGCCCGGCTTCGAGCGGGCCGCCGCACAGATGGCGATCGGCGAGATCTACAACATGCGCATCCACCACGACGACGTGCTCGCGCCGGTGCTGCGCTTCCTGAAGGTCATGGAGATCCAGGACCTCGGCCCGAGCGGACAGCAGGCACAGGACGAACTCGGGCTCTACTTGGGTGCACTCGACGCCGAGGCCCGCAAGTTCGACGAGAAGCTCGCAGCGCGCAAGGCACGGATGGCCGCACGGGCGGCCGGCTGAGTCTCCGGCACACGGATGGGCCGCCCCTTGCCGCGGCCCGCGGATCGAACCGCAGGGGCGCCGGGGGCAACCGGCTGACGAACGAGCCCGCGCCCGGCCCCTGCCGCCCCTCGAAGAACTCCGCGCCCCGACAACCCACCGCACCGAGCGTCGGCCGCGTTCCGTGCATCGATCCCGCGGTGAAACGGTGCCCTGCTCCGTTCGGGCCCCTGATCGCGGTCCTCCCGGGAAGCGAGCACGCTCTTCCCCCGGTGATTGATCCGGTGCTGCAACGCGGTGCACTCGCCGCCGCACCTACCTCACAGAGGAATTCTGGAGGTAGGTATGACAGTGACTCCACGACGTCGTGCAATGCTGAAATTCTTGGGTCTGGCGGGCATCAGTACGACGGCCGTCGCTTTCGCCCATCGTGAGGATCTGACCGGCGCGGCGAGGCCCTCAACCCCAGGGCCATCGGACGAAACCCCTTTCGACCCCCCGGTCGCCCTTCCGTCCCGTTCGATTCACGAGGAGAACGGGCACCCCGGATCCGCACGATGGCTCAGCGATCCGCGGGCCCCGCGCACCTCCAGTGACCGCGCGCGTCAGATCCAGGGATATGCGTCCACGACATCGCTCGGTCATGGTGACGTCATCGATTTCCATGTGTCGGCACGCACGAGTCGAACCTTTCGGATATCGATCTTTCGGCTGGGCCACTACGGGGGCAAAGGTGCTCGACTACGGCTGACCAGCCCGATTCTCCAGGTCAAGCACCACAGAAAACCACGGGCGGATCCGGATACCGGCAGCATCGCCTGCGAGTGGCCGGCTTCTTGGAGCCTGCGCATTCCCTTCGACTGGATGTCCGGTCTCTACCAGGCCGTGTTCACCGCCGATGACGGATTCCGGTCCGCCACCCCCTTCGTCGTACGGGAAGCGAATAGGGCGTCCGACCTCCTGGTGGTGCTGCCTTTCACCACCTATCAGGCGTACAACATGTGGCCCAAGGACGGTCGCACCGGAAAGAACCTCTACCGGGGCTATCGGGCGGGCGGGGCGATCGGCGGCGCCGATACCAGGGCGTACGAGGTCTCCTTCGACCGCCCCTATTCGGGGGCGGGGATTCCCAGTTGGTTCCACCTCGACACCAGCTTCATCGACTGGGCGGAACGCTCCGGCCTCGATGTGACCTATGCCAGCAGTGTGGACCTGCATGAAGGAACCGTGAACCCCGCCAAGTACCGCGCGGTGTTCTTTCCGGGGCATGACGAGTACTGGTCGGCCGGCATGTTGGATTCGGCACGGAAATCCTTGTCCGCCGGCACCCATCTCGCCTTCCTCACGTCCAACAACGTCTACTTCCACATTCGATTGGAATCCTCGCCGGGCGGACGGCGCGCACGGACGATGGCGTGCTACAAGTCGAAGACCGATCCAGCGCCCGACCGTGCGGGGCGCACCTCGCGCTGGCGGGAGGTCGAGTCCGGCCAGCGAAGGGCCGAGCAGAATCTGTTGGGCATCCAGTTCAACGGAATCGTGTCCAAGCCCGTGCCCCTGGTCGTGAAGGAGAGCGGCCATTGGCTCTGGGCCGGTACCGGTGTGCGCGACGGGGACGAGTTGCCCGATCTGGTGGGCGTCGAAGCGGATCGACTCGATCCGACAGCCCCGACCCCCATCGGGTCCCGGCTGACCCTGCTCGCCGAATCCCCCTACCACGATCCACGCCCGGTGGTCGCGCCCACGATTCAACACACGGCCATCACCGAGTACCGCAATGGCGCTCTGGTGTTCGTCGCCGGCACCTTCCACTGGCCGTTGGCGCTGACCGCCCCGGCACATCTGAACGAGACGGTCCAGAAGGCCACGGCGAATCTGGTGGCTCGGATGGTGCGCGAGAAGCAGTAGTGCCGGATGCCCGCGGTGGGAACTCGACGGAACGAGTGGGCCGGACGGCGAGAAGAGCAGGATCCACCACGGAGTGAGTGCACCGATCGCGGCCATGCATGCCAACGGGGTGGGCGGTGCGCTCGGCACCGCCCACCCCGGCTGCCCCCGTTCCCCCGTGGGCAGCGATGAAGGACCGGAAGAGACCCGTGGGATCGCCCCGTCGGAGTCGCTCCCCACCGAGCAGTGCACCCCTGGTCTCGGGTGCACGGTCGATGGGTGCGCTGTCCCCTGGCTGCTTTACCCCTGGCTGCTCTGGCCCTGCTTCAGACGGTGTCGTTCCTTCTCCGACAACCCGCCCCACACACCGAACTTCTCATCGTGGGTGAGCGCGTACTCCAGACACTCGACTCGCCCCGAGCACGCTCGGCACAGTTGCTTGGCTTCCCGGGTCGAGGAGCCGGGGGCGGGAAAGAAGAAGTCGGGGCCCGTCTGTGCGCACAGTGCGCTCTCCTGCCACGAGAGGGCGTCGGTGAGGGTGTTGATCGGCGTCGGCATGGGGGCCACGCTGCCCCAGTCCGATAAACAACCGATCAACGCGTCATCAACGGGTGGGGGCGGACCGTCGCGCTAGGCGGCCGGTTCCGGCTGCATCACGGCGAACTTCGCTCCGAAGGGGTCGCTCAGTTTGGCGAAGCGGCCGACGCCTTCCATGTCCACGGGAGCCATGCGAACGGTACCGCCCGACTGGTCGGCCTGCCCAACCGTTGCGTCGCAGTTTTCGACCTGGAAGTACGGCAGCCAGTGCGGGCCGTCCGTCTCCGTGGGGTCCGAGGCCAGGGGGACGATGCCTGCGAACATCGCCTCGGCATCGGTGCCCGCGGGGTAGGGCATCACATATGAGGCCGAGCCGTCGGGGAACGGCATGATCGACGTGCCCCATCCGAAGAGTGCCTGGTAGAAGGCGAGGGATGCGTCCTGGTCCTCGGCATACAGTTCCAACCAGACCAGGCTGCCCACGCTGTCGACCACATCGAGACCCTTGGTCCTGCCCGGTTGCCAGACCGAGAAGGCGACGCCCGAAGGGTCAGCGAAGACGGCCATGCGGCCCCGGTCGAGCACGTCCATCGGCTCGAACGCCACCGTGCCGCCACCCTGCCGGACGGCGTCGGCCGTCGCATTGGCGTCCGGGGACTGGAAGTAGACGTTCCAGCCGGGTGGGCCCTGTTCCGGGGGCACCATCATCCCGCCGGCCGCGGTCTTGCCGTCCACCTGGAACATTCCGTAGCCGCCCGCGTCGGGGCCTGCCGAGGCGAAGGTCCAGCCGAAGAGCCTGCCATAGAACGTCTTCGCCGCTTCGATGTCGGGGGTTCCCAGGTCGAGCCAGTTCGGGGAGCCTGTGACAAAACGCGTGGTGAGCATGGGTGTGCTCCTCTGAAGCGTGGTGCGGACGGGCCTGAAGCGTGGTGCGGACCAGCCCCCCCCCGTGGTCGCTCCTTCGAGTCTGCTCCGGATGGTGCGGTCCCGCATCCGTAGGGCGTACGGCCCGGGCTGCTCGGCGGACGACGTGCCGCGCGGTGGGCCACCCAGGGCCTATCTCCGAGCCTAGGGTCAGATCGGGTGAGACCAGCTGGGATCAGGTCGCGCACACCCGACAGGATCCGATTCGAAGGAGATGCCCTAGCCCGAGGTGTCGCGGGCCCGGCTGGGTTGGACCCGTTTCGGTTCACCGGGCATCTTCGGGTACTCCGGTGGATACGGAAGGTCACCGAGGCCGTGGTCCGCCTCGTCGCGGCGGGCGAGCTCCAGCAGGGGTTCCAGGCTGAAGCGCTGGTCGTCCATGTCCGCGTGGACGTCGCCGAGCTCGGCGTAGCGGGTGGGCATCGTCATGATGTCGAAGTCCTGGGGGACCGCGTCGTCGATCTCCTCCCAGCGCAGCGGCGCAGAGACGGGTGCGTGCGGTCGGGGGCGCACGGAGTAGGCGGAGGCGATCGTGCGGTCGCGGGCGGTCTGGTTGTAGTCGACGAAGATGCGTTCGCCGCGCTCCTCCTTCCACCATTTGATCGTCACCCGGTCGGGCAACCGGCCCTCCAGCTGGCGACCGCAGGCGATGGCGGCCCGTCTGACCTGTGTGAAGGTCCAGCGAGGCTCGATCGGTACGAAGACGTGGAGACCGCGGCCACCGGACGTCTTGGGCCAACCGCGTAGCCCGACGTCCTCCAGAACGGCCCGTAGTTCATGGGCTGCCCGTACGGCATCCGCGTAGTCGGTTCCTGGCTGTGGATCGAGATCGATGCGCAGTTCGTCGGGGTGGTCGGTGTCCGTTCGGCGCACGGGCCACGGATGGAAGGTGACCGCGCCCAGATTGGCCGCCCAGAGGACTGCCGCCGGCTCGGTCGGGCACATCTCGTCGGCCGATCTTCCGCTCGGGAAGGTGATGTGCGCGGTGGGAATCCACTCCGGAAGGTACTTGGGCGCACGCTTTTGGAAGAACGATTCCCCGGTCACTCCGTCGGGGTAGCGCTCCAAGGTGGTGGGGCGGTCGCGCAGGGCACGGGTGATGCCGTCGCCGACGGCGAGGTAGTAGCGGACCATGTCGAGCTTGGTGTATCCGGGTTCGGGAAAGTAGATCTTGTCGGGATTGGAGACGCGCACGGTCCGCTCTCCCACTTCCAATTCCACCGCTCCAGCCATGTGGATCAGCGTAGAGCGAGCCGACATCACTCGCATACCGGACAATCAATCCATGGATCTTCCGGTCATGCCTCCCGTCAAACCCATGCTCGCCAAGTCCGTGCGGAAGATCCCGCCCGGGATGCAGTACGAGGCCAAATGGGACGGCTTCCGGGCCATCGTCCACCGGGACGGCGACGAACTGGTCATCGGCTCCCGTACCGGAAAGCCGCTCACGCGCTACTTCCCCGAACTGGTGGCCACACTCCTGGACGCCCTCCCCCCTCGCTGCGTGGTCGACGGGGAGATCGTGATCGTCCACGGGGAACGACTCGACTTCGACCGGCTGACCGAACGCATCCACCCCGCCGAGTCCCGGGTGCGGATGCTCGCCGAGCGCGACCCCGCCAGCTTCATCGCCTTCGATCTGCTGGCCATCGACGACGATTCCCTCTTGGAAGTCCCCCTCGCGGCCAGGCGCACCCGGCTGGAAGCAGCGCTCGCCGGGGCACGGCCGCCCATCCACCTCGCCCCGGCCACCACCGACCGGGACCTCGCACAGGAGTGGTTCGAGACATACGAGGGAGCGGGCCTCGACGGCGTGGTCGCCAAACCGCTGGACCTGCCGTACCGTCCGGACGCCCGACTGATGTTCAAGATCAAACACGAACGGACGGCGGATGCGGTCGTGGCCGGATACCGACTCCACAAGAGCGGCCCGATCGTCGGATCACTGCTCCTCGGCCTCTACGACGGCTCCGGTGCGCTCCAACACGTCGGCGTCTGCGCCGCGTTCTCCATGAAGCGCCGAGCCGAACTGATGGAGGAGCTGGCTCCCCTCCTGATGGATCCGGTGGACGGACATCCCTGGGCGGACTGGGCGCGGGAGAGCGCCCACGAGGGAGCCAGATTGCCGGGGGCGCAGAGCCGATGGACGGGGCGGAAGGACCTGTCGTGGATCGCACTGCGTCCCGAGCGGGTGTTGGAAGTGGCGTACGACCACATGGAAGGCGATCGATTCCGGCATACGGCCCAGTTCCGCCGCTGGCGCCCGGACCGGGTCCCCGAGGACTGTACGTACGCGCAGTTGGAGGAGCCCGTGCGCTACGACCTGACCGAGGTGCTGACGCTTCCTTCACCTTGAGGGCCCCGCCCTCCCGGTGAGTCGGTCGCGCGACGGCGCCGAGCGCCCCGCCAAGTGTCCTCCCACAGCAGCGCCGTACCCCTTGCGAACAGCACCCGCCCGGGCCCGCCCAGTTGGGCGCGGACTAGCCGAGTGGACCAACATCACCTGCGTACAGTCGACTTGACGCCAATTGCCGAGCACATTCCGCGTCATGGATTCGGGTGAGTGGTCCCCGTTCGCGTAAGGTATGCCGTCGGTGCTGCCGGAGGCAGAGGCCGGGTGAGCCGTGCGGTGGGTGTCGTGGTACGACACCGTCGGTCGCAACCACGTCGACGGGGACGCGGCGTGCGAGGTGGCCGCTGTCTCATCCCCCGAGAGCCTTGCGCATCCCTGACCGGTTGCCGTCCGCGGTGCGGCGGGCGGAAAGCCGGAGCCACAGGGCCGGTCAGCCCGCCCAGGTGTGAACAGAAAACCATGGGACGGCCAATGGCGGTTGCCCCACCGAGACATCCCTGCCGACGGATGCGGACTTCCGTCCGTGACGTGCGGAGGGCGGGACCGCCGGAGCACCGGCGCCCGAGCAGACAAAGGACTGGAACGTGACTCCCTCGCCCCTCATCCCCGTACCGATCCCCGACCGCGTGGCCGCCCTGATCGGATCCTGTATGCCGGCCCATGTGCTGGAGGCCGAGATCGAGGCGGACAGCGCCGCCCGCGAGGTGCATCGGTTCCGCGGTCCCCTCTGCGCCGACGACCGTGCCGATCGGGAACACCTGCTGTCGGTGGTGGCCCGCGCCAACAAGGTCCTCGCGGCCCATCACCCCCTGTTGATGATCCGTCCCAACCGCGCCTACGGCTGACCGACAGTCATAGGCCATCGGTCGTCGGTCGTCACACCAGCGCCCGAAAACACACCGCCCACGCCCCGGCCCGTGCCCCGGGCGGTCCTCACCACATGCGGCTGACCTGCGACGGTGTGAAGCTGCGAGGATGACCGAGACCATCGGTGCCTCCGCACCAGCCGTGGCACCGCCCGTACTCGACGTGCGACAGCGCAACATCGTCTTCGGCACGATCATGCTCGGGATGTTGCTGGCAGCCTTGGACCAGACGATCGTGGGCACCGCTTTGCCGACGATCGTGGCGGACCTGGGTGGCGGCGACCACATGTCGTGGGTCGTCACGTCCTATCTGCTCGCGGAGACGGTCGCCACCGTACTGGTCGGCAAGTTCGGTGACCTCTTCGGCCGGAAGCTGGTCTTCCAGGTGTCGGCGGTCATCTTCATCACCGGTTCGTTCCTCTGCGGTCTCGCCGGCAACATGACCCTGCTCATCGTGTGGCGGGGTATGCAGGGCATCGGCGCGGGCGGGCTGATGGTCACCTCCATGGCACTGATCGCGGACGTGGTACCCCTGCGGGAACGCGGGAAGTACCAGGGCGCGATCGGTGCGGTCTTCGGTGTCGCCACGGTGATCGGGCCGCTACTCGGCGGATGGTTCACCGACCAGTGGAGCTGGCGTTGGGCGTTCTACGTCAATGTTCCGCTCGCGATCGCCGTCGTCATCGCCGCGGCGCGGACGATCCCCACCGTGCGTTCCGCGAGCCGCCCGATCATCGACTACCTCGGCATCGCCCTGGTCGCCGTCGGTGCCAGCGCCCTGATCCTGGCGACGAGTTGGGGCGGCAACGAGTACGGCTGGGGCTCACCGGTCATCATCGGCCTGTTCGCCGGCGGTGCCCTGGCGCTCGCCCTCTTCTGCCTGGTGGAACAGCGGGCCGCCGAACCGATGCTGCCGATGCGGCTCTTCCGCAACCCCGTCTTCTCCGTGTGCTCGGTCCTCAGCTTCATCGTGGGCTTCGCCATGCTCGGCGCGATGACGTTCCTACCGACCTACCTCCAGTACGTGGACGGCGACTCGGCGACCATGTCGGGGGTGCGCACCCTGCCCATGGTGGCGGGGCTGCTGATCGCCTCGGTGTTCAGCGGCGTCGTCGTCAGCAGGACCGGCCGCTACCGGCTCTTCCCGATCGTCGGTTCCATGGTCATGGGTGTCGGACTCTATCTGCTGTCGCTGATGGGGCCGGGCACGTCGACCTGGCTGGAATCGCTGTACATGTTCGTCCTCGGTACCGGCATCGGTCTGTCGATGCAGGTGCTGACGATCGCGGTGCAGAACACGGTGGAGTACGCGGACCTGGGCACGGCCACCTCCGGGGTCACCTTCTTCCGGACGCTCGGCAGCTCCTTCGGGGCCGCGGTGTTCGGAACGATCTACACCAACTCGCTCGTTCCCCATCTGACCCGGGGAGTGGGCGAGGCGATCGGCGCCGGTGGTGCGGACGCCGCTGCGGTCGCCAGGCTGGCGCGCAGCCCCGAGGGAGTGCGGCAACTGGCGCCCCAACAGCAGGAGCCGATCGTGCAGGCGTACGCGGACGCCCTGCACACGGTGTTCCTCTGGACGGTGCCGGTGGCTGCGCTGGGGGTGCTGGTGGCCCTCTTCCTCAAGGAAGTACCCCTGCGCGACACCGCTCGTGAGGCATCGATCGACCTGGGCGACAGCTTCTCGTCCCCGACCTCGGGCGATTCGGCCAAGCTGCTGGAGGGCGCGGTGGCCACCATCGTTTCGCGGGCAGGGCCCGACACCGCTCGGCTGCTGGTGGAGGGGTCGGCGAGCCGTCTCGACATCGCGGGTGCCTGGGCGGTGATGCAGGTCGAGATGATGACCCGGCTGGTGGGCCATGCGACGACGGCACTGATCGCAGCACGGCATCGCCTGCCTCCCGAGGTGCTGGCCCCGGTCTTCGATCGCATGGTGGCCGAGGGGTTCGTCGCGCGCCAGGGCGACTACTACGGCCTCACCGGGGACGGAGAGCGGGAAGCCGCCGCGATCACCCGGGCGTGGCAGAGGTGGTTGGAGGACCAGTTGGAGAGGGACATCGGGCGCCCCGCCGGGCCCCAACTGCGGGTCGCGGTCGACGCGATCGCCAAGCGGCTGCTGGTGGAGGACCTCGCGGAGGGGCTGCCCCGGCCGGCGGAGAAGGCCGCGGTCAGTCGATGAAGGTGCCGTCCACGTACGTCCAGGCGCCGCCCACCCGCTCGAACCTGCTGCACTCGTGCAGCGCACCACGATTGCCGTGGTGGCGGTAACGGGCCCGGAAGGTCACCGAACCCCTGGAGTGGAACGGACTGCCGTCGACGGCTTCCAGGATCTCCAGACCCGTCCACCGCATACCGGAGTCGAGTTCCAGTTGCACCGGGCGGGTGGTGGGGTGCCAGGTGCGCAGCAGATACGCCGTGTCCTGAGCGACGAAGGCCGCGTAGCGCGAGCGCATCAGGAGTTCGGCGGTGGGTGCCGCGGCTTCCCCAGTGTGAAAGCGCCCGCAGCACTGCTCGTACGCGGCGGGGAGCCCACAGGGGCAGGGGGAGGCCGGGGTGAGTGCGGGAGCGGTGTCGCCTTGGTGGCGGGAATTGCGTCGGGCCATGGGTCCATTCTCCCGCGTTGGGTCGGCGTCCGTGACGGGGAGGGCCGGGGGCTGGGATTCCGCCGCGATGAAGTACGTCCGTTCACCCGGGTCAGGGGTCAGCAGCCGGGACGGCGAGGTGGCCGTGGGTGACCCCGTGGGAACCACGGGTGGTGGAGGTGATCGGCGTGCGGGTCATGGCGCCCGCACGCCGGTTTCCCGGTGCTTGACATGAGCCGGCCCTTCGGGCACACGAAGGCGGCGGGCTCGGCGACGAGCGGAGGTCGTGCCCCGCCGATCGAACGGTCAGGTGAGCAGGAAGTCGGCCTGTCCGGCCTTGGCTCCCTGGATGAACGCGGCGATCTCACTCGGCGTGTAGATCAGTGCGGGGCCGCCGGGATCGGCGGACTGGCGCACGGCCACCCGGCCGTCGGCGAGCTTCATGGTCTCGAAGCAGTTGCCGCCGTTGCCACCGCTCCACGGCTTGTGCCAGCCCACCTCACCCAACTCGGTGGCCGGCATTCCGTTGTATATGTGGTCCATTCACAGCTCCTTGCGGAGAGCCCGGAGGATCTCCTTCGTGCGTTGTGCAGGCGCTGCCTGAGCCGCCATGCGGTCCAAAACCTCCAGGTGCGAGGCGACCTCGGGGCGGGCGTCGAGATAGACCGCACCCGTCAGATACTCGCTGTAGACCATGTCCGGGAGTTCGGGGACGGCGAAACGGAACAGCACGAACGGCCCATAGGTTCCGGGGTGGTGCCCGGAGGAGAACTCCGCGATCTGTAGCGTCACATGGGGCAGTTCAGCGCCTTCGAGGATCTGATCGATCTGACCCCTCATCACCGCGGGACTGCCCACGGGTCTGCGGAAGACCGTCTCATCCATGATCACCCAGAGTCTGGGGGCATTGGACTGCGTCAGCAGGGCCTGACGTTCCATGCGCAGCGCCACATGGCGCTCTATGTCATCGGGGTCCGTCTGGCCGACGGCACCGCTGAGCATGATCGCCCGAGCGTACTCCTCGGTCTGGAGCAGTCCGGGTACGAAGTGCGGCTCGTAGGCGCGGATGAGGCTGGCCGCGCCCTCCAGGCTGACGTACATGCTGAACCAGCCGGGCAGAACATCGTGGAAGCGCTGCCACCAGCCGGGCTTGTTCGCTTCCTCGGCGAGTTCGATGAACCCGCGGGCCTCGTGGTCGCTGATGCCGTAGGCGCCCAGAAGCAGCTGGACGTAGGGGATCTTCAGCGCGACCTCGGCGGTCTCCATGCGGCGAATCGTGCCCGCGGCAACCCGAAGGACCTTGGCGGCTTCCTCGCGCCTCAGCCCGGCGCGCTCGCGCAGATCCTGCAAGCGCTTGCCGAGTACGACCTGCCCCACCGTGGGGGCGGACCGCGGTTCACTCACTTCGAGACCTCCCCACGTGCTGTTGTTGGCAGCAGTCTGCCACGCGCTCGCATCGATGAATATGCCCACTCTGAAATTTTCAGAGTGGGTCTTGCCAAGCTGTCCATTCCAGCGCAACAGTGGTCAGGTGAATCGTGACGCGCTCCACGCCCCACTCCTGGACCCGTGCTCCGGGGCCGACCACCATCGGTACGGCTTCGAGCTGCCGGCGCGCGTCGAGTGTGTCTCCACGGCCCGAAAGCTCGCTCGCGATCGTTTGGACTGCTGGGGCATAGGCGGCGACGTCCATGACACAGCCATGCTGGTGGTCTCCGAACTGGTCACCAACGCCGTTGTCCACAGCGGAAGCCATCGGATCTGCTGCGAGTTGCTCAACGGTGTCGAACGGCTGCGCATCAGCGTTCGGGACCAGGGCTGCGCGCCCAGCGGCCCTCGGGTCTGCCACACCCAGGCCGCCGAGGAGCGAGGACGCGGCCTGCTCCTGGTGGAGGCCGTATCCAGTGCATGGGGAGCGCACGCCACCCAACAGGGCAGTGGTCGAATCGTCTGGGCGGAACTGCTCCATACGGATGTCCCGTACGGCGCGGACTTCCCGCAACGGACGGAGCGATCTTGTTGAAGCAGTTGACCACCCGGCTGAGCTGGAGCAGTCGGCGTACGGAGGTCTCGGGGCTGACCCGGCTCGCTTTGCCCCCCACGGTCGTGGCCACACTCGGCTGCGACGCGGTGGGCGTACCCGCCCGCTTCGGATTCCGGTTGCTGAGGCGACTCCCCCGCAACGGCTGCGTCTTCGCCGATGCGGACTGGTGGTGGTGGATCGTCCCAACGGGCTCCGACCAGGAGTTGACCTGGCCATTACCCTCCCACTACGCCCCAGGCGCCTTCGTACCGGCAGCCGAACCCCGGCTGATCCGTTGGCCCGATGACCAAAGCCCCTACACACCGCCGATTCCGCTTTACCTTGCGGCCTGCCAACTGACCGGTACGGCACCACTCTGGAGGGTGGATCTCGGCGGACGCGGTCGAGGCCGTTCCTTCCGATAGGGCATACAGAGAGGACAGTCGGTGCGAGCAGCGAAACGAGGTGCGATGGCGAACGTGGTGCGCGGGGGCGACTACGGTCGGTGCTGCTCGACGGCCGAACGGAACGCGCGAGTTCGAGGAGTCAGAGGAGGAGGGCCCAGCACGTGGTGATCACCGCAACCGCAGTACCCGACGCTCGGGCCCCAGACGAGACGGATAGTCTTCCGAGCATGTCGGAAGCCAACACGGACCCAGAACGGCAGGGGCTCACCCCGCGTCAGGCACGCCACGTCCGCATAGCGCTCTCCGCGGCCATCATGCTCGCGGTCGGACTGATGCTGGCCCTTCGCCTCGGGAGCACCCACTCGGTCCTCACCATGGGCTTCTACGGCATCGCCCTGATCCTCTCGGGGAGTGCCCTGGTCCTGAGCAAACAGGGGCGTACGCGCGTTGCCACCGTGGTGCTGGGCACCGGAGTGGCCGTCTGCCTCGCCGCCGAGTGGGCGATCGCGTCCCTGCGGTGAGGACGAGCAGCCCGGGGGAAGGGCCGCAGCGCGGTCACGGGCGGTGCACGACAGCAGTACACGGTGAAGACGTCGGACCATCCCGGACCACCCGGACCACGGGGGAAATGGGGGAAGGGTAGAGCAGGCTTCCGCGCGGGGGAAGGCGGGGGAGCACCTGCTCAAGGGGCCGGCCTCCTGGGGGGAGGCCGGCCCGGCCCGAGGTGGTGGCGGCCGATGTGTCCTGGGGAGGGCACGTCGGTCGCCACCACGCATACAAGGCCGGACAGCGGTGTGGGACGGACGCGACCGTGTCCGGCCCGGTGCTGCCGCAAGGACGTCGTACCAAGTTGCTCGCATCGAATCGGTGGCCGCAGAGTCCGAAGAACATGCGCTTGCCCGGTGGTCACTCCTTCGACGGACGGGGTTTTCGGTGGTGGCGTCTCGCCGGGCCGCGGTCGACGGCTTCGAGGAACACCGGTGTGCGGCCGTGGAGTTGCTCGTCGATACCGTGCGTCCGGTCGTGGGCCCGAGCGCTCAGAAGGACCTCTTGAACCTCCGGGCGACGATGGGTGGCTCACCCTCAAGAGGCGGCCCCACGGGTCCGGCGTGCCCTACGAAGGCCCCCAAGGCCGCTCGCAGGAGTGGGCGATGGGAGTTCACCGGGGAACGCCGGCGCACGGTTACGGCTCGCGGCACCGATCCGCTGGGACCCGCTCAGCGGCGTGCGGGCTTCCCCGCCGCGCTCCGGGGCACGTCAACGCCCGTGGAGGGCCGCAAGGCGCTTCCCGATCCTTCAGCCGCCCGAGACGGCACGCAGATGGGCTTTGCCCCGCCGGGTGCCGGATGTGGACGGCCGCTCGCGCAGCACCAGCGTCATCCGGGTGTATCCCCGGTCCTGAAGTGTCGCTGGGGTCTCGTCCACGATCCGGCACTCGGCGTGCCCCCACTCGGGGTCCGGGTGGTGCAGCGGCCGTACAGCCCCGTCGTGGTGTACGGCTGCGGCTCCCGTGGCCCTCATCCAGTGGGGCAGTCCACAGCGGTAGGCCGCGTCCATGATCGGGTCGTTGGCGATGTCACTGCGAATGGCCTGAAGCACTCCGTCGTTCTCGTAACGCTCCAGAGCCGTTTCGAGTTGGGCGAGGAGCGGAAGGCACCAGCTCGTCTCCCGATCACCCAGCACCGCGCCGGCATCGGGATGGAACAGGACGAACCGCAAGAAGTTCTGATCGGGCATCGCGGTGGGGTGCTCCCCCATGCCCCGGAACAGGATCTGGAACGCCGGGTTCACGTGCGCCACGTCCCAGCGCTGGTCGAAGAGGACGGACGGCAGGGGCACGGAGTCCATCATCGCCGCGTAGTCCCGCAGATAGGCCCTGATCCCGGGGTCCTGGAGACCCGGCTCGTCCTCCGCGGACGGCAGTTCCGCTGGCCGCACGGGCGCGGGCAGCGGCACATAGGTACGCAAGGGGCCGGAGGGGAACGCGGGCCCCGAGGGCCGCGCGGGCCCCAGGGGCGACGTGGCCCTGACCTTCACTCCCCCGAGCGCCCTGGGCGGCTCGCGGTCCACCGCGAGCCGGAACAACCAGCCGCCCTGCTGGTCCGTCATCTCCAATGCCTTCACCAGGGCGTACAGCTTGTCGTCGGTCCACTCCTCCGAGGCCGCACGCTCCCAATTGCCGTACGCACCAGCACTGATGTCGAGCCGCGCAGCGACCTCCGCCTCGCTCAACCCCAGCTCTTCCCGACGTCCCCGCAGTATGTCGGTGAGCCTCCTCGACCGGAGGGTCCCGCGGCCCGCAGCCGCGCACCCTCGACGTCCGTGGACACCCGGACGGTCAATACCCGCCTCATGTGTCATCGAGAACGCCACCCTTCCCGCTTCCCGAAGTACCGCCGCGGTAGCGCCTTTTGATCTTCACCCCGCCTGGTGATCCTGCTACCGCAGGAGCGACGATGTCAACTATCGTGGCATTCCACGTCGCTGAACGCCGAGATCGCGCCACAGCTGTGGCAATACCTGGCTGACGGTCCGGGAAACGGTTAATCTCCGGGCAGCCAACTGTGTGCGGAGCCATCTCGCGTGATCTAGGAGACCTACTGGTGACAGACGGCTTCTTGGTTCCGGGCCCGGCAACCGCAGGCCCCCTGGCGGCGTCGGTCGCCCGCGTCGCCGAACTCGCAGGCAGAGTAGGACTGAGCCACGGCGAGGTCTTCGACGTACACAAGCTCTCCGAGGCATCGGGAGTCCCCACCGAGGTGGTCGGCGCGCTCCTGGAGGGCAGACCCGCGGGTCGGCCCGATCTTCAAGCGCGCTTCCTCCAGCGGTTCGACCTGCTGCGCCGCACACGACTCAAACCCAACGGGCGCCGCTACACGCAGCAGGAGATCGCGGACGGGGCCGGCATGTCCCGCCAGCAGGCGGGTGCGCTGATCAACGGGGACCGTCGGCCGACCATGGAGCACTGCGACGCGATCCAGCGGTTCTTCAAGGTCCATGCGGGCTTTCTGACCGCCGACGACGCGGACGCGCTCAACGGCGCGCTGCAACGCACCGAACAGCGGCTGCTCCAGGACTACGCCGGCGAGGGCGACCCGCTGGAGCGGCTGCTCCAGGACCACGGGGTGCGGGGCATCGCCTGGCGAGCCGCCCAACTGCCCACGGACAAGCACCGCGACAAGGTCACCGAGTGGCTCGACATGCTGCTCGAAAGCGTAAAACCGACAGAACCGGCCGATTCATCGAAGCCGACGGACGCATGACTGACGGAAACATGACTTCAGAAGAGGACTGATGTCAGGGCAGGGTTAGTGCCGCACGCATGGGTACAGGCGCGGAGGGGGAGAGGAGAACGGTGAGCATTGGCAAAGAAATGCGTCGGCTCTGCGGCGAGCTGGTAGCCGGAATCGATCTACCCGCCCCGGCCGAGCCCGCCGATCTCTACGCGGCCCTGTGCGGCCAGATGAGCAAGCGCCGGGGCAGACCCGTGCGGTACCGGATGGCGACCTTTCCGCCCGGTACGGCCAGCGGCCTCTGGCTGGACATGACCGACCAGGACCTGATCGTGATCGAGGAGCGGACCGCTCCCGACCACCAACTCGTCATCCTCGGGCACGAGCTGTGGCACATGAAGGCCGGTCACTGCACCCACCACGTCGAAGGCGCCGCCGTCGCAGCCCGTCTGCTGTCCGACGAGGCGGACCTCCAGGCCACCGTTCTCAAGGTCGCCGCCCGGACGCGCTTCGACCAGTCCGAGGAGAACGACGCAGAGAGTTTCGGCCTCCTGCTCGGCAGCAAGTGCCGCTCCTGGTTGGCCGGATCCACCAGCCGCGGCCCCAGACGGCGCGAAGGGCTCGCCGGCAGGATCGAAGCATCCCTGGGATACCGCGGGCCACAGGGCTGATGGACCCGCGCGCACGCGTGCGACCGACCGATCAGCTCGGTCGGGACCCGCTGGAGCCGAAGGCCGGCCGGGACACCGTGCGACGCATCAATCTCAGCCTGGTGCTCCGTGCGGTCCGCGATGCCGGTGAGATCACCCGGGCGGGTGTCGCCGCCCGGGTGGGCCTGACCCGCGCCGCGATCTCCTCCCTGGTGGAACAACTTCTGGACAGCGGCTTCCTCTCCGAGTCGGGCAAGACGTTCAGCGGTCTGGCAGGGCGTCCCGGCACCGTGCTGAAGGTGGCGCGGACCGGAGTCGCCGGCATCGGCGCGGAGATCAACGTCGACTACGTCTCCGTCTGCGTGGTCGATCTGGCGGGCACGGACCGGGTCCGGCTGGTGGAACACCTCGACAACCGCGGGGCTCCCCCGGCACAAGTGCTCTGCCGGGCGGCGGCGATCACGGCGCGTGCCCTCGACTGCGCGGCGGAACAGGACTTACGGCCGGTCGGAGCCACCCTCGCCCTCCCCGGGCTGGTCTCGTCCGGCACGGTCTGGCAGGCGCCCAATCTGGGCTGGAGCCAGGTGGTGGCCGAGGAACCCTTCGCGCAGGCGCTGGCCGGGCTGCGCCCGGAACTGCCGGCGTTGCCCGTGCGCTCGGAGAACCAGGCCAATCTGGCAGCACTGGCGGAGCTCTGGTTCGGCAACCTCGGCCGGGTCCGCACCTTCCTCTATCTGACGGGTGAGATCGGCGTGGGAGGCGCGCTGGTCCTCGAAGGCGAACTCCTCCGGGGGGCCCACGGCTTCGCCGGGGAACTCGGACATGTGATGGTCGCGAAGGACGGTCCCGAGTGCCGGTGCGGGGCACGGGGATGTCTGGAGCAGTTCGCGGGGCAGTCGGCCATGCTGCGGGCAGCCCATATCGACCGGTCGAGCGGTGCCGCCGCGCTGGCCGAACTGGAGCGCCGGGCGCGCACCGGCGACGGCAGGGCTCTTGCGGCCCTCAACCAGGCGGGGCTGATGCTGGGCCGGGTGCTGTCCGGCGCGGTGAACCTCTTCGATCCGGCGGCCGTCGTCCTCGGCGGCATCTACGGCCCGCTGGCGCCCTGGTTGATCCCGGGGGCTTCGATCGAACTCTCCGCCCACGTCGTTTCGGGGCTGTGGCCGCGGACGGGTGCCCGATTGCGTTCCTCCTCCCCCGCCGCGGACGCGGCCCGGGGTGCGGCAGCGTTGGTGGTCCGGGACGTGCTCGCGGATCCGCTGTCGTACGCACAACGGGCAGCGGCGGGCTGACGGGGCCTTCGACGAGCCCAGCGGTGCCGAACACCGACGCTCTCGCCGAGCGGTCGTCAGACGAGCCCCGGCATCAGCAGTTCGCCCGTACCGACGACGGATCCGGCGCCGATTCTCCCTTCACGAGAACCCCTTCCCAACCGGCTGGCCGATTTCCGTAGACTGTCCGGTACACCTCATTCCAGTTACCGCTCACCCATCTGCGGTGAGAGGACGACCCACGCCTTGGGAGGCGAGCATGGGCACCCGTCGTACCTCACTGCCGGGAGTCGGAACGCAGTACGACTTCACCACCGATGCGGGGCGACACATCTCGGTCGTCGTCCACCACGACGGCCGGCGGTTCCTCGGGTTCTACGCGTCGGACGACCCGGATGCCTGCCAGTTGGAGGTGCCCCTCTCCTCCGCCGAGGCCACCGCGCTGGCGCACCTCATCGACCCGGCACCGATCGATGCCGTGCGCACCGACGGAATCGATCTGGTCACCGAGCACATCCCCGTCAGCTCCCGCTCCCCCTATCTGGGGCGCCAACTCGGCGACACCGAGGCCCGGAGCCGTACGGGGGCCTCGATCGTGGCCGTACTCCGCCGTACGAGTGCGCACCCGTCGCCCGGCCCGGACTTCAGGTTCGCCCTCGGTGACACCCTGGTGGCGGTCGGCACCCGTGAGGGCGTCGACGCCCTCGTCGAGATCATCGCCGGAGGCTGAGCGTGCACCACACCACCGAACTGCTGATCGAGCTGGGTGCGATCATCCTCGGCCTGGGGCTGATAGGCCGCTTCGCGGGACGCATCGGACTCTCCCCCATCCCGCTCTATCTGCTGGTGGGTCTGGCGTTCGGCACGGGCGGACTGCTGCCGCTGAGCGCAAGCGAGGACTTCGTCGCCGTGGGCGCGGAGATCGGCGTCATCCTGCTGCTGCTCCTGCTCGGCCTGGAGTACTCCGCCTCCGAACTGGTCGGCAGTCTGAAGACCCAGTACCCGTCGGGTGCCGTGGACTTCGTGCTCAACGCACTGCCCGGCGCGGCAGCCGCGCTGCTCCTCGGCTGGGGTCCGGTGGCAGCGGTCGCCCTCGCCGGTGTCACCTGGATCTCCTCCTCCGGTGTGATCGCCAAGGTGCTGACCGACCTGGGGCGCCTGGGCAACCGGGAGACCCCGGTGATCCTCGGCATCCTGGTGATGGAAGACCTCGCGATGGCGGTCTACCTCCCCCTGCTGACCGCCCTGCTCGCGGGCGTCGGTCTCGCCGGCGGCAGCATCACCCTGCTGATCGCGCTCGGTGCCGTGGGCATCGTGCTCTATCTGGCACTGCGCCATGGACGGCTGATCAGCCGTGCGGTCTCGTCCGACAATCCCGAGATGCTGCTCCTGGTGGTCCTCGGTCTGACGCTGCTGGTGGCGGGGATCGCCCAGGAACTCCAGGTCTCGGCCGCGGTGGGTGCCTTCCTCGTCGGGATCGCGCTGTCGGGCGAGGTCGCCGAGGGCGCTCGCAAGCTGCTCACCCCGTTGCGCGACCTGTTCGCGGCGGTGTTCTTCGTCTTCTTCGGCCTCTCCACGGACCCGACGGCGATTCCTCCGGTGTTGTTGCCCGCACTGCTGCTGGCCGTGATCACCGCCGTCACCAAGATCCTCACGGGCTGGTACGCGGCCGGGCGGGTCGGGATCGGCGCACGCGGTCGACTGCGGGCCGGGGGCGCGCTGGTGGCCCGCGGTGAGTTCTCCATCGTGATCGCCGGTCTGGCCGTCGCCACCGAACCCAGGATCGGCCCGATCGCCACGGCGTACGTCCTGATCCTGGTCGTCCTGGGGCCGTTGGCGGCCCGCTGGACCGAGCCGCTGGTGGCACGGGTGCAACGGGGCCGGAAGCGCAAGGAACCGTTGCCCGAGTGCCACGACGTCCCTGAGCGGGGGGTTGCCCTGCCGCCCGAGGCCACGGGAGCCGACGTACCGGCCGAGGGCGGGCACGTACCCGGGCCCGAGAAGAACGGTGTGATCGCGAGCGATCCACGGTAGTGGCGTTCCCCGCCGGTCGGAAACGGATCCGACCGGCGGTTTCGTCCACCTCATCGGGCACGGGCCCGGAATGGAGCAATGTCATGGCGCTGGAGCACTCCGACTCCTTCACGCTGCTGCCCGGTGCGCCGGAGTCCCCCGTGATCCTGCACGTACCGCACTCCTCACGGACGATTCCGGCCGCGGTGCGCGCGGGCATCGTGCTCGACGATCAAGCGCTGGAGCGGGAACTCGACCACATCACCGACTCCCACACGGCGCAGTTGGCGGCTGTGGCGGCCGATCGCGCGGGGGTCAGGCCGTGGCGGTTCGTCAACGGGCTCTCACGGCTGGTCGTCGATCCCGAACGGTTTCCCGACGAGCGCGAGGAGATGTCGGCCGTCGGCATGGGCGCGGTCTACACCCGCACCACCCACGGTGAACCACTGCGGGAGGCGGTGGATCCACAACCGCTGGTCGCGCGGTACTTCCACCCGTACGCGCGCTCGATGTCGGCCGCGGTGGCGGACCGGTTGGCCGCCACCGGTCGGGCCGTGGTGATCGACGTGCACTCGTACCCCTCGCGGCGATTGCCGTACGAACTGCACGGCGACGGGCCGCGGCCGCCGGTCTGTCTGGGCACGGACGGGTTCCACACCCCTCCTGGGCTCCTCGCCGGTGCGCGGGAGGCGTTCGCCCACTGCGGTGGTACCGAGGTGAACACCCCCTTCGCCGGCACCTATGTGCCGCTGGAGTTCTACGGCGAGGACGCCCGGGTCGGTGCGCTGATGGTGGAGATCCGTCGGGACCTCTATCTGGAGGAGCCGGGCGGGCCTGCGGGGCCGGGGCTGGAGGTGTTGGCCGCCGCCCTGGCGGATCTCGTCGACCGGACGGTGAAGGAGCCTCACTCCGGGGTGTGAACCTGCCGTGCCGTGCCGGCACGGGCGACACGGACGACGGCCGGTCCCGATTCGGGTGCCGGCCGTCGTCGCAAGGTCGGTCAACGGGCCTGTCGGGAGATCAGTTCCTTCAGTTCGGTGTTGAGTCGGAGGACGTTGACGCGCGGTTCCCCGATGAAGCCGAGGACGCGCCCCTGGGTGTGGTCGGCCACCAGGCGTTCCACCCCGTCGACGGGCAGTTGGTTGCGTTCGGCGACCCGGTGGACTTGGAGTCGTGCGTACTCGGGCGAGATGTGCGGGTCCAGTCCGGAGCCGGACGAGGTGACGGCGTCGGCGGGTACGTCGGAGGGGCTGATCCGGCGGTCCGCGGTCGCGTTGTCCTGGATCACGGCCTCCTTGGCGTCCTTGACCCATTGGATGAGGTCGGTGTTGTCCGCGGCGCGGTTGGTGGCGCCGGAGAGGATCAACGAGTACTGGGTGTTGACGCTGTTGCTGCCGAGTCCGTTGGAGGGGCGCGGTTGGAACCAGCGCAGATCGGGCCGGGCCGCCTCGTCCGGGTCGTCGGGGTCCTTCTTGGGGAGGTGGTAGGTCTGTCCGATCAGGGACGATCCGACCACCTTGCCGTCGGCCTTGAGTTCGGAGCCGTTGGCCCGGTCGGCGAAGAGTGCCTGAGCGGTGCCGGTGACGACGAGGGGGTAGAGGACGCCGCAGACCACCGTCAGCACCACGAGGGTGCGCAGCGCGGCTGTGATGAGGCGTCCGGTGTTGCGGACGGAGGCGTTCATGGTCGTCACCTGATGCCGGGGATGAGGGAGATGAGCAGGTCGATGATCTTGATCCCGATGAAGGGTGCGATCAGGCCGCCGAGTCCGTAGACGGTGAGGTTGCGGCGGAGCATCCGGTCTGCGCTCGCGGGTCGGTAGCGGACGCCCTTGAGGGCGAGCGGTACCAGGGCGATGATGATGAGCGCGTTGAAGATGACGGCGGACAGGATCGCCGACTCGGGCGATGCGAGCCGCATGACGTTGAGTTTGTCGAGGCCGGGATAGACGACGGCGAACATGGCGGGAATGATCGCGAAGTACTTGGCCACGTCGTTGGCGATGGAGAACGTGGTGAGCGCGCCGCGGGTGATGAGGAGTTGTTTGCCGATCTCGACGATCTCGATGAGTTTGGTGGGGTTGGAGTCGAGGTCGACCATGTTGCCGGCCTCTTTGGCGGCCGAGGTGCCGGTGTTCATGGCGACGCCGACGTCTGCTTGGGCGAGCGCGGGTGCGTCGTTGGTGCCGTCGCCGGTCATGGCGACGAGCTTGCCGCCCGCTTGTTCGCGTTTGATGAGCGCCATCTTGTCTTCGGGGGTGGCTTCGGCGAGGTAGTCGTCGACGCCGGCCTCCTTGGCGATGGCTCGGGCGGTGAGCGGGTTGTCGCCGGTGATCATGACGGTGCGGATGCCCATCCGGCGCAGTTCGTCGAAGCGCTCCCGCATCCCTTCCTTGACGACGTCCTTGAGGTGGATGACGCCGAGGACACGGGCCCCTTCGGCGTCGGCCACCGCGACCAGGAGCGGTGTGCCGCCCGCTTCGGCGATGGTGTCGGTGATGCGGTCGGCGTCGGGGGAGACGTCGCCTCCCTGCTCCCGGACCCAGGCGACGATGGAACCGGTGGCTCCCTTGCGGATGCGGCGGCCGTCGGTGTTGACGCCGGACATGCGGGTCTGCGCGGTGAAGGTGACCCATTCGGTGCCGGTCAGTTCGCCCGGGTGGCGTTCGCGCAGTCCGTGGGCCTCCTTGGCGAGGACGACGATGGATCGGCCTTCGGGCGTCTCGTCGGCGAGGGAGGAGAGTTGGGCGGCATCCGCGAGGGCGGCTGCGGTCACCCCTTCGACGGGGATGAACTCGGCGGCCTGTCGATTGCCGAGGGTGATGGTGCCCGTCTTGTCGAGGAGGAGGGTGGAGACATCACCGGCCGCTTCGACGGCGCGTCCGGACATGGCCAGCACGTTGCGTTGGACCAGTCGGTCCATGCCGGCGATGCCGATGGCGGACAGGAGGGCCCCGATGGTGGTGGGGATCAGACAGACCAGCAGGGCGGTGAGAACGATCAGCGAGGTCTGTTCGTCGGCTCCCGCGTAGTTGGCGAACGGTTTGAGGGTGACCACGGCGAGGAGGAAGACGACGGTCAGCGAGGCGAGGAGGATGTTGAGGGCTATCTCATTGGGCGTCTTCTGTCGGGCGGCCCCTTCGACGAGGGCGATCATCCGGTCGATGAAGGTCTCCCCCGGCTTGGTGGTGATCTTCACGACGATCCGGTCGGACAGCACCTTCGTACCGCCGGTGACCGCGCTGCGGTCACCGCCCGACTCCCGAATGACCGGCGCGGATTCGCCGGTGATCGCGGACTCGTCGACGGATGCGACGCCTTCCACGACGTCCCCGTCTCCCGGAATGACATCCCCCGCTTCGCAGACCACGAGGTCGTCGATGCGCAGTTCGGTGCCGGGGACCCGCTCCTCGACCGTGCCGGAGAGCCTGCGGGCCACCGTGTCGGTCTTGGCTTGGCGCAGGGTGTCCGCCTGGGCCTTGCCGCGGCCTTCGGCGACCGCCTCGGCGAGGTTGGCGAAGAGGGTGGTCAGCCAGAGCCAGGCGGTGATCGCCCAACCGAACCAGTCACCCGGGTCGGTGATGGCGAGGGCGGTGGTGAGGACCGAGCCGACCAGGACGACGAACATCACGGGGGACTTGACCATCACCCGCGGGTCGAGTTTCCGCACTGCGTCCGGGAACGAGGCGATCAGTTGCCTGGGGTCGAACAGACCACCGGCGACCCGACCCTGTGTCGGTGCGGGTTCGTCGGGGTCGTGCGGGCGGGGTGCCCGGGTGGGTGTCATCGTGCTCATGACGCGAGCCCTTCAGCGAGCGGACCCAGCGCCAGGGCCGGGAAGTAGGTCAGTCCGGTGATGATGAGGATCGTGCCGACCAGGAGCCCGGAGAACAGGGGCTTCTCGGTGCGCAGGGTGCCCACCGTGGCGGGGACGGGCCGCTGCTCGGCCAGAGAGCCGGCCAGCGCGAGGACGAACAGGATCGGCAGGAAGCGGCCGAGGAGCATCGCGAGCCCGATGGTGGTGTTGAACCACTGGGTGTCGGCGTTCAGTCCGGCGAAGGCGGATCCGTTGTTGTTGGCGCCCGAGGTGTAGGCGTAGAGGATCTCGGAGAAGCCGTGGGCGCCGGAGTTGGTCATGGAGTTGCCCGGCGTGGGCAGCGCCAGAGCGGCTGCGGTGAAGCCGAGCACCAGGGTCGGGGTGATCAGGATGTAGCAGGCCGCGAGCTTGATCTCACGGGTGCCGAGTTTCTTCCCCAGGTACTCCGGGGTGCGGCCGACCATCAGCCCGGCGAGGAAGACCGCGATGATCGCCATGATCAACATTCCGTACAGTCCCGATCCCACGCCTCCCGGTGCGATCTCGCCGAGTTGCATCCCGAGCATGGTGATACCGCCGCCGAGCCCGGTGTACGAGGAGTGGAAGCTGTTGACCGCACCTGTGGACGTGAGGGTCGTCGCCACGGCGAACAGGGAGGAGCCCGCGATGCCGAACCGGGTCTCCTTGCCCTCCATCGCACCGCCTGCGATGTCCAGGGCGGGACCGTTGTGGGAGAACTCCGTCCACATCATCAGGGCGCTGAAGCCGATCCAGATCACGGCCATCGTGCCGAGGATCGCGTATCCCTGGCGGACGTTGCCCACCAACTGCCCGAAGGTCCGGGTGAGGGCGAACGGGATCAGCAGGATGAGGAAGATCTCCAGGAGGTTGGAGACGGGGTTGGGGTTCTCGAAGGGGTGGGCGGAGTTGGCGTTGAAGTAGCCGCCGCCGTTGGTGCCCAGTTCCTTGATGGCCTCCTGCGAGGCGACCGCGCCACCGTTCCACTGTTGCGTTCCCCCCTGGAACTGGCCGACCTCGTGGATGCCGGCGAAGTTCTGGATCGCACCGAGGGCGACGAGGACGACCGCTGCGATCACCGAGATCGGCAGCAGGATGCGGACCGTACCGCGGACCAGGTCCGTCCAGAAGTTGCCCAGCTCACCCGTGCGCGACCGGGCGAATCCCCGTACCAACGCAACGGCCACCGCCATGCCGACCGCGGCGGACAGGAAGTTCTGCACCGCCAACCCGCCGGTCTGCACCACATGCCCCATGGCCTGCTCGCCGTAGTACGACTGCCAGTTGGTGTTGGCGACGAACGACGCGGCGGTGTTGAACGCCTGGTCGGGGTCGATCGACTGGAAGCCGAGCGACCCCGGAAGCACACCCTGGAGCCGCTGGAGCAGATAGAGGAAGAGCACGCTCACCGCGGAGAACGCGAGCACACCACGGAGATAGGCGGGCCAGCGCATCTGTGTGTCGGGGTTGGCGCCGATGGCCCGGTAGATCCACTTCTCGGGGCGGTAGTGCCTCTTTGACGCGTACACACGGGCCATGTAGTCGCCCAACGGGCGGTACACCAAGGCCAAGGCCGCTATGAGCGCCAGCAACTGGAGCACACCGGCAAGTACAGGACTCATATCCGGGCTAGAACCTCTCCGGGTACAGAAGGGCGAGGACGAGATAGCCCAGCAGGGCGACCGCCACGATCACACCGACGACGTTCTCGGCAGTCACAGCTTCGCCACCCCCTTGGCAACGACGGCCACCAGCGCGAAGACCGCGATCGTGACGAGGACGAAGGCCACATCGGCCATCGTGAGCTCCCTATGTGGGACGGGATCGGACGATTCGAGGAAACCCCTTTTCAGCCACCTCGCCGGTTTCGTTGATACGTCCCATACGGCCGGGCACCCGCTCTTGACGGAACCTGTACGGCGACCTCGCCCGGCGCTCGGGCGGCACGGGGGAGGCGGTGATCGAACCCGCTGGCGCGATGGATGCCGACGCGATCGATCCGGGCGACACCACCGGGCGGGCGACGGACGCTCAACGGCGGGTCGCTGACTTTTGTCATGATTTCCAGTAATTTGCCGTTCTGGATGGCGTACGTGACGACGACCCGTCTCCCAACGGCCGCCGCCAAGACCGGCGGCCGGCGGAGAAGACCGCGGTACGAGGGGGTTGACCACGGGTGGACGGTGACGCCGGCGGGCAGCCGGAGGAGCGCCGACCGCCCGCGCGGGCAACACACGGACGGCGGCCGTCCCGGATGCACACCGCCCCACCCGTCGAGCGGCCGGGCCCACACCCCGCGGGAGGGCCACGATGAGCGGCACCCGGCCCGACGGTGCGCCCCCGCGCGCCGAACTGGCCGCCCGCTGCCGGGCGTGGTTGCTCCAAGGACTGAGCGAACAACCGGCCCAACACCCCGGCCCCCACCGGGCGCCCGCCGCGGCTCACCGGGGCCACCGCTGGTGGCGCGTGATGTGCCTGACCGGTGTGGACTACTTCTCCACCCTCGGCTACCAACCCGGCATCGCCGCACTCGCCGCCGGGCTCCTCTCCCCCCTGGCCACCCTCGGGCTGCTGGCCCTGACCCTGCTCGGGGCCCTACCCGTCTACCGCAGGGTCGCCAAGGAGTCACCGCACGGCGAAGGATCGATCGCCATGCTGGAGCGGCTGCTGCCCTGGTGGGCCGGGAAGCTGTTCGTCCTGGTCCTGCTGGGGTTCGCCGCCACCGACTTCGTCATCACCATCACCCTCTCGGCCGCCGACGCCTCCGCCCACGTGGTGGAGAACCCCTACGCGCCCGAGTGGCTCCACGGCGGGAACCTGTGGATCACCCTCGTCCTGATCGGCCTCCTCGGCGCGGTCTTCCTCAAGGGGTTCCGGGAGGCCATCGGTGTGGCGGTCGTGCTCGTGGCGCTCTATCTGACGCTCAACGTGGTGGTGCTGGTGGCCTCCGCCTGGCAGGTGGCCAGCGAACCCCGAGTCGTCCCCGACTGGTGGGACGCGATGACCGCCGAGCACTCCTCCCCCTTCGTCATGATCGGGGTGGCGCTGCTCGTCTTCCCGAAGCTCGCCCTCGGCATGTCCGGATTCGAGACCGGTGTGGCGGTGATGCCGCAGATCAAAGGAGGCCCCCGGGACACCTACGAACATCCGGTGGGCCGGATCAGGGACACCCGCAAGCTGCTCACCACCGCAGCCCTGATCATGAGCGTCTTTCTGCTGCTCTCCAGCCTGGCGACGACGCTGCTGATCCCCCAGGACGACTTCAAGGCCGGCGGCCCCGCCAACGGCCGGGCCCTCGCCTATCTGGCCCACCTCTACCTCGGGGAGGTCTTCGGTACCGTCTATGACGTCTCCACCATCTGCATCCTCTGGTTCGCCGGTGCCTCGGCGCTCGCCGGGCTCCTCAACCTCGTACCGAGGTTCCTCCCCCGCTATGGCATGGCTCCCGAATGGACACGTGCCGTACGCCCCCTGGTGCTGGTGTTCGTCGCGATCGCCACCGTCATCACCTGGTACTTCGACGCGAACGTCGACAAGCAGAGCGGTGCGTACGCCACGGGCGTCCTCGTCCTGATGCTGTCCGCGGCCTTCGCCTCGACCGTGGCGGTCCGACGCGCCGGACGCCGAAGGGCAGCCACCGGATTCGCCGTTATCACGGTGGTCTTCGCGTACACCCTGGTCGCCAATGTCATCGAACGTCCCGACGGCATCAAGATCGCGGCACTGTTCATCGTCACCATCGTGCTCACGTCCTTCGCGTCCCGGGTGCACCGGGCGTTCGAACTGCGCTCGGCTGAGGTCGACTTCGACCCGACGGCGACGCACTTCATCGAGGAGGCAGCCGCCGCCGGGCCGCTGCGGATCATCGCGAACCAACCGTCGGAACACACCTCGGCCCAGTACCGGTTGAAGGAGTACCGACAGCGACAGGAAACCCACATCCCCGACGGACGCCCGGTGCTCTTCCTTGAGGTGTTCGTGAAGGACTCGTCGGACTTCACCGCCGATCTGCTGGTGCGCGGCCAGGAGAAGCACGGAGTGCGCAGACTCCGGGTGGAGGCGGCCACGGTCCCCAATGCGATCGCGGCAGTGCTCCTGCGGATGCGGGACCTCACGGGCAACGTTCCCCACGCATACTTCACCTGGACCGAAGGCGCCCCTTTCGGACACCTGTTGCGGTTCCTGGTCTTCGGGGACGGCGAGACGGCCCCCGTGACCCGGGAGGTGCTGCGCCGCGCGGAACCGGACCCGGAACGCCGCCCGCACGTGCACGTCGGCTGAGGCGCGACCCGCTCGAACGAACGAGGGACCCGTTTGATTCCCTGCTCCGAGACCTCCGACAGGAGAAGCACCCGGACAAACGAAGAACTCCCGGTGCGAACGAATCGCACGGGGAGTTCCATGAAGCGGAACCCGCTTCGAGTGTTCTATTGGTGTCCGAGGGGGGACTTGAACCCCCACGCCCGATAAAGGGCACTAGCACCTCAAGCTAGCGCGTCTGCCATTCCGCCACCCGGACCAGGTGACCACCGCGGTCTCCCGCGGCGACAAGGACAACAATACCAGGGGTTTAACCCCGCTCGTCTCGCCTTTTCGCTTTGGCCCCTGGTCAGAGCGGTGATCCACTTCACCCCGCGGTCAGCCGCGGCGGATCGGGATCGAAACAGGGCGGATCGAGGACGAATCGGGTGCGCAGAACGTCCGCGGCTCCGGTCGGTCGCTCACTCATCTCCCCTTCGGCCCCGCCGGTCGCAGCAGATGGGCTCCCGTCCGTGCTTGAGCACCGCCACGACACCACCGTCCGCACCCGTCAAGACACCTTGAGTGACGCTACCTTCACTGCGTGACGGTTCGCAGCTATCGACGGCCCCGCCCGCTCTCGCCGCTGCGTGAGCATCTGAGGGACACCCTGTGGTTCGCGCCCACCGTGGGGCTGCTCTGCGCGGTGCTCCTGTGGGCGGGGGCATCCGCGATCGACACCGCGCTCATCACGGCGTTGAAGGAGGAGCAGTCCTACGACGAGGTCCGCTCGCTGGTGTCGATCACCGAGGACGCCAAGACGATCGTGACGACGATCAGCTCGGCCATGATGACCTTCATCGGTGTCGTCTTCAGCATCTCGCTCGTCGCCGTGCAGATGGCCAGCGGACAGTTGACCCCCCGGGTGGTGCGGATCTTCGTACGCAGCCGGATCAGCAAACTCACCCTGACGGTCTTCCTGGCCACCTTTCTCTTCTCCCTCCTGGTGCTGACCTCGTACGACAGTGACATCAATCCGCGTCGGGTCAGCTCGGTGCCGGTGGTGCAGAGTCTGCTGACCATGGCGCTCGTGGGGCTGAGCCTGTTGCTGTTCATCGCCTATGTGTCGTCGACCCTGCGGTTGATGCAGGTGGGACCGGTCGTGGACCGGATCACCCGGGAGGCGATGCGTGCCCTGGCACGCCAACCGACCGGTGAGGGGACGCCGGTGGAACTGCCGCCCGAGTCCTTTCGCATCCCCTATCGAGGGCGGGCGGGGGTGCTCCGCGACGTGAACGTGGCCTGGCTGGTCAGAAGGGCCCGACGGCAGGGGGTCGTGCTGCGGCTGATCCCCCGGATCGGGGACTTCGTCGTACCCGGCACTCCCATGCTCGCCGTCCATGGGGAGGCGAACACCCGGCTTCGGATCCCCTCGTTCGCCGTGCACGTCGGCACCGAGCGCACGTTCCACCAGGATCTCGGACTGGGGCTGCGACAGCTCTCGGACATCGCCCTACGGGCCCTCTCGCCGGCCGTGCACGACCCGACGACGGCCGTGCAGTGCGTGGACCGGATCGTGCAGTTGCTCTCCGCGCTGGCCCGTGCGCCGCTCGGCGCCCTGCACCACCGTGACGGGCAGGGCGCGGTCCGGCTCGAACAGGACGTACCGAACTGGACGGACCTCGTGGATCTGGGACTCTCGGAGATCCGGGTGGCGTCGACGAACGCTCCGCAGGTCACCCGACGGCTGATGGCCGCCGTCGACGATCTGTTGCTGTTGTTGGCCGAGGACTCGGCCTCGACTTGGGGGCGGGACGCGCGGATGGCGATCGAGGACCGGCGCGTGCCCCTGCTGCGGCACCGAGCGCTGCTGGTGCAGTCGGTGGTCGATGCCGTACCCGAGGCCGCGGACCGGGAGTTCGCGTTGCTGGCCGACCGTCAGGGAATCGGTTGACCGCGATGGTGCCACGCTCCCCCGCCACGGGCTGGCGGTCAGCCCCGGCGTGACACCAGCAGTTCTTCGAGTCGATCGAGAAACACCAACTGGCCCGGTACGAGCCGGGTGCGGGCCGCATCCACCCCGGTCCACTCGACCCGGTCGATCTCGGGAAACTCCGCGAGCCGGCCCGAGTGCGGCGGCCACTCCATGGTGAAGGTGCCCGGGGCGAAGGGCGTCGGATCGAGATCGGCCTCCATCGCCCACAGGGTGACGATCTTTCCGTGGGGCTGTCGGGATTCGCCGAGCGGCAGCCACTCACCGTCCGGCGGGGCGAACCCCAACTCCTCCTCGAACTCCCGACGCGCGGCAGCCATGGGCTCCTCGTCGGACGTGTACTCCCCCTTGGGCGCCGACCACGCCCGGTCCTCCCGACCGTGCCAGAAGGGTCCCCCCATGTGCCCGATCAGAACCTCCGCTGAGAGGGCTCCGTTCCGATCGGGGGTGCGGAACAGCAGGAGTCCCGCGCTTCTCTTGGTCGCCATGGTGTCCAGTCTGCCGGACCGGAGGGGCACTTCCCGGTCAAGGGCAGCGGATGACCTGACCCGCGTACGAGAGGTTCCCGCCGAACCCGAACAGCAGGACCGGGTCGCCCGTGGAAATCTCCCCGCGCTCCACCAGTTTGGCCAGGGCCATCGGGATGGACGCGGCGGACGTGTTGCCCGACTCGACGACGTCCCGGGCGATCACCGCGTTGACCGCGCCGATCTTCTGCGCGAGGGGCTCGATGATTCTGAGGTTCGCCTGGTGCAGCACGACCGCGGCCAGTTCCTCGGGCAGCACCCCGGCGCGCTCGCAGACCTTGCGGGCGATCGGCGGCAGCTGGGTGGTGGCCCAGCGGTAGACGGTCTGCCCCTCCTGGGCGAACCGCGGCGGCGACCCTTCGATGCGCACCGCGTGGCCCATCGAGGGAACCGAGCCCCACAGCACCGGCCCGATGCCCGGGCGGTGTCCGCCATCGCCGTTCTGGTCGTCGACCCCGAGGGGGTCCGCCTCGACGATCGCCGCGCCCGCGCCGTCCCCGACGAGGACGCAGGTGGTGCGATCGCTCCAATCGGTGATCGCGGTCATCTTGTCGGCGCCGATCACCAGGACGCGCTCGGCGGCTCCGGCCCGTACCGCGTGGTCAGCGGTGGCCAGGGCGTGGGTGAAGCCGGCGCAGACCACGTTCAGGTCCATCACGGCCGGCGATTCCATGCCCAGCCGCGCCGCCACCCGGGCCGCCATGTTCGGGGAGCGGTCGATCGCCGTGGACGTGGCCACGAGGACGAGCCCGATGTCCTGCGGGGTGAGGCCGGCGGAGGCGATCGCCTTGGCGCCGGCGTGCGCGGCCAACTCGTCGACCGGTTCGTCGTCCGCCGCCCGGTGGCGGGTCTCGATTCCGACCCTCGTACGGATCCACTCGTCGCTGGTGTCGACCAGGGCGGCAATGTCCTCGTTCGTGAGTACGGTGGCGGGCTGGTAGTGCCCTAGGGCGGTGATACGTGAACCGGTCATCTGCGATCCCCTCCATGCGGGCAGTGGAAGAACCAAGTCTTGGCTGCTACCAACCGGTACGAGGGCAGGTGATCCAACAGGATTAGGCCCCCTGAATTTGGAGCTTCCGGAAGGGTTGCGAAGCGGGCAGGAGTGTTCGGTGGTGGTCGGCAGCTCTCCGAGTGTGGCAAAGCAATCGACGTCCGTGGGGCGGACGTGACCTGCGTCTCCTGTGATCATGCTCGCGATCGCCGCTCCTTCGAAGGGGAACAGGGGCCGGACGACGCCCCGCCTCCGTCCCTGCCGGGGCGCCGACGGGCCGGCCTGGCGGTACGGGAGAATGGGACGTACCGGGGCACCCGGCCGCACCGCCGGAGCTGGCCGCGTTGACGTCGAACCGCGTCACGACCTCGGACACCACAGATCTATGGATGGAAAGGGAGCCGCATGGGACGGGCCACCGAGCGCCGCCGCACCCTCCGCATCCGGGACGGCGTGGTGTCCACCCGCCCCGACACCCTGGTCGCCGAGGAGCCGCTGGAGATACGGCTCAACGGCAAACCGCTGGCGATCACCATGCGCACCCCCGGTGATGACTTCGCCCTCGCGACGGGATTCCTCGTGAGCGAGGGAGTGATCGGCACCGCGGACGAATTGCGGTCCATCACCTACTGCGCAGGGGCGACTGCGGACGGTGTGAATACGTACAACGTGGTAGATGTGCGGCTGGCACCCGGCGTCACCGTTCCGGACATCAGTCTGGAACGGCATGTGTACACCACGTCGTCGTGCGGTCTGTGCGGAAAGGCGAGCCTCGACGCCGTCCGGACGTCCACGCGCTTCCCCATCGCCGACACTCCCCCGGTCCGTCTCGCGCCCGCGCTGCTGTCCGCACTCCCCGACCGTTTGCGGGCGGCGCAGCAGGTCTTCGACCGGACCGGGGGGCTGCACGCCGCGGGACTGTTCTCGGAGGCGGGCGAGCTGCTGGACCTGCGTGAGGACGTGGGTCGTCACAACGCCGTGGACAAGCTGATCGGCCGGGCGGTGCAGCAGGGCGGGCTGCCCCTGACGCGGGCGGTCCTGTTGGTGTCGGGGCGCGCCTCGTTCGAGTTGGCGCAGAAGGCGGTGATGGCGGGGATCCCCGTGCTCGCCGCGGTCTCGGCGCCCTCGTCACTCGCCGTCGACCTGGCGACCGAGTCCGGGTTGACGCTCGTGGGGTTCCTGCGCGGCAGCTCGATGAACGTCTATGCGGGGGAAGGTCGCATCGCCTTCGACAACGAGGTCTGACGGTGCGTCAGAGTATCGTGTCTGTCGTCGGAGCAGCACGGCTCACGGGCGGAAACGCCCTGGATCGAGACGTGGCATAGGGTCCGGGCAGGGGCAGCCCATTGGGTTCCCCTTCGTTGCCCTGGAGGAGTCTTGGACATGTTCGCTGCCGCACGTCGGGACGATGGCGCCGCGTTGGGATCCGGTCTGGATGCGGGCGCCGACGTCGCCGCTGGGGGCGGGGCGGGTAGGTCGACCGGGGCCCGGACCGCGGACGGGAAAGCCGGGGACGGGATAGCGGCGGGCAGTCGGTCGGTGTCTGACGGGCCGGGGGGCGAGTGGTCGCGGTCGGATTGGCGGATGGCGAAGAAGCGCGTCGCCGCGGTGTTCGCCGAGTTGAACGCGGCCGGGTTCGTCGCGCTGGCGAGTACGGGGACCACCCAGTCCGACGGGTTCTCCGACTGTCGGGATGACTTCCACTCCCGCGGTGGGGACCTCGACGCCCTGGTGGGGTTCTGCTTCACCACCCGCAAGGACACCCGGCGGGCCCGGGCCTCGGGACAGTTGCACCTGGCCTTCTGGGGAGCGCCCGAGGGCAGCGCACCGCAGATGGAACGCGCGGGGGCACAGGTGGTCGCGGCCTTCCGCCGGGCGGGGTTCACCGTGGTGTGGGACGGCACGGGCGACAGCCGCCCCTGTGTCGACCTGACTCGCTGACCGGAGCCCGGTGGCCGCTCCGGGGGCTTCCGTCGACCGACATCGGTTGAGGACCTGGTGCGAGGGCCGTCGGTGCAGTCATGCTCACTGGGGGGACATGCCCCGCCACGCGTGATCAGCGGACAGCGAGCGGGCCGGTGTCTAGGCTGAGAACGGCATCATCCGGAGGGGGACCCATGACGCCACGCGCCCTGCCAACTCTGCCGCAGTACCGCGAGGACGCCGTCACACGGCAACTGTGTGCTCACACCCATCTCGACGAAGGCTTCGCCCAGGAGGTGCTGGACGAGTTCACCGCGGACCGGTTGAAGGCGATCGGGTTACCCCTCGGGATCAATCTCGTCGCCCTGGTGCGCCATGCGAGCGCCGCCCAGCAGCGCAGACGACGGCGGGATGCCCGGCTGTTGTTCGTGCTCGTGGCACTGATCGGGACGGTGATCGGTGCGCTGGTCGCCGTGTCGAACGACTCCCCGCAGACCGCCGCCGTACTGGCGGCGGGTGCCGGCCTCGCCCTGCTGACCGCCGCGGTGCTGGTGCACCACGCACTTCACCTGGCCTGGCGTGCGGCCCGGGACGCCTATCGCGGAAAGGACCGGCCCCAGGACCTCGCGCCCGCCGTCGACCCGGAGGTCGAGGATCGGCTGCGGGCCCTGCGCAGGGCCAATGTCGTCCCGTACGACGCGGAGGCCGAGGCGGACAATCCCTTCGTCGGCAGCGGGGTGCGGATCAAAGAGGACGTGTGGCCGAGCATCGACGTGGGTCGCCCAGAGGACGCTCCCGGGGGCGGGAAGCTCACCATCGTCCCTTTCGACACCGTCGACCTCCATGCCTTCATGGCCCGTGAGATGGGCGGCATAGCGGGTCTGAGCGGGCTGCGGGCGCGCAATCGGCTGTATGTGCGGGGGTTGCACGTCAGGGCGTTGGGCGCCGATCTGCTGCCGGATCCGCTCGGGCGTCCGCTGCCGAGGATCGACGAACGGTTGGTCCAGTCCGGCGTGCTCCAGGAGGGCGGCGGGATGCGGACCTATCTGAGCCTCGAAGTGGTGGGCTCCGGCGGGAAGTTCGTGGTCTCCATGCACCTGCGGGCCCGCCGCACGCTGGATCGGCTCTCCTGGCAGGTGGCGGCCTATGTGTTGCCGCCCGTACAACTCAGGTTCGACCACGTGGCCTACATTCCCCTCGGTGGTTTCGAGGAGTGGTGGGAGTTGGTGAAGGCGACCACCAAGAGCCTGCGTTGGATGCTCTTCAGGTCCGGGGGTCGCATCCAACGCCGGGCGTCCGCGCGGTCCCAGCGGAGCAAGCGGTTGCGCAAGATCCGCCGGGAGATCTCCAAACACCACGTCGTGTACGACTACGGGGCGACGGACAGTCTGCGGGAACGGGCCGCGCGGCCGGTGGACGAGATGGACTTCGACGAGCGGATGGACGCCCTGGACGTGTTGCAACGGCTCCAGCAGGGCGTGTTGGTGGCGACGGAGAAGTTCCTGAAGAATCACAACATCGACACCAGCGACTTCGTCCGCGCCCAGAAGGTGATCAACAACCAGACGTACAACATCGGCAGTGTGCAGGGCGGACAGAACCAGTTCGGCAACTACGGAACCAACAACGCCCAGCAGGGCAGCGGTACAGGACAACCAGCGGGCCAGGCTCCGGCGTCTCCGGCGGGCGGCGCAACGACGACCTAGACGGCCCGGACGAGACGGCCTGGGCGGCGCAGACGACCCAGACGACCTGGGCGACCTGGGCAATCTTTCGGATCACCTCGGGGAGAACAGATGAACACGTACAACATCGGCAGCGTCAGCGGCGGACAGAACCAGTTCGGTGACCACGGAGTGAATGTCGCCGGTCAGGGCCGGGTGCAGATCAACCACGGCGCCTCCCCCGCGGAGGCCGTTCGGCTCGCGGGCGAGTTGGTGGAACAGCTGCGGGCGGAGCGGTCCGGACTGGTCGGCGAGGCCGAGGCGTTGCAGGGGGAGATCGTCAGCGCACAGCAGGAGGGCCGGGCGGTCGACCAGGGGCGGGTGCGCCGCTGGTTGGACGCGATCCAGGCCGGGGCCGGGGCGGGCGGAGCAGCGCTGGCGCTCGCACAGGCACTGGGTGGTGCGGTCGGCCTGTAGCGGTCGGTGCGTGGTGTGGCGGTGTCGGCCGGAGGGTTCCGGCCGGCACCGTTTGACGCGGGGCCACGGTGAGGCCCCCACCACTGAGCGCTCAGGGCGCTAACCCGGTGCCGGATCACCGTGGACCGGCACCGGAAGGCGCTCAGTCCGCGCTGACCACGGCCTTGGCCGAGGTCCCGAGCTGGATCTCCAGACCGGCCCGTAGGGGCACGCTCTGCCCCGGCGCCACCTGTTGGCTGGTGCCGTCCGACCTCCGGGTCGTCCAACTCTCCTGCGATCGGTTGGTGAGTCCGTACTTACCGGGCTTCTGGGGGTGCTCGACCAACTCCGCAACCAGGGAGTCCTCGTCATAGCGGTGACGCGTCGGCTCGGCGTGCAGATGGTGGTCGTACACCCGGGCCGCACGGCGCAGTCGCAGGTTGCGTTCGACCTTCGGGCGCAGTGTGGTGACGACCAGGCGCGGCGGCAACATCAGGACGCGGTTGCAGGACCAGCAAATGCCGGGGGTCGACGACCGTGGTTCCGTCATGTTCTGCCGCCCGCAGCCGGCGCAGACCACGATGGTGTCGCGGACCTCGCTCAGGGCGTGCCGCCACTGGGTCTCGCGCACCCTGCGCATGCCGTCCTTGAGCCCCTCGGTGAAATTCTGGGTGAAGAGTTTCTGGAGGACGGGCGGCGCAGCCGCCCAGGTCGCGAGTACGGTGCCGTGTTCGACGGGGTCGGGGCGGTTGTCGTCGTCGACCGGGTCGAAGATGAACATGGGGCGCTTGCCGTAGAGCCGCTTCTCCGCGGCCTCGTCGAGACAGCGGATCTCCAGTTCGGCGCGCCCCTTGAGCGGATGGTGGTTCATCAGCAGCATGAAGAGCAGTACGGACAGGGAGTGGAGGTCCGTCTGGGTGCCGGGAACCGCTCCCGTGTCGCCGCGCACCAGCTCGGGTGCCATGAACTCCATGGTTCCCGAGATGCCGGTGCTGTCGCCCTCGCTCACGGCGTTGTCGTTGTCGCAGACGAGGACGTCGCCGTTGTCGGGGTCGAAGAAGATGTTGCCCCAGGAGATGTCCCGGTAGGCGATGCCACGGGAGTGCAGTGCCTGGTACGCCTCGACCATGTGGAGTCCGGCGGTGATCAGGGCCAGTGGGCTGGTCCTGAGCTGGCGTCGGAAGAGGGCCGGCAGTCCCTTGAACCGGTCGGGTCGGATGTCCATGAGGTAGCCGAACCCGCCGTGCTTGCCGCCGGTGACGACGGTGTGCGGCCAGAGGAACCGGTCGTCCTCGAAGTCACGGCCGACGAGCCCTTCGACGATGGTTCGCTGCTCGGGGGTGGCGCACGCCGGGTAGTACCACTTGAGGGCCTTGTCCCCGGAGCGGGTCTTGACCCGGTAGACCTCGCCCTGACCGCCCGCTCCCAGCATGTCGGCGACGGACACCTCCTCCCCGGTGTCCGTGGTGAGCTGGGCTCCGCTGTCGAGCATCCCGGACATCAGTCCTCCGTTTCCTTGCGTGCAGGGGCGGACCGCTGCAACGAGGCGACGATCGCGGTGGTGTCGTCGCCCGAGTAACTTCCGGCCCGAGCGAGCCACCCGGGCAGTGCCTCGCCTACCGCGGCCAGCCCCTCGTGCTCGATGCGCTGGTCGAGCTCCCGTACGAAGCGGACGAACCCGCTGCGGGCGGCGAAGCTGTTGGAGAGGCCGTCGGTGGAGAGGGTCACCAGGCGTGGGCGACGTGCGGGGTCACTGATGGGTGCCCAGTGCACCCGTACGAGGTCCCATGCCTGTCTGCTGCACATCGACTCCGTCTCGTCACCCAGTTCGACCTGCTGCGGTGTCAGGGGCGCGGCGACGGTGCCGTCGGGGTGGACCACCATCAGGTCGCCGTCGCCGAGCTGCCAGGCGACGAAGAGCCCTTCGGTGAGGACCGCACCGATGAGCGTGGTGCCGTAGGCGCGCAACAGTGCGGGCCCGGTGCGCGGAGCTTCGCCCTCGACCGGGGTGTGTCGGTCCCCGACCCAGTCCTGCCAGGTGCGCACCAGTTCCCGGGGCATGCGGTCGTGGGCGTCCGCCCAGAGCCTGCGCAGCCCGGGACCGGCGCCCTCCCCGGTACCTCGGGCGCGGGCGGCGAACTGGGTGGCGCAGAGGGTGAAGACGTCGACGGCGTAGCGCGCGCCGAGGTGGCTGAGGGGATGGGCGGCGGAGCCGTGGCCGTCGGCGACGGCCATCACCAGGGCTCCGTCGGGGGTGTACTGGGCGTCGCACCAGTCCTGGTTGAGCGCCTTCGCTGGGCCTTGGACACTTTCGTGCCGCAGGGCCCAGGGACGTACTGGTTCATCGGGGTGCGGCACGCTCACCACACATCGTCGTCATCGTCGTCGTCCAGCGCGGGGGGTGCGTAGGCCGGGGCGAGTTGTTTGACCCCGGGGGCGGCTCCCGCCACGGGCTGTGACGCGGCTTTGACGGCGGCCGTGGACGCCCAGCGGATGGCGGCGGCGAGTTGTTTGGGGCTGTTGGCGTCGAGGACCTGGAGTTCGGGGTTGGCGAGGAACTCCTGGAGGACGCTGCGGTCGGCGTCGGCGCCGATGCCGATCGCGACCCGTACGGCCTTCTTACCCCAGGGGGTGGCGTCGATGGCGCGCAGCCCGTCGCGCCACTCGTCGAGGGGCTGTCCGTCGGAGACGAGGGCGAGCACGGGTTTGAGGGCTCGCTGGGGCATGGGCGGTGTTTCGAGTTCACGGGCGACGGCGTAGAGCGCGTCCCCGAGGTTGGTGCCGCCGTCGACCTGGACGTCCTGCCAGGTGAAGCTCTCCACGGGGGTCGGGGTGGCGATGTGCCATTGGGCCGTGGAGGAGAACGTCAGTACCCGAAGGAGCAGTTGTGCGGCGGGGTTGTCGTGCGCGACGGACTGCATCTCCGGAATGGCTTCGCGGATGGCGTAGTTGAGCTGTCCGATCTTCTCGCCCATCATCGAGTACGAGACGTCGAGAATCCAGATGAAATGGACCGGACGGTTCTCCATCGGGCCGCCGGGAATGTCACTCACTCCGTGTCCTCCTGTTCGCTGCCGTGGTGCGGGTTCGCCTCATCGGGGCAACACCCGGTTCAGCAGCAGTCCTACGGTCAACAGAACGCCTGTTGTCACCAGGGCGGTGGCCGTGATGAAGAGGCCGAGTACGACCCGTCTGGCGCGCGCCGTGTGATCGGGTAGGTAACTCACGCTCGACTCCCCCGAGTTCGGCTGTCGGTATGGACCCTAGGGCCAGTACGACCCTAGGGCCTTCCTTCACTTCGTGCTGGGATCGCGTCATCGTTTTGCTGCTTCGCTGGTGAGTAGGGGCTTCACGGGGAGCCCGGTGCGGGAGAGGAGCCAGAGGACGGGTTCGGCGGCGCGTCGGCTCTCGCCGTCGAGCGCGCCCGCTCCGGTGGCCGCGTGGGCGCTGACGGCCCAGTAGCGGGTGGCGCCGAAGTCATGGCCGAGGCTCTGTACGAGGTCGCCCAGTCCGATGGCGCCGAGCCAGTCGTCGATCCTGGCTCCCGGGGTGGGCAACGACGTCAGTTGATCGAGGACGTCGCGCTTGGTGACGACGGTGGCGACGGGCGTCTTGGCGCGTCGACCGGACAGGGCGGTGAACTCGCCGGCGAGTCGGTCGTAGGTGTCCTTGGGGCCTTCGGGTGACGGGCGGGCGTTGACGGCCTTCTGCGCGTCGGCCCCGCCGAGTTCGCGGCGCACCTCCGGTTCGGCGAGCACATCGGCGACGAGCACGACTCCGTCGGCGTGGGCGAGGTACTGCTGTTCGCGCACGATGACCGAGTCCTGGAAGGTCTCCCCCATCGGGTCGTACAGGTAGAGCAGTCGTCGGGTGCGGCCACGGGTGATCTGGAGCATCATCGCCCGGGGCTGCTGGGTCGCGGTGCGGTGCACCCAGCCGTCCTGGTCCAACTGCCCCTTGAGGCGGCGCAGTTCGCTGCGGTCCTCGTCGGTGGCGTAGGTGACGGAGAGCTGTCCGCGGTCCGACCAGGAGCGCAGTCCGGCGAACATTGCCGTCATCAGCATGGTCTTGCCGGACGAGGTGCCGCCCACGATGGGGACGTGGACGATCCGGGTCGTCCCCAGCAACCGGGGCAGGGCCAGGTTGCAGTGGGGGCAGGAGGCGGCGATGGTGTGTCGACCGAGGAGCAGGCTCGTGCGCAACCGCTGCCCGCAGCCGCAGACGCGACGGAAGACGCCGAGGCGTCCGGCCCGCAGTCGTCGGTGGACGGCGGGGCAGTTGGGGCAGTGGTAGACGGGGAGGTCGATGGGTTGGTAGCACCCGGGGTAGGGGCACTTCAGCCGGATGCGCCGACCCCATTGGCTCGTCCGGTCCAGTGCGCGCAGGGTGAGTGCGGCGGCGGCGAGGGCTGCGCACACCAGGCCGAGCAGGAGCCCGAAGACCAGGGCGATCAGCAGCAGGAGTACGCAGGCGGCCGAGGTTCCGACGAGGGCTCCCAGACCGTAGCCGGGGCCCGTGAGGAACAGCACGGTGGCGACGACGATGCCTTCGGGCGGGCGGCCCGGGCGCTGACCGATGGGGGTGGAGGGGCGCCTTCCGCTCAGCAGGTTGCGGGCGTTGGTGCCGAGCCAGCGGCTGATCAACAACTGTCGAAGGGTCGTGCCGACGGCCTTGACCCAGCTGACGGCGTCCAGCCGGAGTTGGCGCGTCCAGTAGGAGGGGTGTGCGGGGTCGGCGGTGCCGGCGGGCACGGCACGGGGGTCGTGTGCACCGCTCGTGAGGGGCCCGATGCGTCGTCCGACGGCACCGATGGTCCTGATGCTGGCCACCGGCAGGGTGTACAGGACGGTGCAGACGGCGACGAGGGCGCTGTACCCGCCCGCGATCAGTGCGGGGTAGAGGATCCAGGAGTTCATCGGCGACGCTCCTCACCGGGTGGGACGGGGCCGGGCCCGGACGGGTCGACGGCCTTGCGACCCAGGAGCCGACCGCCGATGCGGGCGATGCGGCCCGGTCGGCTCCAGTCACGGAAGTCGGCGGCCCAGCGGCCTCCGGGCCGTTCCAGTTCGCTCGCGATCTGGGCGATGGTCTCAGGGGGCAGCTTCCGGACGATCGGCCGTAGGACGTCGGACAGCAGGGCGGTTCGGGTGGTCTCCCAGGCGGGGTTGAGGCTGCGTCCACTGGACCAGTGGATGTAGCAGGAGGCGAGGTAGGAGGGGGAGACGCGCAACCGGTCACGGATGGTGTCACCGGCCGCCACTGCCTGGTAGGCGGCGAGGAGCGCGGGCTGCTCGGAGCGGGCGAGTTGTTCGAGCTCCCCGGGGTGCGGCCGGCTGGAGAGGAGCCGCTCGGCGATGGCGGTGCCGACCCGGTGGGCGATGGCCTCCTCCAGGGGGTGTGCCGTGCGGCAGAGGAGGACGGCCTGCTCGGTGAACCCGGGCGTTGCGGTGTCGTCGACGATCCGGCCGGCGAGGGCGAGGAGGGAGAGTGCGCTTCGGGTGCGGGGCTCGATGGGGCGGACGGCGTAGTAGAGGAGGTCAGCGGCGAGTTGTGGTGCGTCGATGTCGTCGGCCGGTGCGGTGAGCGCGGCGAGGGTGGCGTGGGCTTCGATTCCGGAGGGTTCGAGCCGGTCGGGCGGGAGTTCGTTGACCAGGAACCGGGCGTGGGTGGTGGTGAGGGTGCGGTTGTTCCAGACCAGCCGGTGTGCGGTGCGCAGGATCGCGGGGTGGCCCCGGTGCTCGGGTCCGGCTTCGTTGATCAGGGTGTGGAAGACGCGGACGGGGTCGTCGCCGTCCTGCCAGTGCATGGCGCCCATGCGGAGATGGGGGGTGGTGCTGAGGTCGGCGTCGGGCAGCGCGCCCCGGACGACCGCGGCCAGTGCGGTCGGGTCGCCGGTTTCGGCCGCCCGGTCCAGGGCGCCGAGTACGGCTGCGCGGACGGCGGGATGGCGGCCGAGGGCTGCGGTGACGACGGCCGGGTCGTCGCCCCGGTCGATGGCTTCCTGCCGGGCCGGGTGGCCCGTGTCGTCCTCGCGGCCCGTGGGGGTGCCGGTGGCCCGTGGCGGTGCGGTGTGCGCATCGGGTCCGCGGTGGGCGAGGAGGGTGGTCGTGGCCCGCTCGGCGAGCACCGGGAGGGCGTCGGCGGTCGGGACGGAGAGGGCGTCGGCGAGTTCGAGGAGTGCGAGCACCACGTCGAGCGGGGTCTCCCTGAGGTCGGTCAGGGCGCTGCGGAGGTCGTCCCGGAGTGCGTCCGCGGCGGAGTGCCCCGCGATGCGGGCGAGTCGGGCGGAGAGGGGGGCGAGGGCGAGCCATTCGGCGGCGGACCGCTGCTGGTCGCCGCCGCCTCCTTCGGCGATGGTGACCAGCAGCGGGCCCCAGAAGTCGGCGTCCTCCCCCTGGCCGTGGCGATGGGCCCAACGGGCGGCGGCTGCGCGGCTCGTGGAGTCCAGCGCCACGCATTCGGCGGCGGCGACCGCCGCGAGTCGTGCGTGGTCGAAGGGGCCGTCGTCGGTGCGTTCGACGGGCAGCGCCGCAGCGGTCGCGAAGAGTTGGGGCAGTCCGGCCCGCCAGATGCGCGCGGCGACCGCGGCCCAGCGGTCGTCGCCGGCGGGCTGTGTCCGTGGGGAGGAGGCGTCGTACACCCGGTAGCGGTGGTCGCTGCCGATCGGCTGCCCGGAACCGGGTTCCGGGCGGATGCCGATGATCTGCTGGGTGGCTTGGAGGGGACGACGGGTGTACGAGGTGAAGGTGAGGGTGGTCACCAGTTCCCGTGGGAGCACCGCGCTGGCCAGGGCGACCCACTGCATGACGTCGTGCGGTTCGGGTTCGGCCATGATGAGTTGAGGCGCGTCTGGGGCGGTGAGCAGGGTGCGTACGTCGGCGAGGAAGGCGGCCAGTCGGTCGGCGCGGGACACGGCGAACTCGGTGAGGCTCGTGCGGTCGAGGTGGCGCCCCGGCAGCAGTTCGGGCAGCGGATCGGGGCGACCGCTCGCGGGGGTGGCCGCGGTCCAGGACGGCGAGTGCCACAGTTCCACGGGGAGCCGACCGCCGGGGACGGGGGCACCGCTTGGGAGCCACACCGCGTGGGCGTGGAAGTTTCCGTAGCGACCGCTGTAGTCGGCCCCGGTGTAGACGCTGTGGCACAGCAGTCGACTGCCGTCGGACAGGGTGCTGTGGGTGAACGCCGTCGGGAATGCGGCCAGTTCGCCGGCGGTGGGTCGACTGGGGGCATCGGGCGGCGGTTCGTAGCCGACGAGCTGTTCGATCTCGCGGAGCAGATTGGCGGGCACGGAGTCGCTCACTGCGGTGAAGCGAAAGCCGGAGCCGTCGGGGCCGGGTGCGGCCGATGTGTAGTGCAGTTGGGGCAGGATGCCGGGTCGGTTCATGCGCCGCCTCCCTTGGACTTGCGCACGGTGAGCAGCCCGCGCCGGGCGAGCAGCCACAGCAGGGGGTCTTCGACGCGGACGGGCTGGGGGCCGGAGGTGGGGACGTCCGCGGGCGCGGTGGCGGGCGGCGGGGCACCGAGCGAGGAGAGCCCGAAGTAGGAGACGTCCGCGAAGTCGCGGTCGAGCCTGCGGTGCAGTTCGCCGCCGTCCCAATCGTCGAGGAGGGAACGCACCTCCTCGTGCACGGCGACCCTTCCCGTGTCGTCGAAGACGCCTCCGTCGTGGCGGGCGTTGTGGAGCAGGGGCGACTGCGATTGGAGGAGCGGCCGGAGCATGTCCGTCTTGGTGACGGCGACGGCGAGCGGTGTGTTCACCTTGCCCCGGGTGCCCCGTCTGCCGTGTCCGCGCAACTGGCCGGCGATGTCGGCGGCTATCTGCTGGGGGGACGTTTCGATCGGCGGGAGGGGTGGCCCTTCGCCTGGCGGTAGTTCCTGTCGTACGGACGGGAGTTGCAGCGGGTCGACGAGCAGGATGATGCCGTCGGCGGCGGCGAGGTACTCGGTGTAGCGGTCCATGGCCTCGGCGTCCCCGAGGTCCTCTCCGGCGGCGTCGAAGAAGACGAGGGCGGTGTGTCTGCTGCCGTCGCCGAACCGTGAGGTGCTGGGCAGGCTGAGCCGGTAGAGCAGGGGGTCGTTGAAGCCGAGTGCTGCGGGACGGGTCGCCCCGGGCAGGTGCAGTCGGTCGTAGAGATCGGCGGACATCTCCTTGTCCCGCCGTTGGGTGTCGCTGCCCATGGCGGCGAGAGCCCCTTGGTAGACCCGGCCGACGCGGTGGCGCAGTTCGTTGACGAGGACGGCGACGTAGGTGGACTTGCCGGTGGCCTTGGCTCCCACCAGGGCGATGATCCGACTGTCCTGGTCGCAGTAGTCGCTCGGCAGGTCGCTGTGACACGACGTGCACACCCGTACGGGGGTGAGGACTCCGCAGTCGGGACAGGCGGCCCTGCTGCGAACGGGTCCGAGGGCACGCCGGCTGTCGAAGACGGGACCTCGCATCCGGGCCTGCGGGCCGATCGCATTGCCCTTGAACTCCGCCCAGGTGTCGTCCCGTTGGGGAGTGCAGGGCTGCCGTCCGCCGCGCACGCCCGTCCGTGTCATCAGACAGCGGTAGCGGAGTCGGGAGGCCGCCCCTCGGGCGAAGCAGTAGGGACAGATGACCGTTGTCACGTCAGCGCACCACCAAGCGTTCGTGCGGGGGTTCTTTCAATCGTGTGCAGTCCGCGTGCGGCCCCAGGAGGAACGCGCGGAGGGTGTACGGGGCGCTCTCGCCCGTGGTGGCGAGGTCGATCTCCCGCTGTACGGGGTCGCCGTCGCCGATCTCCGCTCCGCTGAGCCGCAGCACGGTGACGCCGTCTTCGGGGTTGCGGGGGCGGGGCGGGGGCAGCTTCTTCGTCCCCCCGGAGCGCGCGACCAGCACGAATTCGGGTAGGTCGCCTTCGGTCGGATCGGTCCGGTTGGGGTACTCGGCGCGGAGGACTACCCGGCGTCGGCTGCCGGCGCGCCACGCTGGTTTGACCAGGTCGTAGGAGATGGCGCGATAGGGAGGGAGTTCCACGGTGGCGCCGGCACCCGCGGGGATCACCACGTCGGCGTCGGCGAGCACGACGGCTTCGGCGCGGAAGCGGACCGCCGCGGTGCCGACCTCCAGTCGGAGCCCGCCCCGGGTCAGATAGGCCGACTTCGTGATGGTCTGCTGGTGGTGGTCCCCGTACTGTTCCCAGCTGACCTGCACCCGGGCGGCGTCCCCCGGCCAGTCGAAGGCGAGATGGGCCTGGTCCGGTGCTTCGCGCCGTACGGTCAGCCGTTCGACGGGAGCGGGCAGCTCCAGTTGGATCGAGGGGCCGATGCGCGCCCTGCCGTCGACAACGCTCACGGCCGTCAGCCGGGTGCGGGTGCCGCGGGGCGGGCGGAGTTCGGTGCTGCCGCGGGCGGACCTGACCGAGGCGACGGTGCGGTACGCCGGCAGTTCGTCGAGAAGGAGGTCGGACCCTTCGGCGGGGGCGTGGGACGGCAGGTTCAGCAGCAGGAGCTCGCTCCCCCACCCGCCGCTCCAGACCGCATGGACGGCGCCGGTGTCCCCTGCCGGCCTGATGTCGAGCGAGGTGATGGGCTCCGGCCAGGGGTGGACGGTCGCCGAGAGGGTGGTACCGGTCGACAGTCCCTCGTCGCCGGTCGCCGTGCGGTAGCGGCAGCGGATCGTGTAGCGGTAGTCGCCGGGGGCGAGGTCGGTGTCGGTGAACCCGTCGAGCGCGGCGGTCACCTCATGTCCTCCGGGGTCACGCGTCACGCTGACGCCGTCGGCGCCGGGCGGCGGCTCCCAAGCGGCGGTGATGCGGGCGCGGGCGTCGGTGGTGCGCGGCTCGCCGATGTCCGGGGCGAAGACCACGGGTGCGCTGTGCAGGGGAAGTTCCCGGATGCGGGGGTCCTGCGGGCCTTCGAGCGGCAGTACGGCGTAGTGGACCCGTTCGCCGAGGGGTGCGCTGGTGTCGGTGAACGCGGTCGCGTCCAGTGCCGGGGCCAGTACGGTCCAGCGCCGTGAACTGGCGCGCACCAGGCGGTAGGGGCCTGCGGTGTCGCCCGACCACTCCAGGTCGATGGCGTCGGGGCGGATCCGCGTCGTGATCCGCGGACCGTCGTGCGGGGTGCGTAACAACGCGGCGAGGGGGGCGTTCTCGTCGACGGCGGTGCGGGCGGCGCGCACCCTCAGCGCTCCGGCCTCCGCACGTTGCCCGGCGCGCTCCAGCCGGTCGGCCTCGGCGAGGGAGGCGAGGACGGCGGCCCTGCGTTGGGTGATCTTCCGCACGAGCGCGTCCAGCCGCTGGTCGCCACCGGTGTCGCCGATTCGGGTCGCGTGGGCGCCGGCTCGGCGCAACCGTCCGCCCTGCCAGGCATCGACGATGCCTTCGGCTGCGGCACGCCCTTCCGGGGTGAGTCGCGGACGCCGGCGGACGGCGAACGCGAGGGCCTCGCACTCGTCCGGGTCGACTCCGAACTCGCGGGCCGCTTCCGGAGCGCAGCCCCGGGGGTGTTGCTGAATGAGGGCGGTCAACTCGTAGAGGACGATGCGTCGCAGCGCCATGGGATCCGCGGCCAGTGCCTGGTCATAGCGGGTGAACAGTGCGGTGACCGCGGACCGGTCGATGCCGGGCAGTGCGAGCCAGATGTCCTTGGTCTCGGTGAGGGTGCGTCGGTTCACGGCGCGCCAGTGCCGACCCCGTTCGGACCGGTGGAGGCCGTCGAGGACGCGGAAGCGCCGGGAATTGACGGGCGTGTCGGGAAAGAGTGCGTCCGCTGCATGACGGAGTTTCAGCCGGCTCTGATGGGCGAAGAGTTCGTCGGCCCGGGGGACGAGGGGGGCTGCGGGCAGCGGTGGGACGGCTGCGGGCAAGCCCAGCAGGTGCCCGAAGTGCTGCGGCATCAGTCCCGTCCCCCACGTCACGATCCGTGCACTTATCTCACCAGATCGCGATCAACGGCGGTAGCCGTTTGTCCAAGCATTCACGGATGGTTTCAGCCGTCGACGGAGCCGTGGTCGGGGAACGGAAGTGCACCAGGCCGTGGAGCGACGCGCTCCGGGTTTGCCCGCGGAGCCGGGGCGCAGCGTTGTTGGCGGGTTGCGCATGTTGTGCCCTGGTACGAGGCAGGAGGTTCAGGGCTTGTGTTGCTGTGGAGTTGACCGGGACGTACGGGAAGGGTGCGACACGACTGCTACCGGTGCAGGACATCGGGCGCGAGGAAGCGGGCGTATCTGACGGCCCGTTGTGGGCTCGCGTCCACCGCGTTCTCCGTCAAAGTTCGTAAAGCGGCCTCCACGGATCAGCAAAGTCGCGGTCACGGCGCGGTACAGATTCTGTGGAGTTTTCGGATACCTCCCCTTACTGAAGGGTCAGAATTACCCACCCGATCATCCGCATGTGATCGTTTCTTCGGCTCTGACCTGCACTGATGGATTTTGCGCACGAATCCGCAGCAGCGTCCAACCCGACCGGAAGGTGAGGTACCGTCGCGGCGCTGTGCGGAGCACCACAAGGAGCAGGCCCTTGCGCGAGTTCACTGTCCCGCCATTGGACACATCGCCCCTGGTCGGTGGAGTGGCCGATGCCGTTTTCGACCGTGCTCGGGACGATCCCGGCCGCATCGCACTGGGCCGCAAGGACACGGACGGTATCTGGCGTGACGTCAGTTCCGGTCAGTTCCGCGACGAAGTGCTCGCACTGGCCAAGGGGCTCATCTCCCAGGGCGTGCGCTTCGGCGATCGCGTGGCACTGATGTCCCGCACCCGGTACGAGTGGACCCTGTTCGACTTCGCGATCTGGACGGTCGGGGCCCAGTCGGTCCCCGTCTACCCCACCTCGTCGCCCGAACAGGTTCTGTGGATACTCCACCACGCCGAGGTCTCGGCGTGTCTGGTCGAGCACGAGGACCATGCGATGACCGTCGGTTCGGTCATCGGACGGCTGCCGATGCTGAAGCGGTTGTGGCAACTCGACGCCGGCGTGGTCGGCCGACTGGTCGCGGCGGGCGCCCACATCGACGACGAGGTGGTGCACCGGCACCGACGTGCGGTGACCCCCGACTCCACAGCCACCGTGATCTACACGTCGGGCACCACCGGCAGACCCCGCGGCTGTGTCATCACCCATGCCAATCTGATGTTCGAGGCGGACACCCTTGCCACCCGCTGGGCACCGCTGTTCCACGCCCGCCAGGGCAGTTCGCCGGCCACCCTCCTCTTTCTGCCCCTGGCCCACGTCTTCGGTCGGATGATCGAAGTCGCCGCGATCCGTAGCGGTGTGCGGTTCGGCCACCAACCAGCCCTACACGAAGCCGAGTTGCTCCCGGACCTGCGTGCCTTTCGGCCGACGTTCCTCCTGGCCGTGCCGTACGTCTTCGAGAAGATCTTCCAGACCGCGCGGCGCAGGGCGGAGACCGAAGGGCGGATCGCCCCGTTCGAACGGGCCGTCGACGTGGCGGTGCGCTACGCCGAGGCCGTGGAACACCGTGCCTTCGGACTCGGCCCGGGACCGTCCGCCGCCCTGCGGATGCAACACCAGTTCTTCGACAGGGCCGTGTACACCCGGCTGCGCGAGGTGATGGGCGGCCGGATCCGCTACGCCATGTCCGGAGGTTCCGCCATGGAGCGACGGCTGGGACTCTTCTTCGCCGGTGCGGGCGTACGGGTCTACGAGGGCTACGGGCTCACCGAGTGCACGGCGGCAGCCACGGCGAACCCGCCGGAGCGCCCCCGCTACGGCACGGTGGGGCAACCGGTCCCGGGCACCACCGTCCACATCGCCACGGACGGCGAGGTGTGGCTCCACGGCCCCCATGTCTTCGCCGGCTACCTCAACGACCGCAAGGCCACCGATTCCGTGCTGCGCGACGGCTGGTTGGCGACGGGCGACCTCGGCTCGCTCGACGACGACGGCTATCTGACCATCACCGGGCGGAAGAAGGAGGTCCTGGTGACCTCCAGCGGCAAGAGCGTGTCGCCGGTGGTGCTGGAGGAACGGGTGCGGAGCCATCCGCTGGTGGCCCAGTGCCTCCTCGTCGGCAACGACCGTCCGTACATCGCGGCACTGGTGACCTTGGACCCGGAGGCCGTGGAGCACTGGTTGGGGATGCAACGCCGCAGCCCCCTGGGCCCGGCCGAACTGGTGCGGGACCCGGAGTTGGAGCGGGAGATCCGCAGGGCAGTCGTCGCCGCCAACACCCTGGTGTCGCAGGCGGAGGCGATCCGGACCTTCCGGATACTGGCCCAACCCTTCAGCGAGGAGCAGGGGTTGCTCACACCCTCGCTCAAGCTCAAGCGCAAGGCGATCGAGGAGGCGTACACCGCGGAGGTGGCGGCGCTCTACCGTTGACACGGCAGAGCTCCACCGCTGAGGTGGCGGCGCGGTCCGCTCCGACACCGCACCGACGGCGGGGAAGTCGGGCCCGACCCTCTTGGGGGATGCGCTGACTGACGGCCCATCCGTTGAACTAATGTTCTCGTCATGAGCTTGGGGGAACTGGTCGGGTTCGGCCGTTCAGCGGATGTGTTCGCGATCGACGACCGATGGGTTTTGCGTCGTTACCGGGACGGGGGCGACGCTTCCGGCGAAGCACTCGTCATGGAGCACGTCGCCGAGCACGGCTACCCGGTGCCCGGCGTGCGGCGGTCCGAAGGTCCCGACGCCTGCGGGGCCTCGCACCCCACCCGCGGCGAACTGGTCCTCCAGCGGCTGACCGGACCGACCCTGCGGAAGGCGATGCGGCAGGCCGCCGTCTCCGCCGACCAGACGGGCGCCATGCTCGCCGATCTCCTGCGCCGCCTGCATGCGATTCCCGCCCGCGTCTCCAGCGACCCCGAACACCGGGTGCTGCACCTGGATCTGCATCCGGACAATGTGATGCTCACCCCGAACGGGCCGATGGTGATCGACTGGCGCAACACCGAGGAGGGGCACCCCGCGCTCGACTGGGCCATGACGGCGCTGATCCTGGCGCAGATCGCCGTGGGTGCCACCACCGAGGCGGCCCACGGTCGGGCCGTACTCGTCTCCCTGCTCCAGCGGCACGACACCTCGATCCAACTGGGCGGGGCCCATGCGGCCTGCCTGGCCGAGGCCCGTGAGCGCAGGGCGGCCGACCCGAACATGGACGCCCTGGAGGTACGGGTCCTCGACGACGCCGTGGCACTGGTGCGCGAGTTGGAGACCGACCTCCGGGAATAGGTCGTGTCGTCGAGGTCCCGTCTGCCTGGCGTGCCCTGCCCGCTCCACAGAGCCGGTGGGTACCGGCAACCTCCGACGTCTCCTTGGATCTTGTGTCCGGAAGCATCCACGCCCGGTGGACCGCATGGCTAGGCTGGGCTGCGCCCCTCGCAGCAGGACCGACGGGCGTACCCTGCGTGCCGCCCGTCCGGGCACGTCGGCCCAGTACGACGCACAGGAGACCAGGCTTGACGGGGGAAGTCACCGGATGACCGAGGTCAAGGTCGAGACCGTGGCACGCGGCCGGACCGTCGACGGTACGAGGCCCGCCCCTGCACCGGGCGAGCGCTCGGCGGAGGTGGAGAAGGTCATCGTCCAGGCTTCACGGATCGCCCAGCGGTCGTTGGAGCAGACACCGGAAGAGGACGGCTGGCAGATCTCCGGCCTGGAGGTCAGCTTCGGGCTGACGCCGACGACGGGGACCGTGAGCGACGAGCCGTGCTTCGAGGTCACCCTCACCGTGGAGCGGGCACCGCACGCGCCCTGAACCGAGGCTCGGCCCCAACCAAAGACGCGGTACGGAAGGCGCGGCACCAAGGGCGGGGCGCCGCGGGCCGCGCTCTGACGGTACGAAGCCCGTCGGCGCCCCGTACGGCTGGAACGCTCGAACCTCCGTGGGCACGAGGTCAGGCGGACGCGATGCCGCCCCTTGGCCGAAGGGGGCGGGTCCGGGGGAATGACCTCCCGGAAATGATCGTTCTTCGGGTGAGAATGGGTGAGCACCCATCGACGACGTAAGGATTCCCCCCTCGTGAGCCAGGTCCCCTCCATCACCCTCAACAACGGTGTCGCGATGCCCCAGCTCGGCTTCGGAGTCTGGCAGGTGCCGGACGACGAGGCGGAGCGGACGGTTGCCACGGCGCTGGAGGCCGGATACCGCAGCATCGACACGGCGGCCGTCTACAAGAACGAAACCGGTACGGGCCGGGCCGTCGCAGCCTCCGGACTGCCCCGCGAGGAACTCTTCATCACCACCAAGCTGTGGAACAGCGACCAGGGCTACGACTCCACCCTGCGCGCGTTCGACGCGTCCTTGGACCGGCTGGGTCTGGACTACGTCGATCTGTATCTGATCCACTGGCCCCTGCCTGCGCGGAACACCGCCGAGGACACCTACCGAGCCTTCGAGAAGATCCTGTCGGACGGCAGGGTCAAGGCGATCGGCGTGTCGAACTTCCTGCCGGAGCACCTGGAGCGGCTGCTCGACAAGACCTCCGTGGTGCCGGCCGTCAACCAGATCGAGTTGCACCCCCACCTCCAGCAGGACGCGGCCCGCGAGTTCCACGCCAAGCACGGGATCGCGACCGAGGCGTGGTCGCCGCTGGGCCAGGGCAAGGGCCTGCTGGAGGTCCCGACGGTCGTGGCCGTGGCGCACAAGCACGACCGCACCCCGGCCCAGGTGGTGCTGCGCTGGCACCTTCAGTTGGGCCATGTGGTGATCCCCAAGTCGGTGACGCCCTCCCGCATCCGGGAGAACCTCGATGTGTTCGGATTCGAACTCGACGCGGACGATCTGGCGGCGCTGCGGGCGCTCAACGAGGACAGGCGGCTGGGCCCGGACCCGGCGACGTTCGACGTCGCCTGAGACGTACGGCATTCACCTCGGCGACCCGCGTCCACGCGGTCACGGGTCGCAACCCCGCCCCCATTTCTCGTACAATTGTTCGATGCGGGTGTGGTGAGTCGTGGGATCGAGCGAGGAGTGCATGACGTGAACGGGGCCCTGACCGCCGGCCGGTATCTGGTGCGCAATACCGGCAGTGGGCTGCTCCTGGAGGTGTACGGCGGAGTGAAGGGCAGTGGTGCCGTGGTGCAGCAGGGCACCGAGAACGGTTCCACGGCCCAGCAGTGGCAGATCGACCCCGTACCGAACGGCGGCGGTCTCTATCACTTCGTGAGCGTCGCCAGTGGCAAGCGGCTCGACGTGGCCGATGCGTCCACCGAGAACGGCGCCCGCATCCAACAATGGCGCCCCAACAACTTCGGCGCCCAGGAATGGATCGTTGAGCACCGGCTCGACGCCCCGGGCACCGTATCCATCGTCAGTTTCGTCAGTGGGCTCCTGTTGGAGGTCGCCGACGGCAGCCGGGAGGAAGGCGCCCGGGTGCAGCAGTGGGAGGACAGTGACTCCCCCGGCCAACAGTGGCGACTTGAGCCCTGCCACTGAATCACCCACCGGTTCCGTTCCCGCGGTGGAACGGGCCCTGCCGTGCCGGCAGTGTGACCCACCGGTCCACGTGGCCGCACGATCGCGGTCGATGCCTCACGGTGCCGCCATCACCTCGGGTCGACGCGAGACCGAGGGGCGTTGCCGTCGCGGAGGTGCGGTTCCCGTCCGGTGTTCCTGCGGGCTGACCCCGCGGACGCGCTTGAAGGCGGCGCTCAGTGCGAACGAGCCGCTGTAGCCGACCTTGCGGGCCACGGTGTCGATCGTGACGTCCGTGGTGCGCAGCAGATCGGCTGCGAGGTCGATGCGCCAGCGCGTGAGGTGGGTCATCGGCGGTTCGCCGGCGAGCTCGTTGAACCGCCGGGCGAGTTGGGCCCGGGAGACCCCGCAGGCCTCGGCGAGGGACGCCACCGTCCAGGGATGGGCGGGAGCGTCCTGCATCAGCCGCAGGGCCCGTCCCACGACGGGATCACCGAGGGCGCGGTACCACGCGGGGGCATGGGCTTCGGGCCGAGCGAACCAGGAGCGCAGGGCGGCGACCAGCAACAGGTCCAACGTCCGGTCGAGCATCACGCTCTGCCCCGGCTCCTCCCGCTCCATCTCTTCGGCGAGGAAGGGCAGCAGCGGGCACGTCCAGGTGCCGGCGGGAATGTGGACCAGTGGGGGCAGGGCGTCGAGCAGTCTGCCGCTGACTTCACTCTGCACCTGATAGGTACCGATGTGCAGGACAGTGGTGCCGTTGGGGTCGTTGCCCCAGGTCCGTACGCCCATGCGCATGGCCTGATCGAGCGGCTCCCCCCGCAGGGTGTGGCAGGTCCCGCCGGGGCCGGCCAACACCTGGGGCGGGGTGTCGGGGTGGTCCGCGATGGTGTAGGGGGCCGGGCCGCGCGCAATGGCCAGATCACCCGGGCGGAGCCGGACCGGGTCCCCGCCCTCGGGGACGATCCAGGCGGATCCCTCGGTCAGACACATCAAGGAGAGGGGAGCTTCGTCCTCGACCCGTACGGACCAGGGCGGCGTCACCACCATGCGGAGCAGAAAGGCTTCACGGGCACGCGGCCCGTCCAACAGTCCGGCAAGTGCATCCATGAGAGCAGCCTAGACGTAGACGTATGGGATTGAGCCTCTGGAGCATGGATCGTCCACGTTTGGTGGTCGAACCTGGTGTCATGACAGCGAATGCAGAGCAGAAAACGGTGTTGGTGACGGCGGCGACGGGCAAGACGGGCCGTCGGGTGGCGGAACGTCTGCGCACCCGGGGGATCCCGGTGCGGGCGGGCTCGCGCACCCCTGGCAACACCGCGGGCGAGGTCGTCTTCGACTGGGAGTCCCCGGCGACCTGGGCCCCGGCGGTTTCAGGGGTGGACTCGGTGTACGTGGCGTTCTACCCGGATCTCGCGGCGCCGGGGGCGACCGCGGCGATGAGGGAGTTCGGGCAGGTGGCAGCGGCGGGCGGGGTACGGCGGCTGGTGCTGCTCTCGGGCCGCGGCGAGCAGGATGCGGTGGTGGCGGAGGACGCACTGCGCGAGTCGGGGCTGCCGTTGACGGTGGTGCGAGCGGCGTTCTTCGCCCAGAACTTCTCCGAGGGCGTGTTGGCGGACAGTGTGGCCCAGGGGGCGATCGCCTTTCCCGGTGCACAGACGCCCGAGCCGTTCATCGATGTGGACGACCTCGCCGACATCGTGGTCGCCACACTGACCGAGGACGGTCACGAGGGCAGGACGTACGAGGTCACCGGACCGCGACTGCTCACCTTCGGGCAGGCGGCCACGGAGTTGGGGGCCGCGCTCGGCCGCGAGGTCCAGTACCTGCCGGTGTCGCAGGCCGAGTTCTCGGCGTTGCTGCAACAGGTGGGCTTCCCGGAGCCGGACGCCATATGGCTGGCGGCGCTGTGCACCATGCTGATGGACGGCCACAACGCATCGACCACCGACACCGTGCGCGAGGTGCTGGGTCGTGAGGCGAAGGACTTCGTGGACTTCGCCCGGGACGCAGTGGTGGAGGGCGCCTGGAAGGAGTGATCCGGTCGGGTCGGGGCCGCTGATCGGAGCCTTCGGGACCGCAGCGGCTCCACTCGGCGGGGGCGCCCGTTCCAACGGGGCGTGGGGCGGGGTCGTCGGGGGACGGCGGCGCCGCGCTGGCGTCAGATGTCGGCTCCCGGAGGTGCGATCGTCGGACCGGCTTCGAGCACCCGCTCCACGGTGTCCGCCTCGTCGGCGGACTTGTCGGGACGGTGTCGCAGCACCCGGGCGAACCGCAGCGTGACCCCGGCCGGATAGCGCGTGGAGCGCTGCACCCCGTCGTAGGCGATCTCCACCACCAGCTCGGGGCGCACCCGTACCGTGAATCCGTCGTCATCGAGGGCCAGTTCGCCCAGGCGGGCGGTCTGCCAGCGCAGCATCTCGTCCGTGAGCCCCTTGAACGTCTTGCCGAGCATCACGAAGGTGCCATCGGCGGTGCGCGCACCCAGGTGGAGGTTGGAGAGCGACCCGGTGCGGCGACCGTGCCCCCATTCGGCGGCGAGGACCACCAGATCCAGGGTGTGCACGGGCTTCACCTTCAGCCAGGCGCGTCCGCGGCGGCCCGCCGAATAGGGTGCGTCAAGCGCTTTGACCAGGACGCCTTCATGGCCGCGCCGCAGGGTGGCGGCCATGAACTCCTCCGCTGCGGTGCGCTGGTTCGCGTCCGACGGATCCTCGACCACGGTCCGCCGGATGCGCATCGGCCCGGGGACCACGCGGTCGAGCACGGCATGGCGTTCGATTCCGGGAAGGTCCAGGGTGTCCTCGCCGTCCGCGGTCAGAACGTCGAAGAAGACCGGTGACACGGGCAGTGCCGCACGGGCCGCCGACACATCGGTGCGCGACCCCACCCGGGAGGCGATCTCCTGGAAGGGCACGGGCCGGCCCGAAGCGTCGACCGCGATGACCTCGCCGTCCAGGATGAAGGGATCGCTTCTCATGGCGCGGGCAGCCGCGCTCACCTCGGGCAGTCGATCGGTGATGTCGTCGAGGGAACGGGTGAAGATCCGGATCAGCGCCCCGTCGCGGTGGACCTGGATGCGGATGCCGTCGAGCTTCTCCTCGACCGCGCAGGGGGCGGCGAGCGTCGCCACGGCCTCGCCGACCGTCTTCGCCGTGTGGGCGAGCATGGGGTGTACGGGGGTGCCGACCCTCAGCCGGAACCGGGCGAGGGCCTCGGGGCCCTCGGCGAGGAGTGCCCTCGCGACCCTCGGGAGGGAGCCGTCGAGCATGACCGCCCGGCGCACGGCCGCCGGCGGCGCGTTCGCGGCACGGGCGACGGCCTCCAGCGCGATGGCGTCGAGCGCCCCCTGCCGCACTTCTCCCAGCAGCAGCCGAGTGAGGAACTGCTGCTCGTCCGCAGTGGCGGCGGACATCAACTCCTCCACCAGACGTCTGCGCTCGCCCTGGGAGCCGGGGCCCTGGAGCTCGGCGAGCGCGGTCAGCGCCCGATCGACGGAGAGAACGGTCAAGGTGGCGCTCCGCGCGGGCGGCGGCTGCTCCTTCAGGGTGCTCCACCCGATGCCGATGCGGCCCTGGGGGACGCGCCCGGCCAGATAGGAGATGACCAGGGCGACCACTTCGGGGTCGGTGTCGGAGAAGACCCCGGCCAGCAGTTCGGTCTTCCGCGAGCGTGCTGAGGTGGCGGCCACGTCCCTGGACACATCGGCGAGTCGAGCCAGCAGCATGGGGCCATGGTGCCCCGCGACGCCGGGTGCCGCATCCGCAGGACGGGACGGGACCGTGCGGCGACGGTGTCCCGTTCACACCACATGAACCGAACGAATGTACGGTCTCGTCCGGCGTCCCCGAGCCGTCGCTCCTCGGGGAGCACCGTTACAGGAGAACGTCGAGCATGGCCGGGCTTCGGCCGGGGGCGCCTCCCCCTCCCCGCGACCCCCGCCCATGCCCGATATCTCCGTACCTCCGTGCCGCCGTACCTCCGCGCCCCCTGCCACGTGCTGCCATCACGCACCACGAAGGGGCACGTCCGCGGCCCGGAACGGTCGGGAGGACACCCTTCTTAAGGGTCAGCACCCGGTCAACTGTCATGACGTATCAAGCCTGTTGCATACTGATGCACTACATCGCGGCATACGTACCCCGCCCCCACCAAGTCCCGACACGCGGCAGACCGTGCCGAGGGACCCGGGCGCGCGGGGCACGGCTCGCGGCGTACGGTGACACGTGGGTGGAGCAGCCCGACGAGTGTCCGTTCGAGGGCGGTTGAGACGTCGGGCAGAACCGGGGGTGGGCCGTGCGGAGCATGGACGGGGCAACGCGCCGATGGAGCGCACGTCCCACAGCGGATCGCCGCACACCGACGGCCGGCGCCGTGGTGCACCCCGGACGGGATGGTGCCCTATGGACGACGTGAGCATGACCGCCCCGGCCGCGCTCCTCTTCGGGGCCTTCCTGGTGAAGCTGCCGGCCCTGGTGCGCAACCGGCACGACATCCTGCTGCGCGCGGTCTGCGGGCTCCTGCTCGTCGCCAGTCTGGTGTTCCTGCTCGCGGCCGTTCCGACGGTGGCGGCGATCAACCGGATCTCGGGGGTGCCCAATCTCGCCGCGCCCCTGGTCTACGGGGTGCTGACCGCGTTCAGCGGTGCCTGTGTCGTACTGATCATCATCTGGCGCGGCGGCACCACGGAACAGACGCGGAGGGCCTCGTCGTTCTGCGTGATCGCCTATGGACTGGTGATCATCGCTCTGATCGTGCTGTTCGTCCTCGGGGACGCGCCCGTCGAACGGCGCGAGGACCTCGACACCTACTACGCCAACACGCCCTTCATCCGCGAGATGATCGTGCTGTATCTGCTGGCGCACAGCGTGGCGTCGATCGTGATGACCGTGCTCTGCTGGCGCTGGTCCCTCCAGGTCAAGGGCGTGCTCCGGGTCGGTCTGCTGCTGATCTTCGGGGGGTACATCCTCAACCTCGGCTTCGACGTGGCCAAGTTGACGGCCGTGGGTGCGCGCTGGGCCGGCCACGACTGGGACACCCTGTCCACCGATGTGGCCCGCCCCCTGGCCTCGGTGGCCGCACCGCTGGTCGGCGGCGGTTTCATCCTCCCGCTGGTGACCCAACGCGTGGGCATCGGCTGGCGGACGGCGGTGCGGTACTGCCATCTGGCCGCTTTGGAGAAGCAGTTGACGGGCGGGGCCGGGCGGGGAGCGCCAGGAGTGGCCATCGGCCCCTGGGCGTCGCTGGAACTGCGGCTCACCCAGCGCGAGGCGGCCATCCACGACGCGATCATCGGTCTGCGTCCATACTTCGACGCGGCGGTCCACGACGAGGTGCTGGGCCACGCCCTGGCCCAGGACCATCCGCCGGACCGGGCCCGCATCCTCGCGGACGCCGCGATGATCGCTGCGGCCAGCGAGGTGCAGGCGGCGCACCCCGGCCGGACGACCCTTGCCGAGGGCAAGGAGTCCGTACAACCTTCCACCCAAGCGGATGACCTCGTGCAGATGTCCCTGGCACTGCGCCGTTCGCCCCTCGTCCATGAAGCGTGCCGCCGGGCGGCCCTGTCGGAGAGCAGCAACTCATGAGTGACCCCGTCAGATCCCCGCGAGCCGCCCACATACGTCGGGCAGTGATCATCGGAGGAGGGTTCGCGGGTGTCCTGGCGGCCACCGCGTGCCAGGCGTTCGTGGATGAAGTGACCATCGTGGAGCGCGACTCCCTGCCCCGGGAACCACTCCCCCGTAAGGGCCTGCCGCAGGCCCGGCACCTCCACACTCTGTGGTCAGGCGGCGCGGATGCCGTCGAGTCGCTCGTTCCCGGAGTGACGGGCAGACTGCTGGCCGCCGGTGCACGACGGGTGCCGTTGCCCACCGGGATGGTCTCGCTGTCGCCGGGCGGGTGGTACCGGCGCTGGCCGGAATCGCACTATCTGATCGCCTGTAGCCGGGATCTGCTGGACTGGGTGATCAGGGACCAGGTGCTGCGTCAGCCGCGTGTCTCGGTGGTGGAGGAGGCCCAGTTGTTGGGGCTTACCGGAGATGCCCGACGGGTCGACGGTGTCCGAATACGTCTGAGGGACGGCTCCGAGCGACGACTGACCGCCGATCTCGTCGTCGATGCCTCGGGCCGTTCCTCGCCGGGTCCCCGGTGGTTGCAGGAACTGGGGGTGGGCCCGGTCAGGGAGTTGGCCGTGGACGCGGGCGTGGCGTACGCCAGCAGGGTCTACCGCGCGCCGGTCGGCTCCGAGGACTCGCCGGTCTTCGTCATCCAGCCCGATGCCCGGCTGCCCGGGCCCGGCCAATCCGCGGGCATCATGCCGATAGAGAACCAGCGCTGGTTGGTGAGTCTGTCCGGCACGCGTGGGGGCGAGCCCACGAGTGACGAGTCCACCTATCTGGATTTCGCCAAAGGTGTGCGTCATCCGCTCGTGGGGGAACTCCTCGCGCACGCGGAGCCGTTGAGCGCGATCACGGTGACGCGCAGCACGGTCAACCGGCGGCGGCTGTACGAGCGGTGCCGACACCTTCCCGAGGGATACGTGGTGGTCGGCGATGCCGTCGCCGCGCTCAACCCGGTCTACGGGCAGGGCATGTCGGTGGCTGCGCTCGGAGCGGTCGCACTCCGCGGCGAACTGCGCCGGGCCGGGGTCACCGCCCCGGGTCTCGCCCGTCGCGCCCAGCGTGCGATCGCCCGCCCCGCCCAGGTGGCCTGGGCCCTCGCGACCGGGCAGGACATCTTCTACCCCGGTTCCCGGGGCCGGCTGCCCAACGCCGTGGACCGGCTGGTGAGCCGGTATGTCAACCGGCTCGTCACCACCTCCACCGGCTCGTACTCCATGGCCAAGGCGCTCACGGACGTGATGACGCTCCAGTCCGGCTTCGACCGGCTGATCCGCCCTGACGTCCTGATCGGAGCGGTACGGGGGCCGTTGCGGCCCCTGCTCGCCGGACCGCCGCTGACCCGGCGGGAGCTCGGGTTCCTCAGCCTCGGCGACCAGGGCCCGGGCGCGACCTGCGAACCGGCCGTCGTACGACACGACTCCGGGCGCGCCGACCGGGACGCCTGACGAGCCTCCTCCGGTGCGCATCGGGACCGGCGCTCCCGACGTGCCGCGCATCGGTGCGCACAGCGCAGGCGGACCGCCGGACATCACTCGATCGTGTCCGGATTCCTCAGCACGTTACCGGGAGTCCACGCCCGTACCCCCTCGGCCTCGATACGGTGTGTTCGCAGGCCGAGGTCGTCGAGGCGGGGGGAGCGGAGTGGGCACCAAGAGCGCGATGCGCCAGCTTCGCGACGAACTGACCCGTGCACTCGAACAGGCCCGGCCGGTCGGTCCCGATGAGGTCTTCGCCGCCCTGTGCGCCCGGCTCAGCGAGCGGCGCGGTCGGCCCGTGGTCCTCCATCTGGTCGACTTCCCCCCGCAGACGGCCAGCGGGCTCTATCTGGACATGGCCGACCGGGACGTCATCTGTGTCCAGGCCACCACCTCACCCCTCCACCAACTGATCATCTTCGGCCATGAGGTCTGGCACATGGTGGCCGGTCACAGCAGCGCGCACCACACCGCTCTGGTCGACCCCGCGCACGGGACGCCGAACGGGGCAACCGCAGCCGCCCGGTTGGCCACCGACGGCACCGGACTGCCTGCCGTGGAGAAACTCGCCGCGCGCACCGACTTCCGTCAGGCCCAGGAGACGGAGGCGGAGACCTTCGGGCTGGAACTCGGGACCCATCTGCGGCGTTGGCTGGAGCGTCCCGAGGGCGCCGCGGCCACCAGCGCTCTCGCCCGGCGCATCCAGGCATCCCTCGGACACCGCCAAGGCTGATCCATGCGCAACAGCGACTACTACCTCCCCTCCATCGTCCTCGCGCTGGCCCTGGCCGCGAAACTGCCCGGGCTGCGCCGCGGCTGGCGTGATCCGCTCGTGCGCTCGGTGCACTTCGTGCTCTTCACCGCCACCTCCTGCTTCGTGCTCGCCGCCCCCGCCACCATCGCGCTGATCAATCGCCTCACGGGCACCCCGAACATCGCCGCCCCCCTCGTCTACTGCTTCCTGTGCGCCTTCAGCTGCACCTGTCTGGTACTGATCGCCTACTGGCGCGGCGGACCCCCCTCGCGCGTACGACGGGTGACCCGGGGCTGGATGGCCGCGTACGGAACGGTGATCGCCCTCCTCCCCGTCCTCTTCGCGCTCGGGGAGGCGCCGGTGGAGCGGCTGCGGGACTTCGACACCTACTACGCCGACACCCCGTACCTGCGGGAGATGATCGTCCTCTATCTGCTGGCGCACACGGTGGCCGCCGCCGTGACCACGCTCATGTGCCTGCTGTGGGCGCGGGCGGTGGGCCAGTGGCTGCGGGTGGGGCTCTGTCTGTTGGTCGCCGGGTTCTTCTTCAACCTGTCGTTCGGCCTGGCCAAACTGACCGCGATCGGCGCTCGATGGGCGGGCGGGAACTGGGACGCGCTCAGTACGACGGCGGCGCCGCTGCTGGCCTCGGCCGGCGGTTTGACCACGGCGATCGGGTTCCTGGTGCCGCTCCTCGCGCCGCGGTTCACGGCAGCGCTCCACGCCGGCCTCACCTATACGCGCCTCGGTGCGCTGTGGCACTGGCTCAGCCGGGCGCAGCCGGGTGCCGAACCTCCGCGGCGCCCCCGGATTCCCTGGTGGGCGGCGCCCGAACTGCGGCTGACGGTCCGCGAGACGGTGATCCACGACGAACTGCTCAGGCTCCAGCCGTACCTCGACGACCGGGTGCGGCGGCGCGCCTATGCATCGGCGGTCGTGGGCTATGCACCGAGGCGGTACGCGAGGGCCGTGGGGGTGGCGGCGATGGTGGTCACCGCGGTGGAGGCCCGGCGCGAGGGCCAGCCACCGGGTGAGGGTACGGACCCGGCGCAGTCCGGCGTCCATGCGCTGACGGCGGCGCTCAGTCCGGGACGCGAGGGGTTGGTGCGGCTGTCGCAGATACTGCGCTCGCCCTACGTCACCGATGCCGTGCGCAAGGAGGCCGCCGCCGGATCGGCGATGCCATCGCCGGCTCCCGGGGAGCGGGCTCCGTCGGCGGACGGCGGCGCGCCGAGGCGGGCGACGCTCCGGCCCGGCCCGATCCCCTCGCCGACGTACGAGTGCGCACCCGGCGTCATCGGCCGACGGCTCTGCCGGGCCCGTTGTCGTCAAGGAATCACCTGGATGTCGTACCGAGTCCGCTGCGCGGTCCAGCCGTGCGCCCTTGAGGATCCCCCCATCGATCCCGTGTGAGCTGGGCGAAGACCACACACACCAGTTCGAGTGACATAGGTCACATCATCCGATCGTCATCCTGATGGAGTTTCCCGGAGCCGAACTGCGTCGTAACCCCCGAGGAGTTGACCAAGCAGCCACAGAGGAGACCCTCGATGTTCCCCACTGTTGAACAGTCGGTCCCGGCTCATCTCATCAGTGACGCACTCGTACCCGTGACCGTGACCGTCTGTCTGAACTACGACGCCCGGGACCCACTCGCGGTCCACATGGTGTTCCCCACCGCGGTCTCCCTCGACGGAGCCTGCGTGACCTGGACCTTCGCCCGTGCTCTCCTCGATTCGGGACTGCACACGCCGTCGGGCGAGGGCGACGTCCACATCTGGCCCTACGACCGTACGCACACGATGGTGGAGCTGCGCTCCGCCGAGGGAGTCGCCCTGCTGCGCTTCGCGAGCGGCCGGCTCCGACACTTCCTGCTCCACTCGTACGCCACGGTTCCGGCGGAGTCGGAGAGTCGGGCCCTCGACATCGACAGCGGCCTTGCGGCCCTGCTCGGCGAAGCGAGGGACTGGCAGGACTGACGAGGTCGCCTCGGCCCGGATCCGCTCGATGCAGATCGAACACGGGGGCCGGTGCTCTCGTTCGTCTCCTCGATCGCCACCTTCAACACCCCGATGGACGTGACGGTCGCCGAGTTGGCCATCGAGACATTCCTGCCCGCCGACCCGGCGACCGTCGACTTCCTGCGCTCCCTCACCCTCTGAGGGTGTTCTCCCGTGCTCCGAGAGCCGCCCACTGGACGGCGGCAAAACCGGCCACGACCAGGGACTGGAGCACGATCCACACCGAACCGGCGACGGTCGGATCGAACCAGAGCAGGGGCGAGACGAGGCTGAGCACGACCCACAGCGCATTGCACTCGATCACGAGCTTCACCGGGAGCGCCGGCGGGTTGCGTCGGGCCCCGATCGCTGCGACCGCGAGGGCGTATCCGATGAGGAAGATCCCGATGACCAGGAGAGGCCCCTCGTCCACCCCGGTCAGTCGGGCGACGGTGCCGGGAACTGCCGCGTAGGCCAGGCCGTTGACCCCGGTGACGACTGCGTCGAGGAGCAGGAAGCGGCGCAGCATGGTCTGCGGCTCGGTGGTGCGGGCGATGCCGGAGAGGAACGTGGCGGACATGCTGGGCCTCCATCGAGGTCATCAGGACTCTTGGGGTCCGGGCCTCGGGCGGAGTGCGCCGCCGGGGTCCCGGTGGGTCCAGACTGCCGCCGCGGGCGACGGGGGTCGATTACCCAGGAGGTAATGCCCGCACTGACGTGTCAGCGCCGGGGGGTGCTGACAAGGCGCGCCGCTGATCCGGAGAATGGTCGAGGTCAGAGCTCGATCGAGCCTCGCTCCACGGCTGCGTCCGGTCCACAACAACCGGAGGCCGCATTCCGACGGGAGTCACCTTGGCAGCCTCACCCGAACGCGGCCAGCAGATCGCCGATTTCACCCTCCCCGGCGGCGTCCTCGTGGACGGATCCTTCGAGCGCCGCGACTTCACCCTGAGCGAGCAGCGGGGGCATCCGCTGGTGCTCGCCTTCTACCCGGGGGACGACACCAGCGTCTGCACCAAGCAGTTGTGCTCGTACTCCAGCGGACTCGACGACTTCACCGACTGCGGGGCGCAGGTCTGGGGGATCAGTCCGCAGAGCGTGGACAGTCATGAGGCGTTCGCCCGCAAGTACGGACTGCGGATGCCCCTGCTCGCCGACGCCGACGGTGCGGTGACCCGGGCCTTCGGGGTGACCCTGCCCGGGCTGGGGGTGCGGCGCTCGGTGTTCATCATCGCCGGCGACGGCACCCTGCACTGGAAGCACGTCGCCCTGATCGGTGCGACCTTCCGTTCCACACGGACGTTGACGGAGCAGTTGGCCGCGCTCCGCTGAGCGCGCCCGGGGTGGGAGACGGCGGTGCCCCCGGGCGGGTCACGACGCCAGCAGCCGCTCGTCGGCGCGGCTAGCGTTCTCCCGGCGGGGTGGCTTCGAGTCGCTGTCCGCCGTCCTGCCCCTGTGGTTCGCCCCGGTCTCCGTCGAGTTCCAGCGGGATCTGGGGGCCGGTGCACTCGCGCAGCCAGCGCTTGAGCACCCGGTGCAGCTGTTCGGCACCCACCAGTTCACCTCCGGCGTCCCCCGCCTCCGTGCCGTGCAGGGGGTCGCCGAGTTCGACCGGTGCCATGAGGAACGGTTGGGACTGCTCCCCGCCGAGCCCGCCGTGCGACCCGATCTGCTGCTCGAACGCGTGGATCGCGCCGGTTCCCGGGTCGTACACGGAGTTGACCATGATGTCCGCGACATGGGGGAAGGAGTCCGTGCGACGTACGGCCTCGGCGGCGCCCTTGCCGAAGGGCGCGAGCGGACCGTCGTCGGTCAACTCGGCGATCGGCACCTCGACGCCGGAGGGGCCGAGCACAACGGAGCCGTGCCGTTCGCTCGCGACCAGCAGGAACCCGATGCCCGGATGGTTGGCGAGCGTGCTCAGCAGGGCGGGATGACGGGCTTCGATCTGCTCCCGGGTGAGCCGGCCCGGCTGGTCGGGGAAGGAGATCAGCGCCAGGTTTCCCGAGGCGAGCACGATCGGGTCGGCGGCCATCTGATCCCGACGCTCCCACGGGGTGTCGGCAGTGGCACCCGGGCCGGGCGCTGCCGATGCGGCGAAGTCCTGCTCCTCCTCGCGCCGTCGGTGCAGACCGATCCGTAGGGCATCGGCCGCCGCGTCCCGCGCCTCGGCCCCGCAGACCGTACGCCCGGCGCGCCGGGACACCGGTAGCCCGCACCCCGCCCGCACCAGGTCCTTCAGCGTGAGTCCGTACGCCCCTTCGAAGGTCTCGCCCGGACTCTGCCCGTGGTCGGAGAGCAACACGATCCGGTAGGGGCGGGGCGCGTGGGCCGCGGCCTTGGCGAGCAGCGCGACGGCACGGTCCAGTGACTCCAGCACCAGGGCGGCGTCCCGGCTGTGCGGGCCTGAGTGGTGGGCCACCTCGTCGTAGGCGACCAGATCGGCGTAGACGGCGGTGCGTCCGGCCAGCATGTCGCCGATCACGGCGGCGACCACCACGTCCCGTTCGACCACCGTGGCGAACGCCCTGATGAGGGGGTACAGGCCACCGCGGGCCACCCGGGGGTGGTCGCCGCGCAGTCGGGCGCGTATCGACTGCTGGATCTCCCGCGCGACCTCGGCGACGAAGGACAGTGCCGTGCGGACCGCGTTGGCGGGGTCGGAGAAGTAGGCGAAGTATCCGGCGCGGGAGCGGTTCTCCCGGCCCCGGCGGGTGGAGACGGAGAGCACCAGGGCGACCTGGTCGGCCCCGCCGCTGAAGAGGTTGCCGCGGCTCGCCCCGTCCAGGGTGAGCAGACCGCCGTCCCCGGTCCGCTCGATGGCGCGGCGCTGGAGTTCCACGGCGCTGGCGGGCCGATTGCTCACCATGACGCGCCCGGTGTCCTTCTCGTACCAGCGGAACGCGGGGACGTCGTGGTTGGAGCCGTGGAGGATGCCCAACTGGCTCGCACCGGTCTGGCTGGACCAGTCCGTGCGCCACGGGGTGAGGCGGTGGGTGCCGTCCAGCCAGCCGGCGAGCGTCGGCATCAGTCCGTCCTTGACCGCTCGCAGGAGGACGTCGTGGCCGACGCCGTCGAGTTGGATGAAGACCATCCCCGGGCAGTCGCTGCCGGTGCCGTTCGCGCCCTGTCGGCGGCGGCGCCGGGTGGCCAGTCGGGAGAGCCTGCGGCCGTAGGCGTCGTCGTCCCTGACCGCGAGGGCGGTGGACGTCGCGGACGCCACGGCGGACATCACGGCCGCGACCACGACGGCGGTCTCGGGCGCTGCGTCGCCCCGGCCGTCGGGGATGAGCCGGAGGGCGATCAGCAGCAGCGAGCCGTTCAGGAAGAAGACCAGCAGACCGAGCACCAGTGCGGGTACGAGCAGCAGGGCGCGTACGACGAGGGGCCAGACGAGGGCGGTCAGCAGGCCGAAGGCGCCGGCGCCCCAGGCGGCGGTCACCGCGGTCCGGGTGGCGCTGTCCCCGTCGTCGGACTGCAACTGGAAGTCGGGCAGCAGCCCGGCGAGCGCCAACAGCGTGAGCGTGGACACCGCCCACACCACGATCACGCGCAGCAGGGCACTGCCGGCCCTGCGCCACCGCCTTTCGGCCACTCCGATCCCACCTCACCTTGGAACAGGGCTCCAGCCTGGCACAGCCGACGCGGTGGCCGATCCGCCGGTGTGGGGTCTCAGGGACGGCTCCGGGTTCGATCGGGGACGGGGGCGGGGACGGGCCAGGTCGGTCGGGATCGGGGCGGTGCGGGATCGGGGGCATCATCCCGGCGGGCCGCTACTGCGGTAGTTCTTCCGGCCTTCGTTGGGCGGCTGCGGTGAGTTGGTCGGCCAGAGTCTTGAGCGCCTGCCGTAGTTCGTCGGGTTGGTGGATGGTGAAGGGCCATTCCATGGAGGCGAGCAGGTGGGCCATGCCGTCCAGCCGTTCTGCCCGTGCGTGCATGAGAACACCGGTGGGCTGGGCGGTGAGGGTCACCGCTGAGCGGGGCAGCCGGCGCGCGATCTCATCGAGGGGGCCGTGGATCGTCACCTCGACCTGCCAGCGGTAGGGCCCCTGGGCGAGGGTCGCATTCAGGTGGGCGACGGGGTCGAAGCCGTCGGGTGCGGTGAAGCCGTCGACTCGGGAGGTGACGGAGGTGACGGAGGTGATGCGGTCGATACGGAAGGTGCGCAGGCCGTCGCGGAGGTGGTCGTGGCCGACGACGTACCAGCGGCCGGTGTGGAAGACCACGCCGTAGGGGTCGATGTCGCGTTCGGTGTGTTCCTGGCGCCAGGACTGGTGGCTGATGGCGACGGTCGTGTGGGCGCGGGATGCCTGGGCCAGGGCCAGCAGGACGCCGGTTCCGGGTGCCTGTCCGACGACGGCGTTGGCGGTGAACGACAGGGTCTGCCGCATGGCGGCGAGCGGTTCGCGCAGGGCCTGCGGGAGCACCCGTTCGATCTTGGCCAGGGCACCGGCGGTGGCCGGTGCGGTGGTGCCCATGCCGAGGCGTTCTGCCGCGAGCAGGCCAAGGACGACGGCGAGGGCCTCGTCATTGGTGAGGACCAGGGGTGGCATCCGGTAGCCGCGGGCCAGTCGGTAGCCGCCGTGGCGGCCACGTTCGGCTTCCACGGGGATGCCCAGTTCCCGCAGGTGGGACATGTACCGGCGCACCGTGCGGACATCGGTGTCCAGCCGGTCGGCCAGCTCCGTCCCGGTGAGTCGGGCGTTGGACTGGAGGAGCTCCAGCAGGGTCAGCACACGGGTCAGGGGATGCGACATGGATCACTCGGCATTTCAGGGCGGATTCTGTCCTGTATCGACTCTACGCTCCCCGCAGCACCTACTTCTGGGAGATCACATGGCCACCTTCGTACTCGTTCCCGGCGCCTGGCTCGGGGCGTGGGCCTGGGAAGACACCGTCCGCGCTCTGCGGGAGCGCGGCCACTCGGCGCTGCCGCTGACACTGACGGGCCTGGCCGAGCACGCCGACCAGGGGGGACCCGAGACGGATCTGGACACGCACATCGCGGACATCACCGGCTTCGTCGAGCGGAACGGTCTGCGTGAGGTCACGCTGGTCGCCCACAGCTACGCGGCTGCCCCGGTGACCGGGGCAGCCGGACGTCTCGGCGACCGCCTGGAGCGCGTGATCTACGTGGACAGCGCCCCGTTCGCCGCAGGCATGTGCATGCTCGACCTCATGCCGCCGCAGGCAGCGGACCAACTGTGCCAACAGGTCGACGCTTCCGGCGACGGGTGGCGGCTACCGATGCCGCCCCTTGAGGTCCTGGGCTTGTCCAGCAGCCTCGATGGGCTCGATGAGGGCCAGCGGAACGCTCTGCGCGCGGGTGCCACCCCTCAGCCGTTCGGCACTTTCACCCAGCGTCTCGCCGGCCCGACCGAGCCCGGTCCCGGGGTGGACCGTGTCCTGATCGCCTGCCGGGACTTCACGGGGCTGCTGGAAGCCGGGGTGCCGATGCTGGCCTACCTGAGCCAGCCTCCGTGGAGGCGCTTCGACCTGCCCACCGGGCACTGGCCGATGCTGTCCGCGCCCACCGAACTCGCCCGTGTCCTCGACAAGGCCGTCTCCTGACCGCGCCGACCGAGAGGCAGCGCCCGATGCCTGACCACGCGAGCATCCGCAGGCTGCGGGCCTGCGCGCAGGCCCTGGCCGGCGGAGCCTGCGAGGTCTCTGCCGAGGCGGTCGTCCGACGGGTCTTCGCCATCCAGGCCCAGGACGCCACGGCCGCCGACCTGGGCATCCGGGTACGCGGCCGGGACATCACCGCCCGGGCCATCCGCACGGCCTACGAAAATGAGCGGAGTATCGTCCGCAACTGGTACATGCGCGGCACCCTGCACACCATCCCCAGCGACGATGCCCGCTGGGTGCTGCAGTTGCTGTCCCCGCGGATCCTTGCCGCGACCAGCCGCCGCTACCAGCAGTTGGGCCTGGGCGATGATCTGCGCCAGCGCGCCGACCATCTCATCCGGCGTGCTCTTGCCGCACACGGCCCACTCACCCGGGCCGAGCTGACCGAGCGCCTCACCACCCTCGGTGTTCCACCGGACGGGCAGGCGCCGTTCTACTTGATCCGCCACGCGGCACTCACCGGCACCCTCTGCCATGGTCCGCAGCGTGCAGGTGAGGCCACATATGTGCTGCTCGACGACTGGCTGCCCGCCACCGGGTGCTTCCGATGGGAGGGCGACGATGCTCTCGCCGAGCTGGCCCGCCGGTACCTGACCGCGCACGCCCCCGCCACCTTGGAGGACTTCGCCGCCTGGTCCGGACTGCCGATCACCTGGGCCCGTAGGGCCTGGAAAATCCTGGCGGAATCCGACGTGATCACCGAGTACGGTGCATGGACCATGCTCGCCGGGCAGGTGAAACAACTCCCGGGCCCGTCTGACACCCCGGACGTTCGTATGCTGCCCGCCTACGACAACTACCTGATCGGCTACCGCACCCGCGAGCTGTCGGTCCCGGCTCTGCACCAGGCCCGCGTCTGGCCGGGAGGCGGCCTCATCAGGCCCACCGTCATCGCCGACGGCCTGGCCATCGCCACGTGGACCCGCGGCCCCGGCTCGCGCTCCATCCAACTGGATGCGTTCGAACCCGTCCCGCCTCAGATCGAGCAGGGTATCGACGTGGAAAAGGAGGCCGTCGTCAGCTTTCTGCGGCCCATCACCTAGCGGACCCGCATCCCGATCTAAAAGGGCGGCCGTATAGCCGAGAGCGTTGGATCAAGCGGCCAGACCGAGGCCGGCGGCGATCAGACCCTGCTCACGGAGTGGGGTGAAGCCGACGTCAATCGGGTCGTACGCTGCCGGCTGGATGGAGACTTCGTGGGTGCTGTACTCGCCGAACCGGTCGATGTGTTCGGTCGGGTACGGCGAGATGTGCGCCAGGTCTTCCGGTTCGATCTCCCATCCCTCCCGCGCGGTGATCGCGCCGGGGTGCGCGGGGTGTCAGCAGCCGTCGTAGCCCGCGGTCGGCATGGAGAGCCTGCGGTGGACATCCGCCTTCATCGCCGCGTCGTACACCGGCTCGGGCAGGTCCGCGGTCCGCACCTCCACCCCGCGCCGGGCGCACTCCGCCATGAAGTCCGGCACCGATGCCAGCGCCCTGGCCAGCACGCTTCGGTTGGGGGCGAGGAAGAGGTCGACGCGGTCGTGGTCCACGTCCGCCCAGAGCGCGCACAGGTCGTGGCGCACCCCGCAGAACACCAGCTGACGGGTGACGGTGTGTCCTCGTTGACGGGCCCAGTGGGTACACATCCGCTGCTGGCTACGGGTGTCCACGAGGAAGGGGTGACGGTCGAGCTCTTCGAGGGGTGTGAGGCTCGCGATCGCCGCCACGCGTAGGCCGCCCATGGTCGTCCCCTCCGATTTCGCCGTTCGCCCGCAGACCCTACTCCGGATGAGGCCCTAGGCTCGTACCAAAAGCCCGTACGAACGAGGGAGGACGGACGTGCCGGTCGACGTCACCTGGTGGGGTCATGCGACCTGTACGGTCGAGGACTCCGGGGTGCGGGTGCTGACCGATCCGCTCTTCGTCCGCAGACTGGCCCATCTGCGCAGACGACGGGGTGCGGTGCCACCGCCCGAAGCGGCGGTCGCCGACGCGGTGCTCGTCTCCCACCTGCATCGTGACCACCTCCATCTGCCGTCGCTGGCGCGGCTGGCAGCCGGCACCCGGCTGGTGGTGCCGCGCGGCGCCGTCAAAGCGGTCCCCGGGCTGGGGCGACTCGGCCTGGAGCTCACCGAGGTCTCCCCCGGTGAGGAGGTGCGCGTGGGTGGCGTGACGGTACGGGCGGTGCCCGCGCTCCACGACGGACGGCGACTGCCGGTGGGACCGCACCGCTCCCCCGCACTGGGCTATGTGATCACCGGCGAGGCGCGCACGTACTTCGCCGGGGACACCGGTCTCTTCGACTCCATGGCGGCGGAGGTCGGTCCGATCGATCTGGCGTTGCTTCCGGTCGGCGGGTGGGGGCCCTATCTGGGCCACGGTCACCTGGATGCCGGTCGAGCGGCGCAGGCGGTGGCCGCGCTCGGGCCGCGCTGTGCGGTACCGGTGCACTACGGCACCTACTGGCCGATCGGGATGGACGGGGTCCGGCCCCACGAGTTCCACGCCCCGGGCGAGGAGTTCGTCCGCAAGACGGCCCGACTCGCCCCGGATGTGGCCGTGCACCGGCTCGGTCACGGCGAGCGGTGGAGACCGGAGGTCGACGGGTGACCACCCTGTTCTCGGACGCCCTGGCGGGGATTTCGGACGTCATGGAGCGGCTTCCGCCCGAGTCGACCCAACAGGCCGTGGGTTATCCCTCGCTCTTTCTCCTGGTGGCGCTGGGGGCTTTGGTTCCCGTGGTGCCCACAGGTGCCGTGGTGAGTTCGGCTGCGGTGGTGGCCGTGCACCAGACGGCCCCGCTCGCACTGCTGTTCGTCTTCCTGGTCGCCTCCTTCGCGGCCTTCGTCGGCGATGTGACGCTCTACTGGCTGGGGCAGCGCGGAGTGCGTTCCAAGAGCGGTTCCCGCTGGCTGGAGGAGTTGCGCGGCCATGCCGATCCGGACCGGTTGGCGCAGGCACAGCGCAAGCTGGAGGACCACGGCGTGGCCGTCCTGGTGCTGTCCCGGCTCATTCCGGCCGGGCGAATACCGGTGATGCTGGCGTGTCTGCTGGCCACCATGCCGCTGCGCACGTTCGTACGGGGCAATCTCCCGGCCTGTCTGGCCTGGGCGGTGACGTACCAGTTGATCGGGATTCTGGGGGGATCGCTGTTCGACGAGCCGTGGAAGGGGGTGGCCCTGGCGGTGGCACTGACGGTGGTGATCAGTGGGGCACCGGCGCTCTGGCGCGGGCTCCGTCGGCGCCGTCCGGGGTCGTCGGGTCAGCACGCCTGAGCGGACCCGACGACCCGAGGAGCCCGAAGCCCTCAAAGCTCGACGCCCTGATGACCGAAGACACCGCCGGGTGCCGGTGGAGTGCGACGTACGCGCCGGGCGGTGGCGCTCAGGCGGTCAGTACGTGGGAGCCGCCGACCGGCAGGTCCCACAGCTGTTCCCGGGGCCGTCCGATGTGCTCCCAGGCGGCTCTGACCCGCGCCAGGGGTTCCAGAACGGGTTCGCTGGACAGGACGAAGGTCGCCCAGTGCATGGGGGCCATGTTCCGGGCTCCGAGGTCGACGAAGGCGCGCACGGCCTCTTCGGGATCGGTGTGGACATCGCGCAGCCACCAGCGCGGCGCATAGGCCCCGATCGGCAGCAGGGCCACGTCCAGACCGGGGTGGCGCCGGCCGATCTCCCGGAACCAGTGTCCGTATCCGGTGTCTCCCGCGAAGTACACGGTCCGGCCGATGCGGTCCGTGAGCACCCAACCGCCCCAGAGCGAACGATTGGTGTCGGTGAGGGTGCGCTTGGACCAGTGGTGGGCCGGGACGAAGTCGAAGCGGACGCCGGCCAACTCCGTACCCTCCCACCAGTCGAGTTCGGTCACCCGGGTGAAACGGCGACGGCGGAACCAGCGGGCGAGGCCGGCGGGCACGAAGACGGGCGTGCGTCGGGGAAGCCGCTTGAGGGTCGGGGCATCGAGATGGTCGAAGTGGTTGTGGCTGATCACCACGGCGTCGACGGGCGGGAGGTCGGCCCAGCGCACGCCGACGGGGGTGATCCTGGCCGGGGTGCCGAGGATGCGCCGTGACCAGACCGGGTCGGTCAGAACGGTCAGACCGCCGATGGAGAGCACCCAACTGGCGTGTCCCGCCCAGGTCACGGCGATCGCGGTGCTGTCCACGACGGGCAGCGGGCCGGGGGCGAAGGGCAGGAGCGGAATGTCCCGCAGCCCGGCCGTGCGGGGGCGGGCCGCGCCCTCGCGGGCGAGGCGCGCCAGGGCCCGGACACCGGGCAGTGGGGCCGTGAGTCGGTCGGCGAAGGAACGCGGCCAGTGACGGACCTCGCCCAGGGGGCGGGTGGACGATCCATAGGCGTCCGGCAGTGCCCGCCCGGCCCTGCGGCCGAGCGTCCCGATCCCGCCGGAGGCCGGTTCCTCCTCCTGCGGTGGGTCCGCCGCATCCGTCGGCACTCCGTGCTCGGCCATCCTGCCTCCGTTCACCGCAATTCGTCGAAGGCCCTTTCCAGCATGTTCAACGCAGCCGCGACATGCGGCAATTCCAGCGGCGCCGGCGAGGTGAGGGACTCCTGTCGCTGCTGCGGCGTCTCCCCGAGGAGTGGTGCGGTCGCCAACCGCGCCCGGAGCGCACCGAGCTCATCGCCGAACCGGTGGCCTCCGGGTGCGGGCGCCCCGAGCCGTGCGGTCAGATACTCCTCCAGCTCCATCGAATCGGCGACGCCGTTCTCGGCGAGGCGGGGCCGCAGGGGCCCGAGGTCCACATAGAGGTGCCGACCGACCTGGGGCGGCCGGGACAGGGCACCGCGGGCCAGGACCGCCCGGTGCAGGGCACCGGCCACCGCCGCATGGAGGGCCACGGCATGCTCCCGGTGGGCCGTCAGCGGGGCGGGTTCGTCGAGCGCGCGGGTCGCGGCGGCGGCCAGCGGCTCGGCGACGAGCGCGCCGATGGCGGTCAGCACGTCGAGGGTGCGGGCCCGGTGGGCCGCGCCGCGCGCCGTTGCGGGGAAGCGGGCGACGGCCACGGGCCAGGAGGAGGGCAGGAAGCCACCGGCCAGGTCGGTGACCACGGTGACGTCGTCGGGGCACATCTCGGCGGGGCTGAGGAGCACGGTTCCCGCGGGCCGGTGGAGGGTGTCCCGCCAGGTCTCGTCGCTGATGATGTGCAGTCCCTCGCCGATCGCGGCCTCGCACGCCTCGTGCACCGTTTCCGGCGGCGGTACGGTCGCGGTGGGGTCGTCGGCGACGGACAGCAGCAGCAGACCGGGACGGCCGCCTTCGGCCCGTACCCGCCGGACGGTCTCCAGCAGCGCGTACGGATCGGGTACGCCACCGCACTCGGCCGGTGTGGGCACGTGATAGGCGGGCCGGCCCAGGAGTCGGGCTTGCGGGGTCCACCAGGCGGGGCAGGGGCGGGGCATCAGCACATCGCCGTCGTGTGCGCCGATCAGCGCGAAGAGGAGCGGCTGGGGTCCGGCGGCTGCGACCACCTGGTCGGCGCGGGTGTGCAGTCCGCGCCGCGACCAGTAGCCGGACGCCGCCTCGCGCAGGAGCGGACCGCCGCCGGGCGGCTCGCCCTCGGCGCGGCCGGCGGCGGCGGCCAGGACTTCGGACAGTTCCGCGGGCACGGGCAGTCCCGGCTCGGGTGCGGGCGGGCCGTAGCGGACGGGGCCGTGCCCTTCGGTCTCCGTCCGCCGCATCCCGCTCCTTGGGCCCTCGCGCTGCCGGAGCCGGCCCGGCGCCTGGCTCACGTGCCCTTTATACGGAGGTTCGGGCTGGACCGCCCGGCGGGCTAGCCCGGCGCGACCACGGTGACCGGGTGCCGGACGATCCCGTCGAAGAGGTACCCCTGGGTGTTGTGGGGGGTGCGGTCGGGTTGGCGGTTCCCGGCGCGGTCGGTGGTCCGGGCGAGCAGTTCGACGGGACCGGTACGGCGCGGGTGCCAGGGCAGGGACCAGCGCACCCAACCGTGGCGGCGCGGGGCGTCACGCAGGTGCGCCCGATGCCAGTGGGCGCCGCCGTCGGTGCTGACCTCGACCGTGTGGACGGGCGCAGCGGCCGACCAGGCCCGTCCGGTGAGCCGATGGGTCCTGTCGACCTCCAACGCCGCTCCGACGGGGATTTCGAAGGCGCTCTTGAGCGTCTGTCGGGTGAGCGGCTGGCTGCCTGCGGGAGGATGGCCGGCACCGAAGAGCCGGTAGAACTGCGTGTTCCACGGCGACTCCAACGGCCTGTCGCTGACTTCGATGTCGCCGAGCCATTTGATGGAGGCGATGCCGATCCAGGAGGGCACGATCACACGTACCGGGAAGCCGTGGTCGTACGGCAGGGGTTCGCCGTTCATCTCGTACGCGAGGATCACATCGTCGAGGGCCTTGGCGATGGACAGCGGACGGCGCACCCGGCCGAGGTTGAGCCCGCCGCTGATGAAGTCGTCGTCCAGGCCGCGCGGCATGACGTCCACGGCGGCCGAGGAGATTCCGGCCCGGTGGAGCACGTCGCGCAGTCGGGCGCCGCGCCAGCGGGCGGCGCCGATCGCTCCGAGCGTCCACGAGGTGCCGCTGACGGCTTCGCCCTGCTGGGTGGTGAAGAAGCTCCGTCCGTTGCCGGCGCACTCCACGACGGCGGTTCGGGTGACCGACGGCAGGGATCGCAACTGTCCATAGCTGAAGTCGACGGACCGGCGGCCGTTGAGCGCACCGCCCCACACCGTCAGCCGCCAGTCGTTCTCGTTCAGGCGCGGGGTGGAGGTGTGGTTGCGGACGAAGAAGCGGTCGGCGGGGGTGAGGTGACCGGTGTCGCGGAACGCCTCGAAGCGGGTTTCCGCATTGGTGCCCCGGATGGTGAAGACCTCGGGCGGAAGCGGCTTCACGATCCCCGGGGCGATCGGGGCGGGGGCCGGTGGCTGGGGGGTGGCACGGGCGGGTAAGGCCGGCAGCAGCCCAGTGGCCACGGACGTGGCGCCGATGAGTTTCAGCAGGTCACGGCGGTGCGTGGAGAGGGCTGCGGACAGGGGAGGCATGAGGTGCTCCTCGGGGGTGGGGTACGCGTGCGGCGCAGTGGTGACGGATGCCGGGTGTCGGTCGGGCTCTGGGTTCGGCAGCGCGCCGACGCCCCGGGCACGGCAGGGGCGAGCGGGCGGCCTCTCGCGGGCTCCACCACGGCGGGAGGTGATCAGCGCAGTCGGCGGAAGCCAGTACGGCCCGTCGCGTGCGCTCGTGGGTCAGATCAACAGGAACAGGGGCGTGGTCGGCGCGGTATCGCTGCCGGGAGGGCCCTGTCGTCCTGGGTGATGACCATGCGGGCGATCCTAACCATGGCTCCGGCCCGTTCGACAGGGCTCGGGCACATGCCTTCGGCCCGTTCGACGGGTTCGAGCGCAAAGAACGCGTGGGGAACCCGAGGGGAACGCGAGGAGCAGGGGTGATGGGGTGCTCGGCGAACGGGGGCACCGTGCGTGGGAAGCCCTCGGGCGGGGTACGCGCGATCCATGTCTCCTGAGCACGCACAGCACAACCCGAGGTTGCGGACGGACGTCCCCGGTCTGCTCAGCCGTCTGGACCGCCAGGTGTTCCAAGCGGTCGCGACACGGGAGTGGCCGGGTGCCGAACCGGTGCTGCCCCGGTTGAGTCGCAGCGCCAACCACGGGCTGTTGTGGTTGGGGGCCGCGGCCGGCATCGCCGCGCTGGGCGGCAGCGCCCGTTCGCGGCGGGCTGCGGTCCGCGGGATGGCGTCGCTCGCCCTGGCCTCCGCCACGATCAACACCATCGGCAAGCGGTCGGTGCGCCGGGCGCGTCCGGTGCTTGATGCGGTGCCGGTGATACGGCGACTGAAGCGTCAGCCCTTCACCACGTCCTTCCCCTCCGGCCACGCCGCGTCCGCCGCGGCGTTCGCCACCGGTGTCGCGTTGGAGTCGAAGGGCTGGGGTGCGGTGGTCGCTCCGGTGGCGGCTTCGGTGGCGTTCTCGCGGGTGTACACCGGTGTCCACTACCCCAGTGATGTGCTCGCGGGCGCGGCGCTCGGGGTGGGCGCCGCATTTGCCATCCGGGGCATGGTCCCGACGCGGTCGCAGTTGCCGACGCCCGGCAGGCCGCACACGAGTGCTCCGGCGCTGGCGGACGGCGAAGGCCTGGTGATCGTGGTGAACCGCCGCTCCGGTTCGGCCGAGTCGGCGGAGCTGATCGGTGAGGCGCTGCCGCTCGCCGAGGTGGTGGAGTGCGGGCCGGGCGAGTTGGGCCCGGCCTTGGACAAGGCTGCCCGCAACTGCCGTGCCCTCGGCGTGTTCGGCGGCGACGGCACCATCAACCGAGCGGCAGCCGCCGCCATCGAACAGGATGTTCCGTTGGCGGTCTTCCCCGGCGGCACGTTCAACCACTTCGCGTATGACCTGGGGATCGAGACTCCGCAGGACACCTTTCGGGCAGTGGTCGCAGGAGATGCGGTCAAGGTGGACCTGGGTCGGTTCACTCCCGGCCCGGATGAGGCCGACGGTCGCCCCGGGTACTTCCTCAACACCTTCAGCCTCGGTGTCTACCCGGAGTTGGTGAACATCCGCGAGCGCTGGTCACCGCGGATCGGCGGCTGGCCAGCCGGGGTGCTGGCGTCGGCCCGGGTGCTCCGCCACGGGCGTCCACTGGAGGCTTCGGTACAGGGGCGGCACCGGCCGATGTGGTTGCTGTTCGCCGGCAACGGCGTCTACCAGCGGGTGGGGCCCACTCCGGGGCACCGCCAGGACCTGGCGGACGGGCTGCTGGACGTCCGGGTGGTGCACGGGGGCCGCTGGCCCGGGCTGCGGTTGATGGCGGCGGCGCTCGCCGGACCGCTCAGCCGCTCTCCCGTCCATGCCGCGGAGCAGTTGCACCGGTTGCGGATCACGGGGGTGGAGCCCGGGACACCGTTGGCGTACGACGGTGAAGTGACCTTGGCTCCGGCCGAGTTCACCGTGGACAAGGCGGTGGGTGCACTGACGGTGTACCGACCGCAGGCCCTCCTGTGAGTTGTCCACATAACAAGACGGCCATCTCATTATTCGGCCAGCGGGCGTACCGTGGAGCTCCCAACCGCTCCAGGGAGGTCCGCCATGCCACAGGAATCCGCCGTCTACACCCATGGCCATCACGAGTCGGTGCTGCGCTCGCACACCTGGCGTACGGCCGCCAACTCGGCGGCGTATCTCCTCGGTGAACTGACCGCCGACATGCGGATCCTGGACATCGGCTGCGGGCCCGGCACCATCACCGCGGATCTGGCCGAGTTGGTGCCGGGCGGGCACGTCACGGGGGTGGACATCGCCCCCGAGATCGTCGACCAGGCCCGAAACCTGGCGAAGGAACGCGGCCTCGCCCACACCGACTTCGCAGTGGCCGACGTCGGCGAACTGGACTTCCCCGACGACTCCTTCGATGTGGTCCACGCCCATCAGGTGCTGCAACACGTGGGGGATCCGGTGGGCGCCCTGCGCGAGATGCGACGGGTGTGCCGCCCCGGTGGGATCGTGGCCGTACGGGACAGTGACTACGGCGCGTTCACCTGGTTCCCGCAGGTCCCCGTGTTGGACGAGTGGCAGACGCTGTACCGCCAGGTCGCCCGCGCGAACGGGGGCGAGCCCGACGCCGGCCGAAGACTCCTGTCATGGGCGCGGGCGGCGGGATTCACCGAGATCCGTGCCACGGCCTCCAACTGGTGCTTCGCCACGCCCGAGGAGCGTGCGTGGTGGAGCGGGCTGTGGGCGGACCGCACCACGGGATCGGTGTACGCGAGCATCGCGGTGGACGACGGCTACACCACGGCAGATCGTCTCACGGCCATCGCGGAGGGCTGGCGGGAGTGGGGGGCCCAGGACGACGGTTGGTACCTGGTGCCGCACGGCGAGCTGATCTGCCGGGCCTGACGCCGTAGGAGCTCCCCCTCCGCGGTGGGTGATCCCTGCCAACACACCGGCAGTTGACCGGTGACTCGTCGGTGGCGTTTCCGTCACCCGCCGTCACAAACTAGGCTCGCAACATGGAGATCCTCGGAACGACCTTGCGCGTCTGCGTCGACGACTTGGAGGCCGCAGCAGCCTTCTACCAACGCCTCACCGGCACCACTCCGTTGCGCTTCGAGCGCGGTGGTGTGTCCGTGGCGGCAGTGGGGTGCTTCCTGTTGATGAGCGGACCCGAGTCGGAGCTGGAAGTGCTGCGCAAGGTGACGGCGACCATCGCCGTCCGCGATGTGGACGAGACCCACGCGACGCTCAACGAGGTGGGGGCCAAGGTCATTGCGGGACCGGTGCCGACGCCGGTGGGTCGCAATCTGATCGCCGTACACCCGGACGGCTCCGTCTTCGAGTACGCGGACCGCAAGCCGTCCCTCTGACGCATGGTCAAGTACGGGACCGCGGGCACGAACCGTCAGCGACGGATCGCCGACGTTCGTGCCCGCGGTCCCGGCTGTCGGCCCGACGGCCTCACCGGGTTTCCCGTAGCACCACCCGCGGTGCGTTCAAGCGGTGGATTCAAGCGGTGGATTCAGTCGATGCGTTCAGTCGGCAGGGCGCATCCGAAAGTCGTACTCCTCGGGCAGCGGGTCGTCCGACAGCTCGGACCAGACCTGCGCCAGCACCTCGGAGCCCTCGTAGAGGTCGGCCACCTCGAAGCCGCCCTCGAAGATCGCCCGCGCCTCGTCGCGGTACCCCTCGGCGAGCAACAGCCGAGCATGGACCAGACGGAACCGTCCGCGCTGCTGCACGGCCGGCCGCAGCCGCGCCCACACCAGTCGGGCCTCCTCCGTACGCCCGGCCGCGAGGAGCGCCTCGATGGCCTCCCGCCCGAGGGCGGCAGTCGCCGCCGTCCACGTCTCCCCGCTGTCGCGCCGCTCCTGGCAGAGGTCGTCGAACGCCTCGCAGAAGCGTTCAGCCGCGCGCTTGGGGTGACCGCCCACCTGGTCGGCGACCGCGAGGCAGCGCAGCAGCGGCCAGCGCGAGGGTGCGAGCTCCAGACCCCGTTCCCAGCTGCGGACGGCTTGGGCGAGATCGCCCGCGTGCCATTGGGCGACTCCGAGGTGATACTCCGTCAGTGGGTCTGCGGGTGCGGTCTCCAACATGTCGCGCCAGTGCGGGGCGACCAGGGACGGGCCCGGGGGCAACACGCGGCGCGGTTCGGGGAACACCCCGGTGGCCAGCAGCTCCTGCCAGGGCGCCTGGTCGTCGTCGAGGGTGGACGGGGCGAAGGGCGTACCGGGCAGGGCGAATCCGGCGCGCAGCACTTCGAGTGCGCCCCAGCCCGATCCGGTGGCGAGCGAACGGACCGGTTCGGTGTCCGCATGGGGCAGCCAGGCGCGGTACGCGGCTTCCAACGTCTCCTGGGGCAGCGCGTCCGCCAGTCGTGACTCGACCTCGGCACGGGCCGCCGTCCAGTCCTCGCCGTGTATCGCCTTCGCATCGGCGCTCAGCGGTCCGTACGCCTCCAACCAGCTGAATTCGCCGCCGCCTTCGAGACGGACGTGTTCGAGCTGGGTACGGGCGAGGCCCGCCTGGATCTCGGCGTACCGGGGCGTGTCCGGCTCGGTGAGCCAGCGCTGCCAGCGTGTGCCGCCGCGTCCCGATCCCCAGTGGAAGAGCTTGCGTCCCCGAAGGGTGGCGGTCGACGTCTGGACGAGGCCGTGGCCGTCGCCGTCGACCGCGGCGATCCAGATGCGGTCGGCGCTCGCCACGTCGTAGAAGTAGTCGGCGGGGTGCTCGCTGCGGGAGGGGTAGGTACGGTCCGTGCCCTCGTGTTGGGGTACGGGTACGGACTGGAGCGGACGGGAGTGTTCATGGTGCCAGGCCCGGTCGGCGGGGGCGAGGACTCGGGTGTCGGGGTGTTCCTCCACGGCGGTGTTGGACCACCAGTAGACGGGGACGGTCCGCTCCTCGTGGGGATTGCGGATGCGCACGCCCACATGGAGGAAGGCCGAGTCGGCCGGGAGCCACAGGTCGATCTGGAAGGGCAGGTCACGCAGTCGTTCCCACTCCCAGAGCCTGAGCATCTCGCCGCCGTCGGGGGCTGGGACGACGGCCGCGTGCAAGGGTGCGCAGGTGAGGGTCGAGTGGCCGGTGGCACCGATGTTCCACTCGATGCCGCCGGAGAACCAGGCTCCGTTGAGGGCGAAGTGCGCGGGTTGGAAGACGGGGTTGCGGTAGAGGAGTTCCCGTCCGGTGGGCTTGTGGTGCAGGGAGTGGACCCGCCCGCCGAGGCCGGGGAGCACGGTGGCGCGCAGATGGTCGTTCTCGATGACGAGCGCGTCGAGTTCGGTGGGGGTGCGCTCGCGGTCGTAGCCGTCGAGCATCCGCACGGGCAGCAGGCTGTGCAGGGGCTCGTATCCGATCTGACGGGCCATGTCCCGCGGCAGTCCGGCTGCGGCACGCTCGTCGAGTGAGTACGACGTGGGGAGCGGTCGCAGTGCGGGCAGCGGATTGGCCGGGCCCACCGGGGCCGCGGGCAGGTTCAGTACGGTACGCCGCACGGATGTGGCCAAGACAACCTCACTTCGCTTTCCGAAGGCCGCCGACTCCGACGGGCAGCGGCCCGATGACCATCGAACAGGGTCATCGGGCCGCCGAACAGGGGGATCGGGGGGTCAGTCTTCGGAGCTGGCGAAGGACGGGCCCTCGACCATCTCGCTGGTGAGCGCCCAGCGCTCATGATCGCGCCAGGCGCCGTCGACGTGCAGGAAGGCGGGTGAGAGTCCTTCCAGGCGAAAGCCGGCGCGGCGGACGAGTGCCAGGGAGGCGTGGTTCGCCGGTTGGATGTTCGCTTCGAGGCGGTGCAGGCCCAGGGGGCCGAAGGCATGGCGGACGACCAGGTCGAGCGCCTCGCTCAGCAGGCCGCGGCCCACGGCGTGGCCGAACGCCCCGTATCCGAGGGCTCCACAGCGGAAGGAGCCGTGCACGATGTTGTTGATGTTGATGAAGCCGGCGAGGCGGTCCGGCACCGGATCCGGCGGGGTCCGGGACGGGTCGCCGCCATGCCGAGCGGGCTCGGGCGGGGTCCGGGTCGGGTCGCCACCGTGGTGCGCGTGCGCGGGTCCCGTCCGGGACGGATCGCCGCCGTGCCCGCCGCCGCCCAGCCGTTCGTACACCAGGAACCCCATCCGTCCGGGGTCGTCGATCAGCCGCTGGGCGTAGGTGGCGTACGTGCTCGGGGTCAGCGGCGGGAAGAGCCAGGGCCGGTGGTGGGCGGTGCTGGCGCGCGCTGCCGCGATGAACTCCGTGCCATCCGCGTGGGTGATCTCCCGGATGCCCACATGTGGGCCGAGGGCCAGATGGGGCGGTCCTGTCGGCGGTGTGCTGGTGGGCGAGGGGGACATCCGGCCAGGCTATCGGGCGGGCCTTAGCGGGGGCGTCGGCGGAAGAGGTAGCCGCCGCACAGTGCCCCGATCACGAACATCGCCAGCAGGGCGAGATAGAGCGGCATGGTGACTTCGGGGATCAGGAGGCGGATCTTGACCTCCCGGGTGTTCTCGAAGATGAAGATGATGGCCAGGATCGTGAGCACGCCGACCGCGATCCGCCCCGGCGTCAGCCGATCCCTGAAGCCGCTCTTCCTGCCCCTCGATGCATCCTGAGCACTCATGCCACCAGAATGGGCCGTGCTCCACGACGGGGTGCTGTGGAGCGGTCCGTTCGGGTGAGGGCAGCGATGCGTTCGACGGTCCACGGCCCGGCAGAGGAACGGGTGCGGCTGATGTCTGACAAGTAGCCGGAGCGGCTGACTGCGACTGGCGCGGGATGTTGTCTGACAAGCTTGGGTCCATCAACCGTGGTCTTCGATGATCACGGTGACTTCCTGCGCGAGGAGCGGACCGTGACCGTCAACCGACCGCAGCGCCGACCGGTCGTGGCGCTGTACGAGCGCATCGCCGACGCGATCCACGAGGGCGTCTATCCGCCCGGCTGCACCCTCCCGTCCGAGCCCCGGCTGGCGACCGAGCTCGGCGTCAGCAGGCCGGCGTTGCGCGAGGCCCTGCTGCTGCTCCAGGAGGACGGGCTGCTGACCGTACGCCGCGGGGTGGGCCGCACGGTCAACCTCAGCCCGCCGCGCCGGGGCCACGAACGCATCCAGCCGCTGGAGGAGACGCTGTCCACCGGTGCACCGGTACGAGTGCGCCCGCTGCTGCGGGCGGTGGAGGAGCCGACCGACTTCACCACCCACCAGTTGCTCGCCCCGGCCGATGCCGAACTGCGCTTTTGGGAATCCGTCCTGGAGACGGAGAGCACGGCAGCGGCGCTGAGCCAGGAGTGGGCGGCCCCGGGCGAGGTGCTGGAGCGGGCCCATCCCGCCTTCGCCGACGCCCTGCGGTCGACCGCGGGCGAGGCGGGCTCCATGCTCGCCGCGCTGGTCGGCGCCTCGCGCGCACTGCCGCTGACCGGACACAGCACGGTGACCGCGACCCTGCTCGGCCGACGCCGCGGTGAACAGTTGGACCGCGCTCCCCAGACCCCCGCGGTACTGATCACCCAGGTGGTGCGAGTGGACGGCACCCCCGTCCTCGCGGCCAAGCACATGCTGCCGACGGGCGCACCCGCCCTCCCGGTCGTGCAGTCGGGCTGATCCGAGGCTCCCGGTCCTGCGCGTTCTGCACGCTTGCACGTCCTGCTGCCTCCGGCCGCTCCGGCGCCCCGTCCTGCACTCGGGGCGATCCTGATCCGAGACTCCCTGCCCCGCCCACAGCCGGGCAGCCGCCACCTGACCCGCCCGGGCATCCCGGACATCCCGGCGGGAGACGGCCGTCACGGCGGCGCCCCCAGAGGTGCCGTACACTCCCGCTGCATGCACTTGTCTGACATCACCCGCGCGCCCAAGGCCGTTCTCCACGACCATCTCGACGGTGGCCTGCGCCCCGCGACCATCATCGAGCTGGCCCGGGAGCACGACTACCGCGCGCTGCCCACCGAGGACCCCGCGGCACTGGCCGACTGGTTCCGCGACGCGGCGGACTCCGGCTCGCTGGAGCGGTACCTGGAGACGTTCGCCCACACCTGCGCGGTGATGCAGACCCGGGACGCACTGGAGCGCGTGGCCGCCGAGTGCGCGGAGGACCTCGCTGCGGACGGGGTCGTCTACGCCGAGGTGCGGTACGCGCCCGAACAGCATCTGGAGCGCGGGCTGACCCTCGACGAGGTCGTGGACGCCGTCAACGCCGGGTTCCGCGAGGGCGAGCGGCGCGCGGGTGGCCGGATCACGGTCCGCGCCCTGCTCACCGGGATGCGGCACACCGATCGCTCACTGGAGATAGCCGAACTCACCGTCGCCCATCGCGACCGCGGGGTGGCCGGCTTCGACATCGCAGGCGGCGAGATCGGCAACCCCCCGGCCCGCCATCTGCCGGCCTTCCAGCACCTCAAGCGACACAACTGCCACTTCACCATTCACGCCGGTGAAGCCGTGGGCGCCGAGTCCATCCACGAGGCCGTGCAGATCTGCGGTGCGGAGCGGATCGGTCACGGGGTGCGCATCACCGATGACATCACGGTCCACGAGGACGGCACGGCCACGCTCGGCCGGCTGGCGTCCTACGTTCGGGACAACCGCATCGCCCTGGAGATCTGCCCGACCTCCAACCTCCAGACAGGCGCCGCGAAGGACTACGCCACCCATCCCATCGACCTGCTGCGCCGCCTCGGCTTCCGCGTCACGCTCAACACGGACAACCGCCTGGTCTCCGGCACCACCATGAGCCAGGAGTTCCAGCATCTGGTACGGGCCTTCGGGTACGGCCGCGAGGTCTTCGAGGAGTTGACCGTCGCCGCGGTCGAGTCCGCGTTCCTGCCGCTGCCGGAGCGGCGTCGGCTGATCGACGAAGTGATCCGCCCGGGGTACGCGGCGCTCGACGCCCCGTCCACCGACTGAGCAACCGTAGGCTCAGCGCTTCGGCTGCGCGGGCGGACGGCTCTGCGTGTAGATGTCGTTGACGGTCTTGCGCATCACGTCCGCGTGTTCCTCGGCGACGACGGTCCGCAGTCCCAGCAGATAGTGCCGACCGTCCAGACTGAACGCCCGTACCAGTTCGACACAGCGCAACCCGTCCGGGTCCGGCCGGTCGGTGGTCGGCTCGTCACGGCAGGAGAAGTCGGCGATGACGGTCGTGGCGTCCGCCCACGACCAGTCGGTCGCCGTGGTGCGCCGGGTGGAAACGGCGTCGAGGTAGCGCCCGACGCTCTCTCCGTCGCAGGGCGTCGCTCCGCAGGGGCGCAGGTCCGCCGTCAATCGGCCGTGGATCGATCTGCCGTCCGCGGCGGAGCCGACGGCTTCGGTCCGGCACACCGGGCCGCGCTCGCACTCCATCGGCGGGCCCCTGAAGACAAAGGGGAAGCCGTCCAGTTCCAGCAGTTGGGAACGGTCGCCCGACTGCCACACGGGCCCCTTGAGCGAGCGCGGGTCCTCCTTGCGGTAGCGCAGGTACTTGGACTGCGCCGGCAGCGGGGGGCTGGAGACGGCGGAGAGCGCAGTGCCCGGAGAGGGGCCGAGCCCGGCGTTGTGGAGCACCTGACGGGTCAGGATGCCCGCCATCGAGGCCACCCGGGGCCGGTCCGACGCCTGTTCCCGGTAGTGGAGATCGACGACGACGTTCTTCGCCCGTGCTCGTACGGACGCCGTGGCCTCACCCGGCCGCAGGTCGTCGGATCGTATCTCCGCTGCGTCGCCCACTCCGGTGAGCCGGTCGCCGCGGTGGTCCTGCACCCGACGGTCGGCGACGGTGAGTGCGCTCCGTCCGCCGTCCGGGCGCTCGACGGTGACAGTCACCTCCACGCGCACATCACGGTGGAACGGGGCCAGCTCGGTCCAGCGGCACCGGTCCGGGCCTCCGTTCCGGCCGTCGGGTTGACTGTGCGGATCGCTGATCGCGGGGGCGAGTTGGCCGGCCGTGAGCAGGGAGCAGGCCGGTGCGACGGTGTGGACGGGCCCGGGCGGGCCCAGCGTGTGCACCGCCGCGGCGAACAGCCAGACCATGACGGTCAGCCCGGCAACGATCTCCAGTACGGCTCGATTGACGCGTTGCTTGCCGCGCGGGGACACGGGACGCTTCGGTAGGGGGTCGCCCGCGAGTCGGTCGAGGAGTTCTCGATGGCGAAAGCGGTAGCGTCCACCGCTCTGCCGCAGTACGCCGCGGCGGTGCGCATCGTGCAGGAAGGCGCCCAGCTGCCAGGGCAGTTTGCCGCGGGCGGCGAGGTACAAGCGTGCCACCGTGTACCGGCCCCAGGCCGAGAGCGCGACCCCGTACAGCAGCCAGGCGATCAGCCCCAGCAGCACGGGGGCGGCCCAGGTCCGGTCCCCGCTCCGGTCGGCGCCCGCGGACAGCAGCCACAGCAACACGGCGATCGGGGTGAGGACCAGTGCCGTACGCAGCGCTCCGAACCAGCCGTCCTGACTCAACGGTCGCTGCACCCCGGTGAGGAAGGCCGCGGTCCGGTCCTGTCCGAGCAGTTGCCAGGGGGTGCTGGCCGCGGAGGTGTCCGCGGGCTCGGTGAGCGGCAGTGGACGGGAGAGCCTGGCACGCCAACGCCGCGGCGCCGGTAGTACGGCGGCGTCGATGACGCGCCATCCGAGCACCAGGGCGATGAGGGCCAGGAGTGCCAGCGTCGGCCAGACCGTGCCTCCCGGAGCGACGGTCGTACGGGCGGCGCCCAGGCCGATCCCGTACGCGACGGCGGTCATGGCGGCGATGGCGGGAAGGAAGCCCAGCGGTCCGGTCCATCGAGGGGCGGCCAGATCCAGCCGCCACCACTCCAACTCCCCGGTACCGCCGGAGCGGACATGGCGGGCGAGGAAGCGCAGCCAGCGCTCTGCCGCGATCGGGTTCCAGCTGCGGTCGCCGAGCGGGCCATGGTAGACGGAGGGCAGGAAACGGTCGAAGAGATGGGCCCGGATGGTGTCGGCGTCGGGGAACTCGCCGGTGTCGTCGAGCAGTTCCGCGGGGTCGGCACGGGTGTCGCTGTAGGCGGCACGGGCCAGCGCGACCATCAAGGGAGTGGACAGTACGGCCCGCAGCCGGCCGACGGCCGGGTCCCCGGGCGCGGTTCCACCACTGGTGCCGTCAGTACGGAGCCGGTCGAGGACGGGGTCCCACTGGGTGGCGATGCGACCGGCGGCGCTGGTGGGACGGCTCGCGCGGGGCAGGTACTCGGCCAACTGCACGACGGTGAGCGGTTCGAGCTCCACGACGGCGGCGGCGGTCAGGACCTGACTGCCCGCGACGGCGTTCCGGTAGGCGTCCGTACGGCTGGTCAGCACAAATCCCGCGGCGGGGCGGAGGGTCGCGTGGAACTCGGCGAGTGCGCCGGGCTGGAGCACGGCGGGGATGTCGTCCCAGCCATCGAGCACGGGCAGGACACGGCCGCTGCGCAGCAGCGCCGATGCGACCGCTCGGCGCTCGTCGTCCCGGTCGGCGAGCCGCGGATGACGGTCGGCGAGGTACTCGGCCGCCCACTGCCAGAGGGACTGACGGCCCGGCTGCCAACAGGCCAGCGGAAGGATCACCGGCACGGGGCCCTTGCCGAGGGCGCGGCGGGCGAAGCGCAGGGCCAGCACCGACTTGCCCGCCCCGGCGGCGCCGAGCACGACCAGTCGACGCGAGGGGAGCCGGGCGAAGACGTCGTTGATGTCGTCGAATTCTCCGCCGAGGTCGGGTAGTTGGCTGCTGCCCCGGCTGATGCTCGCCGCGTGGTCCGACAGCCGTGGATCGGCCGGGCGCCAGCGGACCTGGATCGGGATCGGATCGTGGAGGCGGGCGCGACGCTCTTCCTGGTCGTAGGCCGTGCGCAGCCACTCGCCGAGTCGTATGGCGGCTGCGTCGAGTCGCTCGGCGTCGAGGGCCGCGCCGTCGGCGTGGTCGGGGTGGTTGGCGTTGCGCCCGCGCCGGGCCCACGCCGCACGCGTCAGCTGCCACAGGCCGATGGCGAGCACCCCGCCACCGAGCCAGAGCGGCCCCGTCCAGTGCGGGTCGACCCGCCAGAGCGTGAGGGCGCCACCGGCCGTGGCCAGGAGCAGCGCCATCACCATGTGCAGGGGCTGCGGGCGGTGCGGCCGGGGTGGATCGATCCGAAGGTGCGGCCCGTCGTCGAGGGAGCCGGCCCGGGCGAGGTCGGCGCCGTCTTGGCCGTGCACGGGATGGATGACCGTGCCGGGAACAGGGCGGGCCCGTCGTGCGCTCCACGACTCCAACTGCCCCTTCATGTGCCCATCGTGCCACCCCGACGATCAGTACACGCCACCTTTGCGAACGTCTACGCGCGCACACCGTCCCACCATGCGAAACGGCTGGGCTCAAAAGGGGCACGTTCGTCCCGGCGATCCGGGTCCGGGCGCACGGACGGGACGACGCGGAAACCGATCACCGCGGACCCCGCGGACCCCGCGAGGTGCGAGAACGAGGTGGTCAGAAGGGGGTGTTCGGAAGGGGGTGTTCGGAAGGGGCGGTCAGATCAGGGCGGGCTCGTCCAGGGTCAGGGTCGCGGCGTCCGCGTCGAGCACCGCCGACGCACCCAGCGGCATCGTGAGGTTCTGCGCCGCGTGCCCGAAGCCCAGTTCCTCGACGACGGGAACACCGAGACCACCGAGTCGATCCAACAGGACCCGCCGTACGCGCTCGTAGGGGCCGCACTCCGCCCAGGAACCCAGGGCGATGCCCCGTACGCCGTCCAGCCAGCCCGACCGCCGGAGTTGGGTCAGGATGCGGTCGATGCGGTAGTCGTCCTCGCCCACGTCTTCGAGGAGGAGGATTCCGCCTGCGGCGTTCGGCCGGGCGTTGGGCGTCGCGAGGTCGGCTGCGAGAAGGCTGGCGCAGCCGCCGAGGGTGATGCCTCGGGCCCGGCCCGGCACCAGGGTGCCCGCGGTTTCCAGTGCGAGGACCTGCACCGACTCCGGTTCGAAGAGGGTCGCTCTAAGGGACTCTCGGGTGGTCTCGTCCTTGAGGAACGTCAATGCGCCGGGCATGGCGCCGTGCAGGGTGGCCAGTCCCAGCCGGGTGGCGAACGCCTCGTGCAGGGCGGTGATGTCGCTGTAGCCGGCGAAGACCTTGGGCCCGGCGGCCCGGATCGCCGTCCAGTCCAGTAGGTCGACCATCCGCTGTGCGCCGTAGCCGCCACGGGCGCACAGGACGGCCGAGACGCTGGGATCGCACCAGGCTTCGGTGAGGTCCCGTGCGCGGTCGTGGTCGGTCGCGGCCAGATACGGGAAGTCCCGGTGGGCGCCGCGGACGTGCGGCATGACGAGCGGATCGAGCCCCCAACCGCGCAGGACGTCCAGGCCCTCGTCGAGCCGTTCGTCGGGTACGGGACCACTGGGGGCGACGATGGCGACCTTGGCCCCGGGTCGCAGTCGAGCGGCCCGGGTCAGGGGGGTGAGGGTCACTTCTTGAGCTCCAGTAGGGGGACGTCCGACCGTTCGAAGCCGAAGGTCTGGGCGTAGAGGGAGAGTTCCGCTTCGATCGCGCGCACCATCGTCTCGGCCCGGCGGAAGCCGTGTCCCTCGCCTTCGAAGGCGATGTAGGCGTGGGGGATGCCGCGGCCCGTCATCTGCTGGAGGAACCGTTCTGCCTGTACGGGCGGGCAGATGACGTCGTCGAGCCCCTGGAGCAACAGGAAGGGGGTGGTGATGCGGTCGGTGTGCTGGAGCGGTGAGCGCTCCCGGTAGCGGTCCGGTACGTCCGTGAGGGGGCCGATGAGGGATTCCAGGTATTGCGACTCGAAGTCGTGGGTCTCTCCTGATGCCCAGCCGAGCAGGTCCAGCACGGGATAGCTGATGCTTCCGCAGGCGTAGACGTCGGTGCGGGCCAGGGACGCGGCGGTGGTCCATCCGCCGGCGCTGCCGCCCCGGATGGCGAGCCGCGAGGCGTCGGCGGTGCCCTCGGCGGCCAGCGCCCGGGCGACGGCCGCGCAGTCCTCGACGTCGACGACGCCCCACTGCTCGCGCAGGCTGTCCCGGTACTTACGGCCGTATCCGGTGGATCCGCCGTAGTTGACCTCGGCCACGCCGATGCCGCGGGAGGTGAAGTAGGCGATCTCCAGGTCTAGGACGAGGGGAGAGTGGCCGGTGGGTCCGCCGTGGGCCCAGATGACGTACGGGGGCAGTTCGTCGTCGGGTGCGGTTCGGTCGGGGCTGTGGGGCGGGTAGACGTGTGCGTGGATCGCGCGGCCCCCGGGGCCGGCGAACGTACGGAGGTGGGGTTCCGGGTAGTAGGCGGGGTCCACCGGATCGTCGTGGGGCGCCCCGATGACCCGGGTGTGTCCGGTGCGGGTGTCGAGTTCGACGATCTCGTACGCGCTGCGGGGGCTGGCCGCGACGCCGATGACGCGATCGCCCTGGACGGCGAGTGAGGCGGCCCATTCGGTCCAGGGGCCCGCGGCGTCGACCACTTCGCCGGTGTCCGGATCGAGGATGCCCAGTGCCGTGGTGCCGGTGCCGTGGATGACGGCGATCAGTCCGTCGTCGAGCGGTTTGAACCACTGAAGGCCGATCTTCCAGAGCGGTCCGCCGAACTCCTCGCCGCGTCCGGAGCACAGGGCCTCACCCGCCCCGGGGGCGGTGGGTGGGCGTCCGGCTGTTGCCGTCAGGGCGTCGGGGCGGAGTCGGCGGGGTTCCCACCAGCCGGTGGTGTCCGACAGGAACAACAGCGAGCCGTCCGGGGCCCATTCGACCTGGCAGATGGATTCCTCGGGGCCTCCGGCGACCTCGCGCACCGCGGTGAACGGGCCGTCCGGGCCGACATCGGCCACTATCGCCGAGGTGCCGTCCCAGGGCATCCGGGGGTGGTCCCAGGCGATCCAGGCGACCTGTCGGCCGTCCGGGGAGAGCCTCGGCCCGGTGGTGAAGCGGTGACGGTCGTCGGTGAGTTCGCGCACGGCCGCGCGGTCGTCGGCGGCGGAGCCGTCCAGGGGCACGGCGGCGATCACCCGGCGCACATCGGTGAGGGAGGCACCGGTGAACTCCTCCAGCACGCACCACACCTCACCCCGTTCCGGGTGCAGTTGCGGATCGGCCCAGCGCAGGCCGTCGCCGACCGTGGAGAGAGGGGTGAGCGGTGTCGGTTCGGCGCCGGGGGCGTCCGGTTCGTAGGCGTACAGCCGCTGGTCGGGGAAGTGGACGAAGACGACCAGCGGGGTGCCGTCAGGGCGGAGTGCGCCGGCCCACGGGTGGCCGCCGTACTCGATGACCCGGCTGCGGACGTTCCAGGGCGCCGGGAGGACCGACTCCTCGGCTCCGTCGGCGCGCCGTCGCACCAGGGCGCGTCTGCCTCCTTCGGCGGGCCGGGGCGCCGTCCACCAGAGTTCGTCGCCGACGGTGCCGAGGAACTCGGGGCGCCCGTCGTGCGAGGCGGCGAGCGCGGCGTCGATCGGTGACGGCCAGGTACCGAAGGCGGCCGTGGGTGCCATGTCCGACTCCCTTGTCAGCGGGTTCACTGGGACTTCACGCGGTTCGGAGGTAGTGGTCGAGCACATGGACGCCGAAGTGCAGGGCTTCGACGGGTACCCGTTCGTCGACGCCGTGGAACATCGCCGCGTAGTCGAATCCGGCGGGCAGCTTCAGCGGCGAGAAGCCGTAGCCGGTGATGCCGAGTCGGGAGAACTGCTTGGCGTCGGTGCCGCCGGCCATGCAGTACGGCACCACGTGACCCTCGGGGTCGAAGCGTTCGACGGCCTCACGGAGCTTGGCGAACGTCGGCGAGTCGACCGGTGCCTGCAACGCCACCTCGCGGTGGTGGAACTCCCACTCCACATCGGGCCCGGTGAGCCGGTCCATGGTCCGTGCGAACTCGTCCTCGGCACCGGGCAGCATCCGCCCGTCGATGTAGGCGGTGGCATGACCGGGGATCACATTGATCTTGTATCCAGCATCCAGCATGGTGGGGTTGGCGCTGTTGCGCACGGTGGGTTCGACCAGGGCCGCGGCGGGTCCCAGCTGCGCAATCAACGCGTCGGCGTCGAAGTCCGGGGCGTACGGGTCGGCGGGGACGCCGTGCAGCCGGGCGAGTTCGGCCAGGGCGGCGCGGACCGTGGGGGTGAGCCGGACCGGCCACTGGTGCTCGCCGATGCGGGCGACGGCGGCGGCGAGCCTGCTGACCGCGTTCGACCGGTTGACCTTGGAGCCGTGGCCGGCCCTGCCGTGGGCGGTGAGCTTGAGCCAGGCCGTGCCCCGCTCCCCCGCCGCGATGGGGTAGAGCGTCATCCCCGGCCCGGCGTGGAAGCTGAAGGCGCCGGACTCGCTGATCCCCTCGGTGCACCCCTCGAAGAGGTCGGCGTGCTCGTCGGCGAGGAATCCGGACCCGTCCTCTGCGCTCGCCTCCTCATCGGCGGTGAAGGCGACCACGATGTCCCGGCGGGGCCGTACCCCGGCCCGTTCCCAGGCCCGGACGACCGACAGGATCATCGCGTCCATGTTCTTCATGTCGACGGCGCCGCGCCCCCAGACCACCGAATCGCGGACCTCTCCCGAGAAGGGGTGGACCGACCAGTCGTCGGGCTCGGCGGGCACCACGTCGAGATGCCCGTGGACCAGGAGGGCCGGCGCGGTGGGATCGGTGCCCTCGATCCGGGCGACGACGTTGGTGCGACCGGCGGTGCGCTCCAGCATCAGGGGCTGGAGCCCCGCGGCGGCGAGCCGCTCGGCCGCGTATTCGGCGGCGGGGCGCTCCCGGCAGTCTCCGCCGCCGCGGTTGGTGGTGTCGATCCGGATCAACTCGGAGGTGAAGGTCACCACCTCGTCCAGGGCCTGCGCATCGACGGGGCCGGTGTCGACCGCTCCGCGGCGCCCGACAGATGCGTTCATGTCAGCCATACTGCTCCTCCACGGCCGCCGAAACGATGGTGGTGACCGCCTTGAACGTGCGAATCGCTTCGAACATGGTCTCGCTGGTGTACGCGGCGCGTCGTTCACCGCTGCCCGCCACACCGGGTACGACCGTGGCCGCGGCGGAGAGGTGTTCGGCGTCGAACTCCAACTCCACCGTGAAGGGTCCGGCCTGCACCGGCTCGTGGCGCACGGCGAGCGCGGCTGCCTGTCGGGCGGCGGTGCGGATGTCGGCAGCGGTGCGGGTGGGGGTGCGGCAGACGGCCGCGTACCGTGAGACGTGGTCCTTGACGGCGACCTTGCGGGCGTCGGGTGCATAGCCGTCGGCGTCCACGCAGGTCAGATCGTCTCCGGTGACGAGAACGACCGGGACGCCGAACTCGGCGACGACCTGGGCGTTGAGCAGACCCTCGCTGGCCCGGGTGCCGTTGAGCCAGACGCCGGTGATGGAGTTGGCCAGGTAGGTGTGGGCGAGCACCCCTTCCGCGCCGGCTCCGGTGTGGTAGCCGATGAAGGCGATCCCGTCCACGTCGCCGTGTTGGACGCCCTCGACCATGGAGAGCGACTTGTGCCGGCCCGTCAGCATCTGTACGCGCTCGTCCAACTGCTCCAGCAGCAGATTGCGCATGGACCAGTGCGCCTCGTTGACCAGGACCTCGTCGGCTCCGCCGTCGAAGAAGCCGAGCGCTGCCGCGTTCACGTCGGAGGTGAACATGGTGCGACAGCGTTCCCACTGGGGTGTGCCGGGCAGCACATCGGCCGGCCAGGTGACACCCGTGGCGCCCTCCATGTCGGCGCTGATGAGGATCTTCACAGCTCGCCCTGTTCTTCCCGGGCCAGCGGGATCCACTGCCCCACTGACCTCTGTCGTTAATGCCGGTCACACCGGCCACATCGGACGCATCGGTCGCATCGGCTTCGAGTAGATCATCCGTACCGTCGTCCTCGGGCACTGGGCCCGCGCCGTGTCCCGGCGCGGCGACTGGAGGCGGCCCGGCCGAACTGCACCCGATCACCCGATCCAGCCAACAGTCCGCTCGGGGGGCGGGCAAGTCGCCCCGACGGCTGCCCGGTCCCGGCGTACTCGACGGTATGGCCCCTTGACCTGGGAAAAATGATGTGCGTAGCTCACCCTTGAGGAACCGGGGCATGCGAGGTGGCGCACGTTCGTCGAGCGGCCCCGTCGACGAACACACCGCACTTGGCCACGAACCGACCGATGATGACGGACCCGTAGACACCGTGCGGTGTCCGGATGCCCCCGAACGGTACGGGGAACCAAGGGTTCTCCCGTACGCCCGTGCCGTACCGCGAGCCCATCATGGGTACGTCGATGGTGTGTGCCGGCACGGAGGTGCACTCCCGCGCCGTTGCCTTCGGACGCAACTTACCCTGTACCGCGGGGAGTTCAGCGACACCCGGGATGAACAGGAGTGGGGTTTTACGGGCGGATGTGGTGTGATCCCGTTCGACGGTGCGACTGGAGGGGATCTGAAGTCCTACGGGTGCGGCGCCGAAGGGAACTGGTCCGTGCACACAAGGAACGGGTATTGGTCCAGACCTTTACGGACATGGGCAGAAGCTTATAGCGTGATGCCAGATTCGAACGCATAGCTCAGTCGCATCCCCCCACCCCCACGAGGAACCATGCGTTTGACACAGAGCCGATCGGCGCCCCCACGCGCCCCATCACTACGGACCCATGGCCGACACACCGTTGAATGTCATGCCCCCAACATGATCAGCCCCGGTACGGCGGCACTCCCCCGGCATCGCCGGGTGCCACCGCGTCCCGCTGCGAGACCGCAGTCACCCACAGCGCCCGCCCCGGCTCCAGCACGAGCCCCTCGTTCCGGGTCGGTCGTCACCGTGGCCACTTCAGGGCGACGGCGGCCCCCACCGCCGGCGCTCTCCCCGGCCACCGATCGGTAAGGGCGCCAGAACACCAGAAACACGCACACAGCGCATCACCGCGGGATCACCCTGCCGAAGCCGTCACGCCCACAGGCGACCGGACGGACCATCCGGGTCGGCAAGCAGGGCGATCGCCGTTTCCCATGCGCGCACGACCGGCGGTCGCACCCCACGAGCGATCGTCAGGATGAATCGAGACCGAGGCGTTGGCGGACCGCTCCCCAGACGGTGAGTTCGGGGACATCGGGAGCTGGTGCGACGCCCTCGGGAAGGACGGACGACGATGAGCTACACCGAACGCACCAGCAGCACGTCGCGGCGGGTGGCCGAACGGCCCCTGGTGATGGCCCCGACGGGCAGACGACGGCGCAGCAAGCCTCTGATCGGGACCGTACTGGCCCGCTATCAGGTACACAGCACCACCGTGCTTCGCATATCGGTCGGACTGGTCTTCTTCTGGTTCGGAGTGATGAAGTTCGTGCCGGCGGCGAGCCCCGCGGAGGACGTCGCCACCCGGACCATGAGCGTGCTGACCTTCGACCTCGTACCACCGGAGTTCTCCCGGCCGTTGCTCGCACTCTTCGAGACCGCAATCGGCGTGGGACTGATATCCGGAGTCCTGCTGCGCCTGGTCCTCACGGCGTTCTTCCTCCATATGACCGGGGTGTTCGCCGCGCTGTTCATCCTGCCGGACGAGATGTGGAACGGGCAGATGGGCACCCCCACACTGGAGGGGCAGTACATCATCAAGAACGTGGTGCTGATCGCGGCATGTCTCGCCGTGGCCGCGGATCGACGCAGTCCATAGCCCCGCGCACACCGGAGAACGGGCCCGGGTCGTACGGGGCGAAACCGCCCGTACGACCCGACCCCGCCTGCGCGGTGGGTACCGTGACACGGCACGGGACCTGACCGTCGGTCAGGGGCGGCGCCCCAGGACGAGCCACTTCGACGGCAGTTCGATGCGGGAGCCGTCGAGTTCGTACTCGGTCGTCGTCAGGGGCAGTTCCCCGCCGGCCAGCGTCGAGAGCCCGGATCGGGCGAAGAGTTCGACCAGTTCCTCGTCCGGCAGCGGACCCGGAACGATCCCGTGCCGGAAGACCGGCAGGAGCTTGGCCGGCGGTCCCGAGGGCGAGCTGACGAGCTGCGCCAGCCGAATCCCGGCCGCCTCGGTCAACTCCACCACGAAGGCACGACCGCGCTCTCCCACGAGCACGCCGACCGCATCCGCGAGGCGTTGCCGATCTCGGGGGTCCGCCTGGTGCAGCACCCCACGCACATAGACGTTGCAGTCGCCCACCTCGTCGTGCAACCCGGCGACCGACTCCTCGTCCACGGCATCGAACGGCCGGAAGGAGAGAAGCCCCGGACATCGGGACGGTCTGGCCGCAGCCTGCTGTCGTCGGGCCAGGTCAATCGCCGCATGGGCGAGGTCGACGCCCAGCACCTCGGGGAACCGGTCTGCGAGGAAACGGGTCTGGGTGCCGTTGCCGCAGCCGAGGTCCACCATGGTGAGCCCGGCGTCCTCCACCAGCGGTTCGTAGCGCGCCAGATGTCGACTCGCCGTCAGCGCGGGCTCCGCGTCCCAGAAGACCGCTCCCGGCTCATCGGGCGCCTCGGCCCAAAATCCTTCCCAGGCATCCCGATATCGGCTCGTCACGCTCATGGCCAGCCCCCCAGGGATATGACAAAACGTCAACAGGGGTCTATCGCCTGTGCGTTCCCAGGGCAAGTGTGCGGTACGAACCGCTGCCCGATGCACGGGACGCTCCGAGTGGGCAGAACAGCGGAAATCAGCCGGGAGGCGTCCGTACGTCCATGGAAACCGGGCCCACGGTCCAGGAGCCTAGCCATGAGCAGCGGGTCCGGATGCGGACCGCATGGCCCCGCACCCCGTCAGTTTCGAGCCGAACGGGCGGACCGGGGGCCGTTCGGCCCGGTGCACGGCACAGGACCGGCAGAGGCTTTCCCGCGGTCCACGGCGCACCCGGCGCAGCACGGCCCCGCGGGAAAACCACTCGAAACAGTGAGTGTTACGACGATCCCACCCGAAGGGTTACCGCTTGGCCTCCTTCTCGACCTCGTTGGCGAGGTTGGCGAGCACCTGGTCGTAGATCCGGGCGAGGCCCTTGGGCGCGAACGTCTTCTCGAAGAATCCGCCGATGCCGCCCGCACCGGTCCAGACCGTGGTGACGACGGCCTGACAGGACCCCTCCCCGGCCGGGGTGACCGTCCAGGTGGTGACCATGGAGGAGTTGCGGTCCTTCTCGATCAGCTGGCCGTCGGTCGGCTCGGTCACTTCGAGCAGACAGTCCCGGATCCGCTTGCTGGTCGCCTGGAGCTTCCAGTGGACGAGGGTGCCTTCGCCGTCGCCGCCCTCGCGGACCTCGTACTCGCTGAACTGCCCGGGCAGCAGCTTCGAACGGGTGTTCTCGTAGTCGGCCAGTGTGTCGAACACCGTCGCCGCGTCCGCCGCGATGGTCCGTTGCGTCGTGGACTCGACCTGCGCCATTGCTGTTCCTCCAGCACTCGGTTGTTCGGGGGTGCCTCCAGGGGCGCCCTAGCCAATCACCTCAGGTGCGGCGGCCCAAATCCGGGGCCGACGCACGGCGCGAAGCGCAGGGGTTGCGCTTCTTGTGCGAACAGTTGTTCTATTCTAGGGACCGGGGAGAGAACTACTCAGGAGGCGACCATGCGCTGGGACCATCTGGCGGAGACCCCGTCGGCGCGGCGGACCGCCGCGGACGCCGCCCTTTTCGCCACGTCAGCGGTGACGACCAGGACTTTTGACACTCCTGAGTTCAGAGGGATCACCTTCCACGAGGTGCGCGCCCGGTCGATCATCAACCGTGTGCCCGGGGCCTCCCGAATGCCGTTCGAATGGACGGTGAACCCCTATCGGGGCTGTACTCACGCCTGTGTGTACTGCTTCGCCCGCAAGACGCACAGCTATCTGGACCTCGACACCGGCCTCGGCTTCGACTCCCAGATCGTCGTGAAGACCAATGCGCCCGAACTGCTCCGCCGCCAGCTCGGCTCCCGTCAGTGGCGTGGCGCGCACATCGCGATGGGCACGAACGTCGATTGTTATCAGCGGGCGGAGGGTCGGTACGGATTGATGCCCGGCATCATCGCCGCGCTGCGCGACCACGCCAATCCGTTCTCGATCCTGACCAAGGGGACGCTCATCCTGCGCGACCTCGATCTGTTGGTACAGGCGGCCGAGGTGACCGACGTGGGGATCTCGGTCTCGGTCGGATTCATCGACGAAGCCCTCTGGCGCACGGTGGAACCGGGCACTCCGGCACCGGAACGCCGGCTCGACGTCGTCCGCACCCTGACCGATCACGGCATCGGCTGCGGAGTGCTGATGGCCCCCGTCATCCCCTTCCTCGGCGACCATCCCGACCAGCTCAGGGCGACGGTGCGCGCGATAGCCGAGTCGGGCGCCACCTCGGTCACCCCCCTCGTCCTGCATCTGCGGCCCGGGGCGCGCGAGTGGTTCATGGCGTGGCTGGAGGAACACCATCCGTTCCTGGTACGTCGATACGAGCGGCTGTACGCGGAGGGGGCGTACGCACCCACCTGGTACCAACGCCGCATCACCCGGCAGGTGCACGAACTGGCGACGGAGTTCGGCATCGGACCCGCCGGCCCGGGAATGCCCCGACGCATCCGACCGCCGGCCCCGGAGTCCACGGGCACAGGGGCAACCACGGCGGAACAGACACAGCTGACCCTGCTCTGAAACCCTCACCCTTACTCGCGCGATCCTTCCCACGGGACCTTTCTGCGGCACGGGCCGGGCCGCCCGGACCGCACAACGGGTGCCCGCCCGACCGATCAGGGCTGCGACGGACCCTCCGTACCGCCCCTGCCCTCGACGCTCACCCGTCGCCAGGTGCCCTCGATCGTGTCGTACTCATAGGTCGGCCGGCCCTTGATCCCACTGGTGCGGAAGGGGCGTCCGCGGTCGTCGATGCGTACCGTCCCGGCGTCGGACCCGCTCGTCCACTCCAGTTCCAGATACCAGTCACAGTCGCAGTCGACGGCGCGACCGGTGACCAACAGAACCTCGGGATCGGTGGCGGAGACCCGATAGGGGAAGGAGACCGCGGGGATCTCCACACCGGCGTCACTGCCGGCCACCGACCGGGCGGTGGGACGCGGAGCGTCAAGGTTGACATCGAACATCCGCGGGGTGAGCGAGCCGCCGCATCCCACGTTCATCAGATACACGTTGTCCTGCGGAGGTGTGCGGCGGGCGACGGTCCGCACCCGTAGCGCTTGCAGGACGACCGCCCGATCGGTCTTGCCCTGCACGGCGATCCGCACCATGGTCTCGCCGCCGTGCACCGCCCCGAGGGAGCCGGCCCAGGGCGCGGCGTCGGACTCGGACGGTGGCGGGGGCACTCGGGAGGGGGTCCGGTCGACGAGGTAGGCGTGATCGCACTCGTTCTTCCAGACGTGTTGGTCGAGGGTCCAGGAGAACGGCAGACCGCCAGGGGTTGCCGGGGCGGTGGTCCGCCGCGAAGGGGTGGTGGTCGGGGAGCCGCTCACCCCGGTGCCTTCGGTCGACGGTCCGCGCCGGGACGCCCCGGAGGACGGAACGGAGGCGGACGCCGAGGGGGAAGGGGGCACGGTCGCGACGCTCGGGCGACCGTCCGGTGTGGCTGCCGACGCCTGTCCGGTTCGGGTGCCGTCCGGCTGTTCGACGGTCGTGCGCTGTCGATCGGCGCGGGAGAACGGCGCCCGGTCGAAGGCCAGCAGCAGCACGAGACTGACGGTGGTCAGCACCACTGCGACCGACGCGTACACGGCCCGGTGGTGACGCCGTGGCCGACGGGCACCGAGGACCACCGTGACCTCCGGCGGGTCCTCGGCCGAAGGCGCATCGGGAGCGGCCGTGTCCTCGTTGACGGACCGCTCGTCGGAAGGCCCCGACGCGGAAGGCTCCTTCGCGGGGGTCGAACCGTCGAGGCCGTCCACCGGCGCCGGGACGGTGTGCGTGGTGTCGGCGAGCGGTCTCCCGTCCGACTCCGGGCCCGGCGTTCCCTGTGCGGGGCCCGGCGTTCCCTGTGCGGCCAGTTGGCGTCTGGTGCGTTCGGCGTCGGCGAGCACCCAGAGGCGGTGGAGCGCGACCAGGTCATCGCCCCGGCATCCGCACAGTCGCGCCAGGCGCTCGACGGGAGCGAACTCCATGGGCACGGTGTGACCCGAGCAGTACCGGTGGAGGGTCGAGGCGCTCACCCCCACCCGCCGCGCCAGCGCCCCGTAACTGCGCCCCGATGCCTCCCGCATCTCCCGCAGCCGCTGCGCGAACGCCTCCGTGTCCCCTGTGCTCACCCGTACAGCCCCCGGTCCGTTCCAGGATGGCGTTCCACCCCTCCCGAGTATTCCCACGTCAGTGGGGGTGGAATGGTTCCATCGTTCCACCCCCGACGGAGACCCTTGCCCATCGGCCGACGGGCCGTCGAAGCTGATGACCGTTCCACCAACCACCACCAGGGGGAAGCACTTCCATGAACATGCTCCGTACCGCTGCCGTGACCGCCGCAGCCATCGGGATGACGATCGCTTCGATGTCCGCGGCCACCGCGGCTCCCGCTCCCGTCTTCCTGACGGCGAAGCAACTGCCCGCCTCGCTCACCCCGTGGACGGCCGGTGGCATCAAGTCGGGGGCCGCCGCCGACTTCTGCACCAAGAAGATCGCTCCCAAGGCGTCCAGCAAGCACCGGCTGTTCCAGACGGAGTTGGACACCAGCGCCCACCAGACGATCACGGTCGCCGCCACGGAGGCCAAGGCGAAGACGCTGGTGACCCAGTTGCGCACCTCCATCAGCGGCTGCCTCAAGCGCCTCCAGCAGGAGTACCCGGGGTTGAAGGGCACGTCCAAGTACCACGGGAAGATCAACGTGGAGGAGGGCGCGTACGTCTACAGCGTCGACACCGCCGATCCCGGCGTCGGTTCGACGGACATCGCCCTCTACTCGGTGGGGCGTGACGGCCGGACGGTGACCGTCGTCGGCTGGAGCCAGTTGGGCGACCTCAGCGGTGCTCCGCTGGCGGGGTTCAAGAAGACCACGCAGACCGCGGTCGCCAAGCTCTACTGAGGCCCTACTGAGGCCCTACTGAAAGCAGTCCCCACCGTGGGACATCAGCGCCCCCGCCGTCACCAGGACCCCGGTGCAGCGGTGGGGGAATCGGGGGAGCCGCGGGCTCCGCACCGCCGAGGCGGCTGCGGAGCCCGCGGCGCGTATCGGGCCGGTGGGGTAGTCGGGCCGGGCGCCATGGGTACGCTGCTGAAGGGGCGTCACCCCAGCCGGGCGAGAGCGGCTTCGGCCGCCGCCGCGAGTCTCGGATGCCAGCGGGCCGATTCCAGTACCGCAGCCGCCCGGGCGTCACCGAGAGCCCCCAGTCCCTCCACGCAGGCCAGAGCCACCCGCGCATGGGAGTCGCCCGGCGCCAGCCTCCGGCCGAGCACGGCGATCAACGCCGGCACGGACTCGGGTGCACGCAGTCGGGTCAACAGCCGCACGGGCACCAGGGCGTAGGCGACCCTGCGTTCATTGGTGGCGAGTGCTGCGGCGGCACGGGGGGTGCGGGGGTCAGCCAGGGTCGCGAGGGCATGGGCCGCCGCGATACAGCGCTCCGGGTCGCGGTGGTTCAGCAGCAGAACCAGCGGTTCGAACGCCCTGGGGTCCCGTTCGCATCCCAGCCGAAAGGCGGCCAGTTCCCTGGCCCACAGCGGGCGTTCGTACTCGACGAGGGCCCGGGCCAGCTCTTCGCGGTCGGCAGTGGTCAACAGTCGTTCGAATGCCGGCGACCCGCCGGACTCGGTCCGGAGGCGCATGGCCAGCGAACGTAACTCTTCGTCCATGAGTCATGAGCGTAGCGCCACGAAGAATCGGTTCACTGGCGACCCAGATCACAGGCGAAGGGGGCTGGCGCGCTCGTTACCCGCGAGTTAATCTCAAGTGAGCGGGCAACCCCCGCGATCTCGTCGGTGGCCTGGTGACGCAGCCACCACGAGTGCAGTCGGTTCGGCAAGCACACGCGTGCGTGAGTCGGTCGCGCACCGCAGTACGACGGGACTCCGGGACAGAGTCCGTCGGCACTTCCCCCCTGGGTGAAGGGCTCTGCCCCAAGCCCCGTCGCCAAAGTCCCCTCGGCCCGTTGATGTTTCGGTCGATACCGCCCGGACCTGCACTTCCGCCCCGCACGTCCACCGCCCTGCGATCGCACGGCGGGGCTCCATCCACGCCTTTCGCGCCTCCCGCGGCCCCTCGTGCCCGCGGTGCGCACCTCTGCCCCTTCAGTCGTCACTCACCTGGAGTCCCCTCCATGGACATCCCCTTGAGCACCATCGCCGTCGTCGGCCTCGGCACCATGGGCACCGGCATCTCCGAACTCCTGGCCACAGCGGGCCGTGAGGTCATCGGCATCGACATCAGCCCCACGGCCACCCGCAGGGCCGTGGACCGTCTGGAGGCGTCCACCGCTCGCTCGGTGCGACGCGGGCGCATCACCGAAGCCGAACGGCAGGACGTTCTGGCCCGGTTCAGGACGTTCCACGAACTGGAAGCGGCGGCGGAAGCCGATCTCGTGATCGAGGTCGTCTCCGAGTCGTACGAGGTCAAGCGACAGGTCTTCCGGGCCCTGGACCGTCTGGTGCGGCCCACCGCGATCCTGGCCACCGGCACCAACGCCCTCTCGGTCACCCAACTGGCGGCCGACTCAGGGCGACACCCCGAACGGGTGCTGGGCCTGCACTTCTTCCATCCGGTGCCCGCGATGAAGCTGGTGGAGGTGGTCTCGTCGGTGCTGACCTCACCGGCCGCCGTGGAAGCCGTCACCGTGCTCGCCCGAGAACTCGGGAAGGAGCCGGTCTCCATCGGGGACCGACCCGGTTTCATCGCGGACGGACTGCTCTTCGGCTACCTCAACCAGGCCGCGGCGATGTACGAGTCCAAGTACGCGTCCCGCGAGGACATCGACGCCGCGATGCGGCTGGGCTGCGGGCTCCCCATGGGACCGCTCGCGGTGCTGGACCTGATCGGCGTGGACACGGCCCTCACGGTCCTGGAGGCGATGTACGCACAGTCGAAGGACCGTCTGCACGCGCCGGCGCCGGTCCTTCGACAGTTGGCGGAGGCCGGGTTGACCGGGCGCAAGGCCGGCCGGGGCTTCTACACCTATGCCGCCGCCGACACCACGGGTGACCCCGACGCATCGGCGGTACTGCCGGACGCACTGACCGTTCGGCCCGGGTTGCGGGAACCGGTGGGTCGCGAGGTCCGATCAGTCGGAGTGGCCGGCTCCGGCACGATGGCGAGCGGTATCGCGGAGGTCTTCGCCCGGGCGGGGCACGACGTGGTGGTCGTCGCCCGCTCCCAGGAGAAGGCCGAGAACGCCAAGGCCCGTATCGCCAAGTCCCTTTCACGTTCTGTCGACAAGGGACGGATGACGGCCGAGGTCCGAGACCGCACCTTGGCCCGGATCACCCCGTCGGGTTCGCTGGACGCCCTCGGCGAAGTCGATCTCGTCCTGGAGGCCGTCGCCGAGGACCTCCAGGTCAAACGGCAACTGTTCGCCGAACTCGACAAGATCTGCCGACCGGGCGCGATCCTGGCCACCACCACCTCGTCGCTGTCCGTCGTGGCCTGCGCCCGGGCCACGAGCCGCCCGCAGGACGTGATCGGGATGCACTTCTTCAACCCCGCGCCAGCCATGAAGCTGGTCGAGGTCGTCCGTACGGTGCTCACATCGGACGAGGTCCACGCCACCGTGCGTTCGGTGACCGCGAGCATCAAGAAGCACCCAGTCGACTGCGGCGACCGGGCCGGGTTCATCGTGAACGCGCTGCTGTTCCCCTATCTCAACAATGCGATCAAGATGGTGGAGGAGAACTACGCGAGTCCCGACGACATCGATGCGGCCATGAAGCTGGGCGGCGGCTACCCGATGGGCCCCTTCGAACTGCTCGACGTGGTGGGGCTCGATGTCTCCCTCGCGATCGAGAAGGCGTTGCACCGGGAGTTCCGCGACCCCGGCCTGGCGCCCGCGCCCCTCCTGGAACACCTGGTGGCAGCGGGTTGCCTCGGCCGCAAGTCGGGGCGTGGCTTTCGCGAACATGCCCGACGCTGACCCTCCGGCCGGCTGGGGCGGGCTCCTTCGCCCGTCCCCCGACGCACCCCCCTCGGTGGGCTCCCCGCGCCTTCGTCGGGAGCCCGCCGAGGGCGTCCGCGCCGGTCTCCCGCAGGCGCGCTCTCCTGCGCGGATGCAGTACGTTCGGGTCATGCCCCAGCCCTCCGACCCCAGCCGTCGGTCCCCCCGTCCGAAGTCCGCCGCCGACGCTCCCGAAAGTGCCGCGGGCAACCGCGCAGCCGCCCAGCGGCTCAAGATGCGTCGAGAACTGGCGACCGCGGCCATGGAACTGTTCGCGACCAAGGGGTACGAGGCGACCACGGTCGACGAGATCGCCGCGGCGGCGGGGGTCGCCCGGCGCACCTTCTTCCGGCACTACCGCTCCAAGGAAGAGGCCATCTTCCCGGACCACGACGACACCCTGGTACGGGCCGAGGCGGTGCTCAACGCGGCGCCCGCGCACGAACACCCGCTGGACACCGTGTGCCGGGGGATCAAAGAGGTCATGCGGATGTACGCGGCCTCCCCCGCGGTCTCCGTGGAGCGCTACCGGCTGACCCGTGAGGTGCCCACCCTGCGAGAGCGGGAGATCGCCTCGGTGGCCCGCTACGAGCGGCTGTTCACGCGCTACCTGCTGGGCCACTTCGACGAGCGTGACCACCACGTCGGCAACGACGATCCGCTGCTGGCCGAGGTGGCCGCATCGGCGGTCGTCACCGCGCACAACCACGTGCTGCGGCGTTGGCTGCGCGCGGGTGGCGAGGGTGATGTGGAAGCCCAGCTCGACCACGCCTTCGCCATCGTCCGGGAGACGTTCGGAACGGGGATAGGAGCCGGCCGGGCCAAGGTCGGCGAGCGGGGGCCGGACACCACCCGGGAGTCGCCTTCGGACTCCGGAGCGGAGTCGAAGGCCCGGGAGACGACCGGAGCCTCGGACGAGGCGCCCGTGGTACTGACCGGCCAGGACAAGGTGCTGGTGGCCGTGGCCAGGACCGATGCTCCGCTGGACGACGTGCTGCGCACCATCGAGCGCGCCCTCCTGGAGCAGCGGGGCTGACCAGTCCCGCTGCCACGATCCCCGGGCCAGACGCCCGGTCCCCCCGGGCAGGGCCGCCCCTCGGCCCGGCCCGGAACCACGAGAGGAACCGCACCTCCCGGATCTTTCCGCCGCACCGCCGGATCTTTCCGCCGTACCACTCATGACCCGCCCGGCACGGGCGTACAGGGGCCGTCCCACCAGGGGCGGCCCCTGCGTGTTGCTCATTCGTGGCGCCGGGATGACACTTGAGAAAAATACTGGCACGCAGTGTCTTGTCACTTGGCACGGCGTGCCATAGCGTGAAGAACGTCCGGGCGGCCGGCGTGCAGAGACCTTTCGTACGCCGGCTGTCCCAGCAAGCCATCGAGCTAGCGCCCGGACGCCTGCGTCACAGGCTCCCGCTGCGCCCACCCGCGCTGCCCAAGGCACCACCGCCGAACCGACGGCACACCTCCACAGCAGAACGCCCTCACATTCCCCGGGGCATCCCCCTGGACTTCCCCGATGCGCTTGGCCGGAGGCAATACCGTGAAGGAAATCCTGGACGCGATCCAGTCGGCGGACACCACGCCGGCCGACTTCGCCGCGCTGACCGTTCCCGAGTCCTACCGCGCGGTGACCGTGCACAAGGACGAGACCGAGATGTTCGCCGGACTGGCGACCAAGGACAAGGACCCCCGCAAGTCCCTCCACCTCGACGAGGTGCCGGTGCCCGAACTGGGTCCGGGCGAGGCGCTGGTGGCGGTGATGGCGTCCTCGGTGAACTACAACTCCGTCTGGACGTCCATCTTCGAACCCGTGTCGACCTTCGCCTTCCTGGAGCGCTACGGCAGGCTCTCGGAGCTGACGCGGCGGCACGATCTGCCGTACCACGTCATCGGGTCGGACCTCGCGGGCGTGGTGCTGCGCACCGGGCCCGGAGTGAACGCCTGGCAGCCCGGCGACGAGGTCGTCGCCCACTGCCTCTCCGTCGAGCTGGAGTCGTCGGACGGTCACAACGACACGATGCTCGACCCCGAGCAGCGCATCTGGGGCTTCGAGACCAACTTCGGCGGGCTCGCCGAACTCGCCCTGGTCAAGTCGAACCAACTGATGCCCAAGCCCGCGCACCTGAGTTGGGAGGAGGCCGCGTCCCCGGGGCTGGTGAACTCCACCGCGTACCGGCAGTTGGTCTCCCGCAACGGCGCCGGGATGAAGCAGGGCGACAACGTGCTGATCTGGGGTGCCAGCGGCGGCCTGGGCTCGTACGCCACGCAGTTCGCCCTCGCCGGTGGGGCGACGCCCATCTGTGTGGTCTCCAGCGACCAGAAGGCGGACATCTGTCGGGCCATGGGCGCGGAGGCCATCATCGACCGCGCCGCCGAGGACTACCGATTCTGGCGGGACGAGCACCACCAGGACCCGCGCGAGTGGAAGCGGTTCGGGCAGCGCATCCGCGAACTGACCGGCGGCGAGGACGTCGACATCGTCTTCGAGCACCCGGGCCGCGAGACGTTCGGCGCGTCCGTCTACGTCACCCGCAAGGGCGGCACCATCGTCACCTGCGCTTCGACCTCCGGCTACACCCACGAGTACGACAACCGCTACCTCTGGATGTCCCTGAAGCGGATCATCGGCTCCCACTTCGCCAACTACCGCGAGGCGTGGGAAGCCAACCGGCTGGTCGCCAAGGGCAAGATCCACCCCACGCTCTCCCGCGTCTACTCCCTGGAGGAGACCGGGCAGGCGGCCTACGATGTCCATCGCAACCTTCACCAAGGCAAAGTCGGGGTCCTCGCTCTCGCACCTCGTGAAGGTCTCGGAGTCCGCGACCGCGAGATGCGCGCCGAACACCTCGACGCCATCAACCGCTTCCGCAACGTCTGAGGGCCCTGATGACCGATCGCCGCAAGGACCGGCCGTGGCTGATGCGGACCTACGCCGGCCACTCCACCGCCGAGGCGTCCAACGAGCTCTACCGGCGCAACCTCGCCAAGGGCCAGACCGGGCTCTCGGTCGCCTTCGACCTGCCCACGCAGACCGGATACGACCCCGATCACGTCCTGGCCCGCGGCGAGGTGGGACGCGTCGGAGTGCCCGTCTCCCATCTGGGTGACATGCGCCGGCTCTTCCACGACATCCCGCTCCAGCAGATGAACACCTCCATGACGATCAACGCCACCGCCATGTGGCTGCTGGCGCTCTACCAGGTCGTCGCCGAGGAGCAGGGCGCGGACACCTCGGCGCTCCAGGGCACCACGCAGAACGACATCGTGAAGGAGTACCTGTCCCGCGGCACGCACGTCTTCCCACCGGGGCCCTCGCTCCGGCTGACCACCGACATGATCACGTACGCGGTGGCCAACATCCCCAAGTGGAACCCCATCAACATCTGTAGCTACCACCTCCAGGAGGCGGGGGCCACCCCCGTCCAGGAGGTCGCGTACGCCATGTCCACGGCCATCGCCGTACTGGACGCGGTCAGGGACTCAGGACAGGTCGCACCCGAGCAGTTCGGCGCCGTGGTCGCCCGCATCTCGTTCTTCGTGAACGCGGGCGTGCGCTTCATCGAGGAGATGTGCAAGATGCGGGCCTTCTCCCGCCTCTGGGACCACATCACCCGGGAGCGGTACGGCATCGAGGACCCCAAGCAGCGGCGCTTCCGCTACGGCGTCCAGGTCAACTCGCTGGGTCTGACCGAGGCACAGCCCGAGAACAACGTGCAGCGGATCGTCCTGGAGATGCTCGCCGTGACGCTCTCCAAAGACGCACGGGCCCGCGCCGTACAACTGCCGGCCTGGAACGAAGCACTCGGTCTGCCCCGCCCCTGGGACCAACAGTGGTCGCTGCGCATCCAACAGGTGCTGGCACACGAGTCGGACCTCCTGGAGTACGAGGACATCTTCGCCGGTTCGCACGTCATCGAGGCGAAGGTCGCCGAACTGGTGGAGGAGTGTTCCGCCGAAATCGAACGCATCGAGCGGATGGGCGGTGTGATGGCGGCCGTCGAGTCGGGCTACCTCAAGTCACAACTCGTCGCCGCGCACTCCGAGCGCAGGGCGCGGATCGAGGCCGGCGACGAGAAGATCGTGGGCGTCAACGTCTTCGAGTCCACCGAGGACAATCCGCTCACCGCAGATCTGGACGCCGCGATCATGACGGTCGACCCGGCGAACGAGGCACGCGTCGTGGCGGCACTGCACGCCTGGCGTGCCGACCGCGACGACGCGAGAGTGACCGCCGCGCTGTCCGCCTTGAAGCGGCTGGCGGCGGGGACGGACAATCTGATGCCGGCCACCGTGGAATGCGCCCGGGCCGGCGTCACCACCGGCGAGTGGGCGTGGGCGCTGCGCGAGGTGTTCGGCGAGTTCCGGGCGCCGACCGGGGTCGCCGGCGCGCCCGTGGCCGTCGGCGCGGAGCTGGGCCCCGCCCTGACCGCCGTACGCGACAAGGTGGCCAGGACCGCCGACGACCTGGGCGTGGGGCGGCTGCGGCTGCTGGTCGGCAAACCCGGTCTCGACGGGCACTCCAACGGCGCCGAGCAGATCGCGGTACGGGCCCGTGACGCCGGCTTCGAAGTGATCTACCAGGGCATTCGTCTCACGCCCGAGGCCATCGTCTCCGCGGCCGTGGCGGAGGACGTGCACTGCGTGGGGCTGTCGATCCTGTCCGGCTCCCACACCGAATTGGTACCGGACGTGCTGACCCGGCTGCGTGCCGCGGGCGCCGCGTCCCCGGGACCCGGCGGGCCTGGCGACACTCCGATCCCGGTGATCGTCGGCGGGATCATCCCGCAGGCGGACGCCGCAGCCCTCAAGGCGGCGGGAGTCGCCGCCGTCTTCACACCGAAGGACTTCGGCATTACGGAGATCATCGGTCGTATCGTCGATGTGATCCGAAAAGCGAACAAGCTCGACCCTCTGGAGGTTTCCGTATGACCCGGTCCGTGAACCGTCTGCGTCCGCGTCGTTCGTGCCTGGCAGTGCCCGGCTCCAACCCGCGCTTCCTGGAGAAGGCCCAGGGGCTCGCCGCCGACCAGGTCTTCCTCGACCTGGAGGACGCCTGCGCTCCGCTCGCCAAGCCGGATGCCCGCCACACCATCGTGAAGTTCCTCAACGAGGGCGACTGGACCGGCAAGACCCGGGTGGTACGGGTCAACGACTGGACCACCGAGTGGACGTACCGCGACGTGGTCACCGTGGTCGAGGGCGCGGGCCACAACCTCGACTGCATCATGCTGCCCAAGGTGCAGGACGCCCAACAGGTGGTGGCGCTCGATCTGCTGCTCACCCAGATCGAGAAGACCATGGGGCTCGACGTCGGCCGGATCGGCATCGAGGCGCAGATCGAGAACGCCAAGGGCCTGGTGAACGTGGACGCCATCGCCGCCGCGTCACCGCGCACCGAGACGATCATCTTCGGCCCCGCCGACTTCATGGCATCGATCAACATGAAGTCGCTGGTGGTGGGCGAGCAGCCGCCCGGCTATCCCGCGGACGCCTACCACTACATCATGATGCGCATCCTGATGGCCGCGCGGACCCATGACCTCCAGGCGATCGACGGCCCCTACCTCCAGATCAAGAACGTGGACGGTTTCCGCGAGGTGGCCGGCCGGGCCGCCGCACTGGGATTCGACGGCAAGTGGGTGCTCCACCCGGGACAGGTCGAGGCGGCCAACGAGGTCTTCTCGCCGTCGCAGGAGGACTTCGACCGTGCCGAACTGATCCTGGACGCCTACGACCACTACACGTCGGAGGCCGGCGGCAGAAAGGGTTCGGCGATGCTCGGTGACGAGATGATCGACGAGGCCAGCCGGAAGATGGCCCTCGTGATCTCCGGAAAGGGCCGCGCCGCCGGGCTCAGCCGTACCTCGGTCTTCGAAGCCCCGGAGGGATGAACCCATGCAGTTCGGCCGGACCTACGAAGAGTTCACCGTCGGCGACGTGTACAAGCACTGGCCCGGAAAGACGGTCACCGAGTACGACGACCACCTGTTCTGTCTGCTCACGATGAACCACCACCCGCTCCACATGGATGCGCACTTCGCCGAGCACTCGACCGACTTCGGGAAGAACGTCGTCGTGGGGAACTACGTCTACTCGCTGCTGTTGGGGATGTCCGTACCGGACGTCTCCGGCAAGGCGATCGCCAATCTGGAGATCGAGTCGTTGCGGCACGTGGCCCCCACCTTCCACGGGGACACGATCTACGGCGAGACGACCGTCCTCGGCAAGACGCCATCGAAGTCCAAGACGGACCGCGGGATCGTCGCGGTGGAGACCCGCGGCTACAAGCAGGACGGCACCCTCGTGTGCGTCTTCCGCCGCAAGGTGATGGTCCCCACCGAGGCGTACGTCAAGGAGCGCGGCGGGGAGCAGCCCGGCCGTCCCGTGCCCGTCTCCCCCCTCGACAAGCCCGCGGCCCCCGCCGAGAAGACGGAGAAGTGACGCCATGAGCCGACTCGCCCAGACGCACGGGCTCACCGACGTCCAGGAAGAGATCCTGGCGACGGTCCGCGACTTCGTCGACAAGGAGATTCTTCCCGTTGCGACGGAATTGGAGCACCGGGACGAGTACCCGCAGCAGATCGTCGAGGGTCTGAAGGACCTCGGGCTCTTCGGGCTGATGATCCCCGAGGAGTACGGCGGCCTGGGCGAGTCACTGCTCACGTACGCACTGTGCGTGGAGGAGATCGCCCGGGGCTGGATGTCCGTTTCGGGGATCATCAACACCCACTTCATCGTGGCGTACATGATCAAGCAGCACGGCACCGAGGAGCAGAAGGCGACCTTCCTGCCCCGCATGGCGTTGGGTGAGGTGCGCGGTGCGTTCTCCATGTCGGAACCGGCACTGGGTTCCGATGTGTCGGCCATCACGTCGAAGGCGGTGCGCGACGGCGACGACTATCTGCTGACCGGGCAGAAGATGTGGCTGACGAACGGCGGTACGTCGTCCCTGGTGGCCGTTTTGGTGCGCAGTGACGAAGGACACCCGGCCGGCACGGCGCCGCACAAGTCGATGACGACCTTCCTGGTGGAGAAGGAGCCCGGCTTCGGCGATGTCCGTCCGGGGCTGACGATCCCGGGGAAGATCGACAAGATGGGGTACAAGGGCGTCGACACCACCGAGATGATCATGGACGGGCTGCGCCTGCCTGCGGATCGCGTGTTGGGAGGGGCCACCGGCCGGGGTTTCTACCAGATGATGGACGGGGTCGAGGTCGGCCGGGTCAATGTCGCGGCGCGTGGTTGCGGAGTCGCCCAGCGCGCATTCGAGCTGGGGATCTCCTACGCACAACAGCGGAACACCTTCGGCAAGCCGATCGCCCAGCACCAGGCGATTCAGTTCAAACTGGCTGAAATGGCAACCAAGGTCGAAGCCGCCCATGCGATGATGGTGAACGCAGCACGCAAAAAGGACTCTGGGGAACGAAACGACCTAGAGGCCGGAATGGCGAAGTACCTCGCCTCGGAGTACTGCAAGGAAGTCGTCGAGGACGCCTTCCGCATCCACGGCGGGTACGGCTTCTCCAAGGAGTACGAGATCGAGCGCCTCTACCGCGAGGCGCCCATGTTGCTCATCGGTGAAGGCACTGCTGAGATTCAAAAAATGATCATTGGCCGTCGACTGCTTGAGGAGTACCGATTCCAGGGGTGATTGTCGCTTTTGGGTTGATTCGTTCGCAAACAAGATCACACCTGATCAACACGTTTCGATCGTCGACTCGACTGCTGGCTTTCCCAGTTGCGGCTCCCAACCGATAGCATCGACGGAAAGCCGCCATCCCCGTTGCCAGCGCGGCCTCATCCGCTACGAAGGTCATCCATGCCCCACAGCCAAACCTCTGCACCTCGCGGCCGTGTCCGCCTCGCACGCGGAGCATCGCCGTGGCTTCTGCCGACCGTCGCCACTGCCGCACTCAGCCTGGCCCGTGCGCGCCGTTCCCGGCGTGCCGCAGCCATCGCCGTGCCCACCACCGCGCTTGCGGCGGGGATGCTGTGGTTCTTCCGCGACCCCGAGCGTGAGATCACCCAGGGAAGGGTCATCTCACCTGCCGACGGTGTGGTGCAGAGCATCATGCCGTGGAAGGACGGCCGCACCCGCGTCGCGATCTTCATGAGCCCGCTCAACGTTCATGTCAACCGCGCGCCGCTGGCCGGCACGGTGACGTCCGTCGAGCACGTCCCCGGCGGCTTCGTCCCCGCGTTCAACAAGGAGAGCGAGAACAACGAACGCGTTGTCTGGCACTTCGACACCGAACTCGGTGACATCGAGATGGTGCAGATCGCGGGGGCCGTGGCCCGACGCATCGTGCCGTACGTGCCCCAGGGCACCAAGGTCGAGCAAGGCGATCGGATCGGTCTGATCCGCTTCGGGTCACGCGTCGACATCTACCTTCCCGAAGGTGTCGACGTCGCGGTCGAAGTCGGGCAGACCACGACCGCGGGGGTGACTCGCATTGACCGTGATTGATCCAGAAACACAGGCCGGCTGGGTCGCCGATGCGGAGGACGAGGACGACGCGGAGGAGATGCCGCTCTCACTGCGGCTCTCGATAGCGGACACCCTCACACTCGGCAATGCGACCTGCGGATTCATGGCGGTGTACTTCACCACCACCGGAATCCTCATCCCGCACCTCACCGGCAGCCAGGAATCGGGTATGGCGCGGCACAGTGCCGCGACCGCCGTGATCCTGATGCTGTTGGCCGCAATCTTCGACCTCTTCGACGGGCTGGTGGCGCGCAAGCTGCGCAGCTCGCCGATGGGTGCGGAGCTGGACAACCTCTCGGACCTGATCAGCTTCGGTCTGGCCCCGGCCTACTTCGTGCTCGTGTACGGCATGGTCGCGGAGGACGCGCATCCACAGGTCTCGGCGGTAGCCGCGATCGTGGTGCTCCTGGCGGTGGTGCTACGGCTTGCGCGGTTCTCGTGCGTGACGATGAAGGACGGCATGTTCCAGGGGATGCCCAGTCCCTTCGGCGCACTCACCGTCGTCTCCATCGTCCTGCTGGAGCTTCCGTTCATTCCGACACTGCTGGCGATCATCGGTACGGCGTGGCTGATGGTGAGCCGCGTCGAGTACCCGAAGCCGCGGGGAGTCCTCGCGGTGGCGATGCTCGGCTGGATAGTGTCCGCGATGGGGCTGCTGGCCGCATGGGCCTTCGACGCCCCGGGCGGGCATCTGCTGCTCCAGACGGGCTGCGCGCTCCAGGTGGTGCTCGGTGCGGTGATACCGCTCTTCGCCACCGCACGGCGGGTCAACACCTTCCGTGACAATCGCCGAGAGGCGCGGGCGGCACAGCACCTCTAGAGCGATCTCTGAACAGAGGGTGAGGGCTCGGACACCACGGGTGTCCGGGCCCTCAGTCGTTGTCCTCATGCGTTGTCCTCGACCGTGTCGGCCATGGGTGCGGGACCGGCTCACGGGGCTGGGGCGCGTTGTCGCCCTGCGGGTGATGGCGGCGCTGGGCCCGCCACTCCGAGGGGGCGAAATGGGCTCGCGACCCCTTGGGACCCTGCGTACGCTCGCCGCATGACTCTCGTGGCCATCCTCAGCGGCGCCGGCATATCCACGGACTCGGGCATCCCCGACTACCGCGGACCCGACGGGCTGTGGCGGCGCGATCCTCAGGCCCAGAAGCTCGTCGAGTACGACTCGTACATGGCGGACCCCGAGATCCGAAGGCGGTCCTGGTTGATGCGCCGCGACAGCAGCACCTGGCAGGCGAAGCCGAATGTCGCGCACCGGGCCGTGGCCGGGATGGAGGGGCGTCCCGGGCTCGCCGTACGGGTGATCACCCAGAACGTCGACGGTCTCCACCAGCAGGCGGGAACGCCAGAGCGCAAGGTGTTGGAGCTGCACGGTTCGGCGCGTTCCGTCGTCTGCACCCGCTGTGGGGCGCGTTCGACGATGGCGCAGGCGTTGGAGCGGGTGGCCGCGGGCGAGGAGGATCCCGCGTGTCTGGCGTGTGGGGGGATCCTGAAGTCCGCGACAGTGATGTTCGGCCAGTCCCTCGACCCCTCGGTGTTGGCCGCGGCGATGGCCATCGCCAAGGCCAGTGAGGTGTTCATCGCGGTCGGCACCACGCTTCAGGTGCAACCGGCGGCCTCCCTGGTCGGGTTGGCCGTCGAGCACGGGGCGCGGCTGTGGATCGTGAACGCCGAACCGACGCCGTACGACGCGTTGGCGCACGACGTCATCCGCGAGCCGATCGGAACCTCACTCCCCCGGCTGCTGGAGCAGTTGGGCTGATCGCCCGCTGCTCGTGGGGCCGATGCGGGCACCCGGTGGTGCCCGCATCGGCCGCCGGAGCGGATCGCCGGCCCCACGAGGTCAGAAGAGGGAGTCCTCCGGGGTGCCCGACTCGAAGTTCAACAGCTGTTGCTTGCGCCCGAGCCCGCCCCCGTAGCCGGTGAGGTTCCCGGTGGATCCGATCACCCGATGACAGGGCACGATGATCCCGACCGGGTTCTTCCCGTTGGCGAGACCCACGGCCCGCGAGGCGTTGGCGTTGCCCAACTCCTCCGCCAGTTCGCCGTAGGTACGAGTCTGTCCGTACGGAATGGCCAACAACCGCTGCCAGACACTGCGTTGGAAGGGCGTTCCGTTGAGGTGCATCGGCAGGTCGAACTCGGTGAGTTCACGGGCGAAGTACGCCTCCAGCTGCCGGATGGTCTCGGCGAAGGGCTCGTCATCGCGTTCGCCGAAGGTCTCCTGGGCGGGACGGTGTCGTTGTTCGGTCATGTACAGGCCGCTCAGCACCCCGTCGGTCGCCACCAGGGTCAGCGGACCGTAGGGGCTGTCGATGGTCGTGTGCGCTCTGGTCATGGTGTCTTCCTCGTGTTCCACGGTGGTTCGTCTCCCGCAGCTTCGCGTCTCATGCGGCTTCGCGGGCCTCATGTGGGGAGGTGGTTGATGGGGTGGTCGTCGGTGGCCCAGAGGTACTGGACGGCGTAGGCGCGCCAGGGACGCCAGGCCGCGGCGTGGGCGGTGAGGGCCGCCGGGGTGGCGGGCAGGCCGAGGTCGGCAGCCGCCCGCCGCATCCCGAGGTCGCCGGGGAGGAAGGCGTCGGGATCGCCGAGTGCGCGCATGGCGATCACTTCGACCGTCCAGGGGCCGAAGCCGGGCAGTGCGAACAGCCGGGCTCGGGCCTCGTCCCAGTCGCTGTCGATCCCCAGCCGGAGGGAGCCGTCGACCAGGGCTCCGACGAGTGTGGTGAGGGTGGTGCGCCTGCTGCGGGGCAGGGCGAGGGCTTCGGGGTCGAGACCGGCCAGGGCCTCGGGGGTCGGAAAGAGGTGGGTCAGCCCGCCCTCGGGATCCTCGATCGGCTCGCCGTGGGCGGTGACCAGCCGGGCCGCGTGGGTGCGGGCCGCGGCCGTCGACACCTGCTGTCCGAGCACGGCTCGGACCGCGAACTCGGCCGCGTCCACGGTCCGCGGCACCCGCCGCCCCGGGGCCTTGTCGACGAGCGGGGCGAGAACGGGATCGGTACGCAGTTGGTCGTCGACGGCGACGGGGTCCGCGTCGAGGTCCAGCAGCCAGCGGCAGCGGCTGATGGCGATCCTCAGATCGCGGGAGTCGGTGAGGGAGAGCCGGCAGGCGATGTGGTCGGGGCGGGGCGACAGGGAGACGATGCCCTGGCCGTGGGGCAGGCGCAGGGTGCGCCGATAGGCCCCGTCCCGCCACTCTTCCACGCCGGGGACGGCGGTTGCGGCGAGGTGGCCGAAGAGGTTGTCGGGGTTGAGGGGGGCGCGGAACGGCAGCCGTAGGGAAATCACTCCGGGGGTGGGGGAGGCCCCGCGGGCATCACCGGCACGTCGGACGGCGCGCGTGCGCAGCTCTCCCGGTGTGAGGGCGAAGACCTCGCGCACGGTGTCGTTGAAGGAGCGGATGGAGGCGAATCCGGCGGCGAAGGCGACCTCCGCCATGGGGAGGGCGGTGGTCTCGATCAGCACGCGTGCGGTCTGGGCGCGTTGCGCCCGGGCGAGTGCGAGGGGGCCCGCGCCGAGTTCGGCGTTGAGTTGCCGCTCGATCTGGCGGGTGGAGTAGCCGAGCCGGGTCGCGAGCCCCGGTACGCCCTCGCGGTCCACGACGCCGTCGCCGATCAGGCGCATGGCGCGGGCGACGGTGTCGGCGCGGGCGTTCCATTCGGGCGAGCCGGGGCTGGTGTCGGGCCGGCACCGCTTGCAGGCGCGGAATCCCGCCTGCTGACAGGCGGCTGCGCTGGGGTAGAAGGTCATGTTCTGGACCTTCGGCGGTACGGCGGGGCAGCTGGGGCGGCAGTAGATCCGGGTGGTGAGCACGGCAGTGAAGAACCAGCCGTCGAAGCGGGCGTCCTTCGACTGGACGGCGCGTACGCAGCGCTCGGTGTCGGTGTGCATGACTCCAGCATCGGTCACGGGAGGGGCCGGCGGCTGGCGAGAAAACGACATGGACCTTCGACTGCCTGGGACAGCGCTGCCATCGGGCCCGTGTTCCGCTGTCGTACGCGCTGGCGGGGTCGGTTGCTGCGGGCGCAGGGAGCGCCCGTACGCGAAGGGCCCGGGCGTACGCTCCTTCCCATGGTTGACACGGTACCCACGGCCGATGCGGGCGGTCTGCGGGAGCGCAAGAAGCAGCAGATGTACCGGCGGCTCTCGGACACCGCCATCGCCCTCTTCGTGGAGCGCGGCTTCGAGGGGGTGACCGTCGCCGAAGTGGCGGCGGTCGTCGAGGTCTCCAAGCCGACCCTGTTCCGGTACTTCCCGACGAAGGAGGACCTGGTGCTGCATCGGCTGGCCGACCACGAGGGGGAGGCCGCCCGGGTGGTGGCGGGTCGGGGGGCGGGCAGTTCGGCACTGGAGGCGCTGCGCGAGCACTTCCTGGCGGGATTGGAACGGCGCGACCCGGTGACCGGTCTGAACGATGCTCCCGAGGTGCTCGCCTTCCACCGGCTGCTCTACGGGACGCCGTCGCTGCTGGCCCGACTCCATGCCCATGTGGAGCGGGACGAGGCCGCTCTGGCCGCCGCCCTGAACGGAGGGCCCGCGGGTCTTCCACGGCACCTGGCGGCGGGGCAGATCGTGGCGGTCCGTCGCATCCTGGCCCAGGAGAACTGGCGGCGGATCTTGGCGGGGGCGAGCGCGGACGAGCTCCGGCCCGAGGCGGTGGCCGCCGCCGATGCGGCGTTCACCCAGTTGGAGAGCGGCTTGGCCCATCTTGAGTGACCGCCCATCGAGTGGGCATACGACTTAACCAGGTTAAAAATGTTACCCAGTTAACTTTTGTGGACTACGCTGCCGGGATGACGCATCCCGACGCAGCCGACCCCGACCCCCTCGACCGGGAGCGCGCCCACCACGACCGGTGCCGCGCCGCGCTCGGCGCGATGACCGACCACGCCCACCAACAGGTGGTCATCGGTGAGAACGCCTCGGCATCCGGTGCGGACGCCGAGGTGCTCGGATATCAACTGCGGACCAGGGTCCAAGAGCTGCGGGCCGTTCCACCGGGGCCGCTGTTCTTCGGGCGCCTCGACTTCGCCCGAGCGACCTCCACGGCGGGCGAACACGCCGGCCAGAGCTACCACATCGGCCGACTGCGCATCGCCCCCCACCCCGGCGAACCGCCCCTGGTCCTGGACTGGCGCGCACCCGTCTCACGCGCCTTCTACCAGGCAGGTCCGCACGATGCTCAGGGCGTCGCCGTCCGCAGGAGGTTCGGTTGGCGCCCCGGAAGCCTGGGGGAATCCACCGATCTGACCGGCTGGGAGGACGAGCGCCTGCTCGCCGGTGACACGCGTACGAGCACCCTGCTCACCGAGGAGATCGAGCGCCCCCGGATCGGGCCGATGCGGGACATCGCCGCCACCATCCAGCCCGAACAGGACCACCTCGTACGGCGGGAACTCGGCGCGTCCCTGTGTGTGCAAGGCGCGCCCGGCACCGGGAAGACCGCCGTGGGACTCCACCGCGCCGCCTATCTGCTCTACACCTACCCACAGCGCATCCAGCGCGGCGGAATGCTCGTGCTCGGTCCCCATCCCGCGTTCCTCGACCACGTGCGCGAGGTGTTGCCCGCACTCGGCGAACACGAGGTGCGGCACTCCACGCTCACGGACGAGATCGCCCGCGGTCCGGTACGCGCCCACGACACCGAAGCGGCGGCGGTCGTCAAGCACGACGTCCGCATGGCGTCCGTCCTGCGGCGCGCGCTGTACTCCCGGGTCCGGCCCGAGCGCTCCGATGGCCTGGTGCTGACGGACGGCTCGGCCCGGTGGCGCGTCGCACCGGAGGACGTGGCGCACTGTGTGCGGGACACCCTGTCCGAGGAACTCCCCTACGCCGCGGGACGGGAACGGGTGCGGACGCGAATCGTGCACCACGTACAGCAACAGGCGGAGCGACGCGGTGGGCCCCGCACTTCCGCATGGGTGCAGAAGGCGACCAGATCACGTGCCCTCACCGCGCTCCTCGACGCGGTGTGGCCCACGGCCCGGCCTGAAACGGTGCTCGCCGAGTTGCTGAGCTCGCCGACGGCACTGGAGCGGGCAGCTGATGACCTTCTGAACCAGGAGGAACGAGACGCACTCCGCTGGGCGCACCCCCCGCGTTCGGCCGGGTCGGCGCGCTGGTCCGAAGCGGACGCGGTGCTCCTCGACGAGCTCGCCGGCCTGATCGAACGTCCCCGGGGCTATGGGCACATCGTCGTCGACGAGGCCCAGGACCTGTCCCCCATGGAGTGCCGCGCCATCGCCCGCCGGTGTGCCTTCGGCTCGCTGACCGTGCTCGGCGACCTCGCCCAGGGCACCACCGTGTGGGCTGCCCGCGACTGGAGCAGCACCCTGACCCATCTGGGACGACCGCACGCCCAACTGGTGGTGCTGAACACCGGGTTCCGGGTCCCCCGGGCGGTCGCCGAACTCGCGAACCTCCTGCTCACACGGCTCGATGTGGCGGTGCCACCCATCCGCTCGCTGCGTCGGGACGGCGAGGTGCGGATCGAGCGCACCCATCACACCGAGACCGGCAAGACCGGCGAGACCACCCTGGGCGCCACGGTGGAGGCCGTACGAACTGCGCTGCTCCGGGAGGGTTCCATCGCCGTCATCGCGGCGGACGCCGAGGTGGGTGCGGTGCACCGGGCGCTCATGGCGGCCGGTGTTCTCGTGGCACAACCCGGTGCGCGGTCGGCCAGGGTGAGCCTGCTGTCGGCCTCGGCGGTCAAGGGGATGGAGTACGACCATGTGGTGGTGGTCGAACCGGCCGCCATCGCGGCGGCAGAACAACGCGGACTGCAACGCCTCTACGTGGTGGTGACCCGTGCGGTATCGCGGCTGCACATCGTCCATGCCCGGCCGCTGCCCTTCGCCCTTCCCGACCCGCATTGACAACGTGACCGGCACCGTGACCGGCACCGGCACGGTCGTCAGCGGCGCAGTGTGCGCCACACCGCCTTGGCGGCGTTGTGACCCGACATGCCATGGACACCGGGGCCGGGCCAGGTCGCCGACGAGCACAGGAACACCGCCGGATGCCGGGTGGCGTAGGGGAAGAGGGTGGGTCCCGGGCGCAGCAGCAGCCCCAGTCCGCCCGTGGTGCCACAGGCGATGTCGCCGCCGACGTAGTTGGCGTTGCGCGCAGCGAGTTGCGGCGGTCCGGCGGTGGCCCGGGCCAGCACCCGGTCGCGGAACCCCGGTGCGAAGCGCTCGATCTGCCGCTCGACCGCGTCCGTGAGGTCCCCGTCCCAACCGTGGGGGACATGACCGTACGCCCAGAACACCTGTCGGCCCTCCGGGGCGCGGGACGGGTCGACCAGGCTGGGCTGTGCGGTGATCAGGAACGGTGTACGCGGTGGGGTTCCGCTCACGGCCTGGTTCAGCGCGCCCCCGATCTCGGCGCTGGACGGGCCGATCTGTACGGTGCCCGCTCGGCGTGGCTCCTGCGCGGTCCACGGCACCGGCCCGTCCAGGGCGTAGTCGATCTTGAAGGCTCCGGCGCCGTACCGGTACCGGTCGAAGGCGCGGCCCAGCCCTGCGATGCGTGCCAGTGCGGTGGGCGAGGTGTCGAAGACGTACGCCCGGGCGGGAGGCAGGTCGTCGAGCCGCTTGACCTCGAAGCCGGTGTGTACCGTGCCACCGAGGTCTTCGAGATAGGCCGTGAGCGCATCGGAGATGGATTGCGAGCCGCCCCGCGCCAGTGGCCAACCCCTGTCGTGTGCGGCGAGGGCGAACAGCAGGCCCACACCGCTGGTGGCCACGCCGTTCAGCGGGGCGATGACATGGGCCACCAGGCCCGCGATCAGCGCCCGCGCACGGTCGTCCTGGAAGCGCCGCATCAGCCAGGTGTACGGGGTGAGACCCACACTGCCGAACCGGGCCAGGTGGAGGGGGTGGCGCGGCAGCGTGGTCAGCGGCAGGGCCATGAAGTCCTGGGCCAGCGTGTCCCAACGCCCGAGGAAGGGGGCCATGAGTCGGCGGTACGTTCCCGCGTCGCGCGGGCCGAACGACGCGGCCGTCTCGGCGACGGAACGGGAGAGCACGGCGGCGGTGCCGTCGTCGAAGGGGTGTGCCATCGGCAGTTCGGGGTGCAGCCACTCCAGCCCGTACCGTGCCAGGGGCATCCGCCCGAAGGCCGGGGACCCGATGCCGAGCGGATGCACCGCCGAACACGGGTCGTGCCGGAATCCGGGCAGGGTCAGCTCTTCGGTGCGGGCACCGCCCCCCACGGTGTCCCGGGCTTCGAAGACCTCGACGGAGAATCCTCGGCGGGCCAGTTCGACGGCGGCGGTCAGTCCGTTGGGGCCCGCCCCCACGACCACGGCATCGAGCATCGACGGCACGTTAGGGCTCCTTCGTCAGACGACGGCAGGCCACCAGGGTATTCCGCCGGGGGTCGACGGTCGGGGACCGGTACGCGGCGGGCTGCTGACGTCGGTCACCGGCGCTGCGGGGAGGGCTCATCCGGGCCGGCACCACAGGGCCTTCCAGGTGCTTCGGTGCGGTTGCCCACGAGGGGAGAAGGTGGCCCGCCTCGGTCACCTCCTATGACGGCGACGGACCGTCTTGCTCACGGGACTTGTGCCACTCGCGCGCGAGGAGTCCGTAGACGACGTCGTCGTCGCGTGTTCCGTTGGGGAAGATCACTGCTTCGCGCAGCAAGCCCTCCTCGGTGAACCCCAGCCGATGGGCTACGGCGCGGCTGCGCGCATTGTCGGTGCCGGTCCGCAGTTCGACACGGTCCAGGCCGATGTGGCCGAACGCCTGGTCCAGGACGGCGGTGGCGGCTCTGGTGACCAGCCCCCGGCCTTCGAAGGCGGCGTCGATCCAGTAGCCGATCTCGCCGGTCTTCATGGCCGTGTCGAAGTTCAAGCTGACCACTCCGACCAGTTGCCAGTCTCGGCCCGCCCGCACCGCGATGGAGAGGGGCAACCGCGTTCCCTCGGCCCATGCACGGCCTTGGCGCTCCAGGCGTGCGCGCGTCTCGTCGAGCGTCGTCGGGTTCTCGGCGTCGAAGTCCGGGTCCCACTGCGCGAGGCGCTCGTAGTTGGCCATCAGCAGGGCCTGGTGAGCCTCCGCGATCGCGACCGTACGCGGTATCAGCGCCGCGTCGCGACCGATCGGGCAGGTGAACATGGCAGGGATGACCGTCGACACTCGTTCTCCCGGGCTGGTGGGGGTGGTGCACAAGCCTCGGTAGTCGTCGCGGGGCGGTCAACCGGATTTCGACGCGGTGCGGCGATCCGGCCACGGCGTGTTGTCGAAGGATCGTTCGACTTCGGTGCTACCCCGATGCCAGGAGACCGCGGACCCGCTCCGCGACCGCGGCGGACCGTGCGGCGGTGAAGGGCAGGACGTTGCTTCCGCCGATCCTGAACCGCTCGCCCGCAAGGGTCAGATGCGCTCCCCCCGCCTCCTCCACCAGCAGCAGCCCTGCCGCGTGGTCCCACGCCTGCTCCCAGGAGAAGGCCACGGCGTCGAGGTCTCCGCGGGCCACCGCCAGATACTCCAGTCCTGCCGAGCCGCACGGTCGAGCCTCGACGCCTTCGGTGTACAGGCCGAGGAGCGCCCGCTTCTGGACGTCGTTGGTGTAGTCGGGGTGGGACGTGGCCACCCGGAGCGCGGCACCGGGTGCAGGCTCGCCCGGGCTCAGGGCCACGCCGTTGAGCCGGGCGCCCCGCCCTCGTACCGCGATCGCCAGCTCCTCGCGCACGGGTGCAAAGGTCCAGGAGGCGAACACTTCACCGCGGACGGCGAGGGCGACCAGGGTGCAGAACCCGGGCTCCCCGCGGACGAACTGGCGGGTTCCGTCGACCGGATCGACGATCCACACGGGAGCGTCACCGTGGAGGGCTTCGTACACCGTCGGGTCGGCGTGCACGGCTTCCTCACCGACGACGACGGAGCCGGGCAGGATCGCGGTGAGGGAGGCCGTCAGATGTTCTTCGGCGTTGCGGTCGGCGACCGTCACGAGGTCGTGCGGACCGTTCTTCTCGACGATCTCGTGTGTGGCGAGCTGCCGGTAACGCGGCATGATCTCGGCAGCCGCGGCCTTGCGAATCGCCTCTTCGACAACGGACAGGTCCCCAGCGAGAAAATCATCGATCATAGGACCAGCTAAGCATGAGCGCTGGAGGTCTCGACGCCGGGTCTGCTCGGAGGGCCCGCACCGAGCGGAGCGCGGGTAGCCCGCTCCTGACGTCAGTCGAAACCCTCCGGCGCCCTGTCGGCGGCCTCGCGTATCTCTTTGATGAGTTCCTCGTCGCTCAATTGAGGGGGTGGGGCCGGAGCTGAGCCCAGGAGTGTGTGGAGCGCGTCACGAAGTGATTCGGAAGCATCCCGGTCGTTTTCCGAAGCGTGGTCTCGCCCGACTTCACTCATGACTCAGCCCCATGCGGATAACGGTGCAGAACAGGTTGGCTCGACAAGCATATGCAGAACTCATTGAGCCTCACTTGCACCCTGGCAAGGTTCCCTTTGGATATCTTCTGGTAAATACCGCAGAGGTGACGCCGCCCGTGCCCCGCCAAGATTGCCGGCCGACCCGATCTTTGGCAAGGGTGTCATCTGATCTCACCCGCCGCTGATCTCCTCGCCTCAATTTCGTATTGCTCGCCCGTTTACGTGGCGAACCCTGAACTCAGAAGGGAAAAGGGACAGAACACACCCTTTCCCTCACCTCCGGTTAGGCCCCGACCGCTGGGCGGGTCCTTCCGTCCGCCGTTGGGTCGTCGGGGGTTGAAGCCCGCCGTCCGACGCCTCCGTGGCTGACCGGATTCGGCACGGCGATCGGGCTCGACGGACTCCTGCACCGGACGTGGCAACGGTCGACCACGACGCCGTGGTCGACCGCATACGACTGCACCGGGTGGGCGATCCGCCATCCGACGAAGGGAGGAGGCACGGTCTCCAGATCAACTGCCGCTGCCGTACCGAGGGTGCCGATCGCATCACCCCAAGGCTTTGCCAGGTGACACCGGCGTGCTCAGGAGGTGCGGGACGTTACCCGCGGCCGGGGGCGAAGGCTCAACCCGAGCCGTCCTCTCGCAAGGGGGCGCCGAGGCCACCGAGCCGGTCACGGAGGATCCGGAGCGCTCGCGAGGTGGAACTTCGGACGGTGGCGGCGGAGCAGTCCATGATCCGCGCGACGTCCTCGATGCTGAGGTCCTCCCAGTAGCGTAAGTAAACAAGGCTGCGCTGCCGGACGGACAGGGCTGACAACGCCTTCAGGAGGACCAGCCGGTCCCCGACCCGTGTTGTGTCCTCCGGTTCCGGCACCGGTTCGGGCACGGAGTCCTGGAGCAGCTCGCGGGTCCAGCGGTGTCTGCGTCGTTCATCGATGAACAACCGCACCATCACCGTGCGGGTGTAGGTACACAGAGCGTCGTGGCGTTCCAGCCGCTCCCAGCTCCGGTAGAGGGCGATCAACGTCTGCTGCACAAGATCGTCTGCGGCAAACCAGTCCCCCACCAGCACAAAGGCGTTGCGTCTCAGTGTCGGGCGAGCCCCCACGACGTACCGTGCGAAGCCTTCCTTACACGCCTCGTCCAATCCGTTCACCCCCGTTGAAAAAAGTTCCTTCGTCTCAACGAACAGCGTCCTGACCCTTCCAACACGTGTAGAGGTCTGGAGGCGATCGTAAGGGTCGGAAATCCGGGCCCGCGCGGCGCCCAACGGAGTCAAACACGTCGTCTGCACTCTCGCTAGTGGTCCCAAAGCAACATGTTTTGCAAATGTTCCAGCCATGGTGCGAAGCGGAGTTACACCGTCCAGAACAAGGGATTTCCTGTTGCGGTCTCAACAGATGCGAATTGAAAGAGGTCTCGGCGACCCGGCCGGATTTCCGATCACCGAGGAGGGTGAGGAATGACGACACTCCAGTCGACGCCGCAGGGGAGCGCGGTTCCCGACTCCCTGCGCCGGATCGGACAACTGGTGTCGCCGTACGGGCTGGTGTCACGGCTCACCTGGCTGCCGGTCACCGAGGGGGAACCCGACTTCGCGGTCTACACGGGGTCGCTCGGCAACCCGGGAGCCGTCTTCGCCACACAGACGGAGTGGAAGCACGAAGCCTCCTCCGGCAACTTCGACGGGGCCGGCGGCGCCCTCGACCGCGAGACGGCGGCGCACCTCGCGACCGCGGAATCGCTGGAACGGTACTCGTCCTGCGCCTGGTCTCCCGAGGACATGATCTGGGCGACCGCCGAGGAACTCGGCGAGGACGCCATTCCCCCCTGGGAATGGCCGAACCTCTCGCCCACCGAACTCGCCGATCCCCGGTGCGGGCTGGTGCCCACCGACCCGCGGATGCCACTGCGCTGGGTGGAGGGCTGGTCCTTCGCACGCGGCCGGAAGGTGTACGTACCGGCGGTCCTGGTCTATTTGAAGTGCACACCGGAGTCGATCTCCGAACGCTTCGTGCACCCCGTCTCCACGGGCTGCGCCACCCACGCGGACCCGCTGGCCGCGGTGGCCAACGGCTTGACGGAGGTCGTCGAACGGGACTCGATCGCGCTGACCTGGCTCCAACAACTACGGCTTCCCCGCATCGAGTTCAAAGCCTCGGACCTCGCCCCTGAGCATCGGGCGTTCGTCGAGCGGGCGGCCAACGAGAACATCCGCACGCTCCTCTTCGACGCCACCACGGATCTGGGCATCCCGGTCATCTACGGTGTGCAACTCGCCGACCACGACGCGGACCTCGCCCAACTCGTCGTCGCCACCTGTGACACCGACCCCGGCAAGGCCATCGCCAAGCTGCACCGCGAAGCCGCCTCACTGCGCATCGCGCTCCGCTCCCACGCGAGCCGCCACACGAACCCGGCCGACCAGCACGACATCGTCAGTGTGATCGGCGGAGCCCTGCTCGCCGGCAAGCCCGCACAGCGCGGACGCTTTGACTTCCTGTTGGAAGGCGAACGCCCCGTACGGCGCTTCGCCGATCTTCCGCGGCCCCGACCGGGCGCGGAAGAGCTGCCCTGGCTGTTGGAACGGCTCTCCCGGGCGGGGTGCGAAACCGTGGTCGTCGACATCACGACCGACGAAGCCCGCCAGGTGGGGGCGACCGTCGTACGGGTGATGGTGCCCCAGTTGATGCCCCTCTCCTTCGCCCACCGGGCCCGCTACCTCGGTCATCCCCGGCTCTACGACGCCCCTCGCGCCATGGGGCACCCGGTGCACGACGAGGCCGGCATCAATCCCAATCCGCAGCCCTTCGCCTGAGGTGGGTGTCATGAACCGTCAACTCCTTCTCCTTGCCTCGGGCGCGTTCGGCAAGGACGTCGCACAACGCTTCGAAAGCGGCTCGGAGGCATACCCGCACCACGTGACCGTGGTGGAGATCGACAACGGAACGCATCCGAGCCTCTGGCCACGCGCCGATCTGATCGTGGTGGCGACCGCCCAGGAGCGACCCCGCATCAACGAGGCCACGGACCGGGCGGCGTTCGCCTGGGGCACCCCCTGGTTCGGGGTGCACACCACCTCAACCGAGGTGGTGTGCGGACCCGTGGTGATTCCCGGTCGGACGGCCTGCCACCAGTGCTACGAGCGGCGACGCGACCAGCACAAGCGGACCGAGCACAGCACCGCGGACCCGGGCGACCGCCATCCGACCGGCTATCCGGTGCACCACGTGGGAGTGGCCGCCGCCTTCGCCCGGCAGGCGGTCGACGAGGCACTGCGCCCGCCGGAGGACGAGGAGGCGATCGGCGCGACCGTGCGGAAGTTCGACCAGATATCCGGTGCCACCAGCAGGACCACCGTCACCGCGGTCAATCGATGTACGCGATGTCGTACCGCGGCAACCAGCACCGACCTCTGGAGTCGGCTCGCCGCGATCGACGAAGGGCGGACAGTGTGAACGACCGATCCATGATGACGGCCGAGACCGTGGGCTCCGCCGCCCGGTTCGACCCCCAGCTGCGGATTCCCCATCGGCCGCGGTTGCGCAGGGGCCTCGTGGTGAGTGCCGAGGCCGACCAGGTGGTGGTGACGGGCCCACCCAAGAAGCAGTTGTTCCGCGGGAGATCCGCCACCGAGATGCTGCCCCGGCTGCTCGACCTCCTCGACGGCGAACGCACCCACGGTGTGTTGGCGACAGAGCTCGGAATGCCCGAAGAAGTCGTGTTCAAGGCGCTCTCGCTACTGTGGACCTGCGGTGTGATCGAAGAAGGCCCACCCCGGGATGCGCCGGCGGAAGCCGTCACGGACATCGACGACCGCCTCGCCGACTATCTGTCCCGGGTGGGCAGCGCAACCGAGGTGAACCCGTGTTGGGAGCAGGCCGCCGCCCGGCTGCACCACGCCCACATCGAGCTCTTCGGCGACCCGACGCTGTGCGCCCTGCTGCGGGCCGAACTCGGCGGTTCCATGCCGGTCGCCCTGGGCATCGGCAGCGCCCCCACCGAACGGGCGACCCTCGTGGTCTGGGCCGACGCCGGTGGGGACAGGAGTGCTGCCGGCAGCGAACGGCATGTCCTCGCCGACCACTGTTGGGACAAGGGCGTCCCCTTGTTGCGACTGGGCGTGCACGGTCGGCGCGCAGCCCTCGGTCCCCTGGTCGACCCCAGGTCAACGCCCTGCCTCGACTGCCTCACCGCCGTCGACGAGCAGGGGGACGACGACCGTGCCCCCGTCGACGGTGACCGCCATCTCGCCGCCTCCCTGTTCGCCCGCGATGTGTTCTCCGTGGTCTCCCGGACCACACCCTCCCCGCTCCCGATGCGCTGGCGACTGCTGGACCTGGAAACCCTCAGCCAGCGGGACACCTCATCGGCGACCCGGCCCGGCTGTCGACGCTGCTCCGTGTCACAAGGGCCGCCGGTGGAACAAGCCGCGCCGGCCACGCGGTTCGAGGCGTCGGTCGCCATGCCGCCGAAGGAGTTCGCCGACATCAAGGCGCACCAGATGCACTACAAGCCGTCGAACCTGGCGCTCCAGCGGGTGTCGCGCACCTGGCCGGTTGCCCCCGCCATCGCCCTTCCGCAGCCGGACCACGACCGGCTCGGCGCCTCGGGCGCACCACCGCAGACCGCTCCCGGGCTCGACACCCTGTCATTGCTGCTGTCGGTCACCGCTGGGATCAAGGCCGACTACCCCGACAAGGTGGCCCGTTGGACGGCGAGCGGCGGCAACATCGGCTCGGTGACCGCGTACGCCGTCGTCCGTGACGTACCGGGCATCGTCCCCGGCATCTACGGCTACGTCCCGGCCGAGCACCGGCTCGCCCGGCTCTCCTCGCGCGCCGATGCGATCCCCGGTGACCGGCCGCTCAGCATCGTGTTGACCGGCGACTTCCCGAAGGTCGCCCGCAAGTACTCCGCGTTCGCACTGCGGATCGTGCTGCTCGACAGCGGATGCGCCCAGGCCACCGCCCGCGAGGCCGCGCACGTCCTCGGCATCGGCTTCGCGCTGCGTCCGCGCTGGGACGACGACTCCATCGCGGCGAGCCTCGGCATCAACCCCGACATGGAACCGATCACGGCCGTCATCGATCTGGGAGGCGCCCCATGAGCAGCCCGCACGACCTCGCTGCGGAACTCCTCACCGCCTTCCGGGCACCGGCCCCCGCCACCGTGGACGCGCCCGCTCCCGGGCGCCCCGAACCCCTGCCGCCCGTACCGTTGGGGCCGCCCGTCCGCTTCGCCGCCGGGCGTCGGGACAGGGCACCGCTGCTCAACGTGTTGCAGCAGCGGCGTTCCATCCGGTTCTTCGACCCCGGGGCGATCGAAGCCCCGCTCGTGGCGGACGTGACCGCACGGGGCATCGAGGCGGACCGCAGGACCTGGCCGGAGGAGTCACAACGGCTACCGCTCCAGGTGAACGTCGTGGCCTTCAGGCTCGCCGGTCTTGAGCCCGGCATGTACGGCCTGGACACGGTCAGCGGGGCGGCGCGCTCTTTCGTCCCGGTCGCACCGCTGCCGGAGGGCGAAGACCTGCACAGCATGACCGTGCAGCGGGAGTTCTGCGACTCAGCGGCCATCATCTCCCTCGCCGCCGACCTCGACCTGGCCAGCGACCTCTACGGCGCCCACGGCTATCGAACCCTGATGACCCGAACCTCGGCAGCCGCCTACACGATGTGGCTCGACGCCGTGGCCCTCGGGCTCGTCGGGACCGTCTTCGCGGGGTTCATCCCCGCCTCCGTACGACTGCCGCTGCGCAGTGACGGGGCCAGCAGGCACCAGCTCTTCGCCCTGGCCCTGGGCGGTGCGCCCGTACCGCCCCCTATAGCTCCGGAGCCGACCGGCGACCGGTGATCCAAGTACCAAGGCAGTAGAAGGAAGTGATCCGATGACCGACGCCAACGCGTGGGAACTCGACCTCCACAGCGTCGACCTGGGCGACGACCTGTCCGTCGAGTACGTCCCCGAAGGCGTGGCGCTGGCCACCTACAGCACCACCTCCAGCGCGACCACGGCCAGCTGCCCCATCAGCAGCGCGTCGACCGTCATGACCGCCGCCTCCGCGGGCTGAGACCGGCCCGCCCGGAAGAACGGAAGCAGACCATGCCCGAACTTGAGCTCTACGTCCTCGACGACATCCTCGACGACTCCTTGGAGCTGGAGACGCTGGCGGAGGGCAACGCCCTCGCGTCGGTCTCCACGGCGGGAACGGCCAGCTCGGCGTCCTGCCCGGTGACCACCGCCTCCTCCTTCACCTCCTTCTCCACCTACACCTGACAGGCCCGGCGCGGCCGTGCCGCGCCTCCCATCCAGCACCCCGTTCGAAGGGAAGACGATCCATGGACCACAACGAGGACGCATTCGACCTCTACGCCCTGGACGGCGACATGACCGTCGAGGAGCTGCCGCAGGGCAACGCCCTGGGCTGCTGGTTCACCGCCGCCACGGCTTCGACGGCCTCCTGCCCGGCGACCTCGGCCTCCTGCGTCGGTACCGCCTCGACCTTCGGCTGACCGTCCTCACACGGTCACGACCGCTCTGAAGAAGGGACGTCCTCCATGGGCGAGAACACCACCGAAAAGGTCATCGACCTGTACGTCACGGAAGACGAGCTCCTCGTGGAAGAACTGCCGCAGGGCAACGCCCTCGGCTCCTTCTCCACCGCCACATCGGCGAGCTCCTTCTCCTGCCCGGTCAGCTCGGCCAGCAGCGCCACCACGGCCTCCTGCGTCGGCTGATCCGTTCCGTCCACTTCGAACCCACGGAAGAGGTGACACCTCATGAACGAACTGCAAGTCGAGCCGTACGTGTTCGACCTGTACGCCCTGGAGGGCGAACTGTCCGTCGAGGAGCTGCCGCAGGGCAACGCCCTCGGCTCGTTCTCCACGGCGACGTCCGCCGCGTGTCTGTCCTGTCCGGTCAGCTCGGCCAGCAGCGCCACCACGGCTTCGACGTACGGGTGACCGGACCCGGCAGGCGGTGCCATCAGGGCTGACACCGTTTCGGCACCCGCCCGCCGGGCTCGGTTCCTCCCTTCCAGCGGCGCCTTCACCGGCGCCGCTGGAAGGCGGCCAACGCATTTCGAAGCATCGTGCACGAAGGGCCCGGGGTCAACGTCTCGCGGCGCGCTGCGCCCAGGTCGGGCCCGCGGCGTCCAGGAGTACAGGAGAGGTAGAGAAAGTGATCAGTTCGCCACCCAAGCTCCGAGACGAGCTGGAGGTCATCCGCGGAATGGACGACATCCCGCTGATCTTCGATCCGGTCACCGGGAACTACCATCGCATCACGCGCGCCGGCGAAGTGGTGCTCACCTATCTGGACGGCACCCGTACCCGTGAGGACCTGGTCGCCCTCCTGTCCCGCGCCGACGAGGCCCGTGCCGAGGCGTTGTCCCGGCAGATCGACACCTTCCTCGCCGCCCTGGACAAGAGCGGACTCCTCGAAGGCTCCGCACCCCCCGACAAGCCCCAGGACACCGGGCGCGTCCGCACCTCGATGCTGATGCCCCGGATCGTCCTCACCCGCTCGCTGCCCCGGCTGCTCGAACCCGTGGCCGTCGTCCTGCGGGCGGTGCCCGCGAAGCTGCTGGTCCTGATCACCAGCCTCCTCGCACTCGTGGGGTACTCGTTCGGCTTCCACACCCTCTTCACGGCCATGCCACCGGCGAAGGACATCGCAGGGCCCGCGTTCCTGATCGCCACCGGCGTGATGCTCCTGTGCGTGTTCCTGCACGAGACCGCCCACGCCCTGGTCGCCCAGATACTGGGAACACCGGTGCGCGGGCTGGGAGTCGCGCTGCTCTTCTACTTCATGCCGGTCGCCTACGTCGACCGGACGGACGCCTATCGCTTCCGTGGGCGCGCGGGCCGGGTCGTCCTGGCCATGGCCGGGATCCTCAGCGACGGGGTGTTCTGCGGACTCTCGGGCGTGGTCGCCCTGAACTCCGACGGGCTGCTGCGGGACACCGCCGCACTGTTGTTGGGGATGCAACTGCTGATGCTGATCGTCAACCTCAACCCGTTGATGCCGAGCGACGGTTACACCGCGATCGAAGCGGCCACCGGTCTCACCAACGCCAGGGGCCGCGCGTTCTCGCTGCTGCGCCACGCCGTTCGTCGTCAGGAACTCCCCGCGCACCTCGCCCATCTCAGCACGGCCGCCCGGCGCGGCCATATGACGTACGGGGTGTTCTCCGTGGTCTACGTGTGCCTCCTCGCGTACGCCATGTTCCACGCCGTCCCGGTGACCGTGGACCTCTCCCTCTCGGCGGTGGGCCGATGACCTCCTTCATCGTCTCCCCATTGGTGCTGACCCGGGTGGCGGGCCTGCCGTCCGAGGCGCTCGATCTGGTCACCCCCGCCACCCGCAAGCTGTTGGCCGAGCACGGCACCGCAGCGGAACGCCTGGGCACCCTCGCGCCCGAACTCACCGACGTACTGTTCGCGCTGGTCCCCGGGCTCGACGACGACGTACCGCTGCGCCGGAAGGTCCTCGCCGCCAAGCGGTCGGTCAACCGTCTGGACCCACTGCCGTGGGACGCGGACGTACGACGGCGCGTGGCCGAGCGGCTGACGGTCGACTCCGCCCGGCTGCTGGACGACTGGTGCCGACTCGTCGACGAACAGCACGCTTTGATAAGGCAGTTGGGGGCTCAGCTCGCCCAGGACCGGGAGCAAGCGGTCGAGGCGCTGCACCGGGCCCTCGTACCGGGCGGGGACCCCGCGGGCGGCGTGGAGGGGTGCGGGTTCGCCGAATCCCTGGCGATCGCCGCCCCGGACTGGGTCCGCCACCGCGACCGCAAGGCACGGTCGGCGAAGAAGCTCAAGACGCTGTACTCGTACGTCGCGCGCGCCGCCGTCAAGACGAGCCCCTTCTCCGGTCTGACGAGCGTCGGTGAAGCGGGGACTCAGGGGCAGGGCCGTGGGCTGAGCCGCACCTCCGCTACCACGGCCTATCTGGCACTGCGCCGACTGGCGCACGACCCGGCGACGGCCGGTCTGCTGCGCTACCGGGTCGCGCCGGTCCATCCCGGTACCGCCACCGAACCCGATGGGCTCCTCCTCCACAGCGAGGTGACCATCACCGAGGGCGTCGTGTGGCGCAACGACCGGGTGGTCGAAGCGGACCACGCGCTGTCGCCGTTGACCGGGCTCGCGTCCGCCACCACGTTTGCCGAACTCCTCGAAGCCGTCGGCGGCGAACGACCCTTCACCCGGTTCCTCCGGCTGCTCGACGCCGGCATCCTCCAACCCGTGCCGCCCTGGGCCAAGGGCGAGCCGCCGTTCACAGCACTGGCCGCGTTGTTGGCGGACGGCGAGACCATCTCCCCGATCCCGCACCACGACCTGTCGCTGGCGCACCGCCTCGGCGAGGGGGCGAGCAGGGCGGACACCGAGGGCCGGATCGTCGCAGCCAACGAACTGCGGGACCTCACCGCCGACTGGAACGACCACCGGGACCGGGGTGAGCGCAAACCGAGCGGCCTGATCTACGAGGACCGGGAGAGCGGTCTCGACCTGCCCGACCCGTTGGGCGTGCCCGAGGTCCGGGAGGACCTCGCGGCCCTGGGCGAGCGGGTGCGTCCCCACCTCTTCCGGTCCCACCTCTACGACTTCCTGCTGGAGAGCTTCACCGCGGAGTTCGGCGCCGGCGGGGTCTGCCGCGATCCGTTGGGATTCCTGATGCGACTCACCGTCGACCGGGACTCCAATCCACCGTTGGAACGGGCACTGTTCGCCGATATGACGAGCCGTCAGAACCCTGGGGACCGCGCCTGGCTCCCGGTCGGGCCCACCAGCGCCCCACCGAACGCGGGTGTCTTCTTCCAGATCGAGGCCGCGAGCCGGACGGATGCCGAGGCGGGTCGCCACCGGCTCGTCGTCAACCAGTACGGGGCCGGCACCGGTGCCCTGTTCAGCCGCTTCAGCGGGCTGCTGGGCGACGGGTTCCGCGACCGTCTCACCGGTTACCTCCAGCGCTGCTGGCCCGATGTGTCCTGCCGCGAAATGGTGGTGTGGACCGACTGCAACACCGTGCAGTCGGAGTGCGGCGGGCTCCTGCCCCCGTTGGTGTTGCCGGGCGAGGTCGAGGCCCGGAACGGGACCACCCTGGACGAGCTCGCGCTCGTCCACGACGCCCGCACCGACACACTGTCCCTCTTCGACCGCAACGGCGACCCGGTCGGACTCGCCTATCTGGGGCTCATCCCCCAACACCTGCTCCAGTCGTACGTCCGACTGCTCGCGATACTCGCCGACCCCTGGGTCAACGGTTCGCCGCACTCCGACTACACGATGACGAAGGCGCACGAGCTGGGACCGCTCTGCGGCGACGGCGTGGGGGAACTGCCGCGCATCACCGACGGCCCCGGCGGCCGGTTGATCACCCGCAGGGCGTCCTGGATCGTGCCGGCGTCGGCGATCCCGGGCCCGGAGGGCGGTGATGTGGACGAGGCGGCCCTAGCCGTCCGGCTCGACGCCTTCCGGCGCGAACACGGCATACCCGAGGAGGTCTTCGTCCACCAACTCGGCAGCCCCGGTGGCGCACTCGGGATGATGGCCGACCGAAAGCCACTGTGGGTCTCCATGGCCTCCCCGCTCTCGGTGGGGGTCCTGCACCACTGGCTCAGCCCGCAGACCAGCCACCTACGGCTCGTGGAGGTGCTCCCCGAGCGTTCCCTGCACACCCAGCGCGACGTCCTCGGCCGGCCCCGGGTCACCGAGCACGTGGCCCTGCTGGCCTGGCCGGAGGAGAACCGATGACCCTGACCCAGGACCGGGCCGGACGCATGGGCGAGGCACAACAGACCGACTGGTGGTACGTCCGCGCCTATCCCGGCGACCAGGACTCCATGGACGAGGCCACCCGGGTGCTGCTCCCCTGGCTGGCCGACCGGGCGTCCGACGAGGACGCCTCAGCGTGGTTCTTCACCCGCTACTGGGACATGGGCGGCCATCATCTGCGGCTGCGCATCCAGTGCTCGGCCGACGGGATCGACCGCATCCACGAGCGCCTGCCCGAACTCGTCGCGCTCCTGCACACCCTGGACAGACCCGGCCCGGCCGAACGCCTCGTCCCGGGCTCGGTGCCCCAGGGACTCCCCCGGATCAAACAGGCCAGTTGCTGTCTGTACGCGCCGGAGCTGGCCAAGTACGGAGGAGCGCAGGGGGTGGCCAGGGCCGAGCACCTCTTCACCGCCTCCTGCCGGTGGTACCACGACCAGCGGATCGGCTCCCTGGCACCGCTGTACGAACGGGCGGCGCTGGCCGTCTCGTACATGAGGACGCTGATCGGGGCAGCCCTGCCGGACGCCTCGGCACGGACGGCCTTCTGGACCGTCCATCGCCGCCAGTGGGGACGGCAGTTGAGGATGGCGGCACCCGTCCAGGAGGAGCTGCGGGCGCTACTCTCCCGCGCGGCGAAGGGCACGGGGGAGGCCGCGCACCGGCTCGACGCACCGCTCCGGGAGAGCATGGAGAGACAGGTCGAGACGGTCGTGGGGACCCTCGAAGCGGCGGCGCTGGACGGGAACCCGGTGCCGCGGGAGTCCCTGCTCCTCAACTATCTGCACATGGACCTCAACCGCTGGGGATTCGTGCCCGCCGAGGAGAGCCTGCTCGGAGTGCTCGCGTCCGCGGAGTAGCCGAACGGACCCGGTGGATGTGGCGCCCGCACCCGCTTGCTTGGGCCGCGCGCGGGCGCCGCTTTGCCTTGTCTCACTGCCGCTCAACTGCCTTGCCATAGCCGCAACTTACCCGTTCGGCATCTACTTGACGACTTGGAAAGTGGATGCCAGGATGACATCTCAAATGGACGGCAGTGCGCATGGTCAGATCTCGGCGGTATCCGATGAGAGGCAGATGCGGAATGGCTGAACAGAGCCCGTCCCACGAGGCGGCGATCCTGCTCCAACAGGTCATCAAGCGCTACCCGGGGCCCCATGGAGACATCGAAGCCCTCGCCGGCATCGACCTCTCCGTGCACCAGGGGGAGATCTTCGGCCTCCTCGGCCCCAACGGAGCCGGCAAGACCACCACGATCGAAACCCTCGCCGGTCTGCGTCGCCCCACGAGCGGCACGGTCCGCGTCCTCGGCCACGACCCCGTGACCGAACGCGACCAGATCCGCAAGTACGTGGCGATCCAGCCACAACACGCCGCCGTGTTCGAACAGCAGACGGTGGCGGAACTGCTCAGGGTCTGGGCGTCCCTCTACCCCGACCCCGCGTCGCCCGACGCCATCATCGACATGATGGGGCTGACGGCATCGCGCGATGTCCGGGTGTCGAAGCTCTCCGGCGGCCAACGCCAGCGCCTGTTGGTGGGCACGGCCCTCATCTCGCGCCCACGCCTGCTGGTGCTCGACGAACCGTCGACGGGCATGGACCCCAACGCCCGACAGGAACTGTGGGACGCGGTGCGCACCCACCGCGGATCGGGCGGCACCGTACTGCTGTCGACCCACTCGATGGAAGAGGCCGAGATGCTCTGCGACCGGGTCGCCGTGCTGCACAAGGGCCGGGTCGCCGCCTGCGGAACACCGCAGGACCTGATCAACACCCATGCACCCGACCGTGAGGTGCACTTCACGGTCCCGGCCCGCACCGACCTCGCGCAGCTGCGCGCCACCCCGGGCGTGTCACACGTCGAGGCCCACGACACCGGCACGGACACCAGGGTCGTGGTGCGCACGAGTGACTCGGACGCGGCGTTCGGACTGCTGGCCGGCCCGCTCGGGGCCCGCCACATCCAGATCAAGGAGGCCGGTCTCGAAGCGGTCTTCCGCATCCTCACCGGGGTCGACTTCCACGAGGCCGGCGACACGGACCCATCGGCGGCGCACGACGGCTCGCAGCCCACGGAGACCGAAGGAGTGCTGGCATGATGTCTTCGCCCTCGCGCGAGTTGGCCCTGATGCACGGCCGGGAACTCGTGCGCGACCCCAAGTACTTCTACTTCGCCCTGTTCTTCCCCTTCGGGATGCTGGCCATCTTCCTCAGTCTCGGACTGGCCATGCCGGACGACCCCGATGCACCGGACTTCCTCCAACTGGTCTTCCCGATGTCGATCTTCCTGGCGGTGACCAGCGCAGCCCTGACCGTCACCGCCGGACCGCTCGCGAGCCTGCGCACCAAGGGCACCCTCAGACTGTTGGGCACCACACCCGTGGGGCGGGCCCGGCTCATCTACACGCACATGATCGCCAGGATTCTGATGGTCACCGCCCAGGCGGCAGTCCTCCTCACCCTGGCGGTCGCCCTCGGCAAGGTGGAGTTGAGCCGACTGCCCGCGCTCTTCGGCATCGCCCTGCTCGGCCTCGCCATGTTCGGCGGCATCGGCTATCTGATCGGAGGGCGTCTGTCATCGCCGGACGCCGCAACGAACGTCGGAACACTCGTGCAATTGGCGGCACTGTTCCTCAGCGGCCTTGCGTTCCCCCTGGAGCTCATGCCCGACACCGTCCGTACGACCCTGAGCATGTTGCCCACCTCGTTCTTCGCGGACCTCATGCTGACGCAGATGTCGGAGGGCGATCCGGTGCACCCGGCATGGCTGTCCATCCTGGTCGTCGTCGCCACGACCGCCGTGGTGGTCGTACTCGCCGTCCGCACCTTCAAGTGGGATCAGGGCGAGGCGGCATGAGCACCGCCGGGCGACCGTATGCTCTTGTTCCTGTCCCGCGAGGAGGGTGCCACGATGAATGAGAGGGAAGCACGGGAATCCCTTGCCTCCGCGGATGTGCTGGCCAGCCGGATGCAGGAGAAGCGCCCGCGTCCGGGGCTGATCGTGTTCCTCCTCGGCCTGGCCATGCTGGTGATGACGGCCGCGTACGGCCTACTCGTCCAGCCCTCCTATCCGTACGCCGTGCCGGCGGTGCTGCTCGTGCCGTTCTTCGCCCTCGTCGTCTACACGGCGACCCGTCCGGTGCTGCCGCGCCACCACCGGATCAAGTACGCCACCACGACCGGGATCGGGGCGGCCGTCTACTCGCTCACCATCACCCTCGGTTCGGCCTTCTTCTCCGGTGAACCGCTGTGGTGGGTGCCCGGCGCGGTGTTGTGCGCCGCCCCCTTCTTCGTGATCGGCGTCCTGGACCGCCAGGTCACCCGCACCCCCGTGGCCGGACCGTGACGCATCCGCGCAAGTCCCTCGACACGTTCATCCACGCCCCGGTGCGCTTCTCCATCGCCGCGACGCTCGCTTCGGTCGACGAAGCCGACTTCAGGACGCTCCGGGACACCATCGAGGTCACGGACTCCGCCCTGTCCAAACAGATCGCGCTGTTGGAGCAGGCGGAGTACGTGAAGGTCCGCAAGGCGTTCGTCGGCAAGCGCGCCCGCACCTGGCTCTCCCTCACCCGCAAGGGCCGTACCGCGTTCACCGGTCATATCGCTGCCTTGCAGGAGATCGCCGCGTGGGAGCCGGAGCCGGCGGACGAACTCAGCAAGTGAGCGACGGCGCCCCACGGTGTGGCAATGACCGCACCGCAGGGCACCCCTCCACTGGAAGCCCTCGCTCAGCTCACCGACGGCGGTGCGTGACCACGAGAGCGAGCGGGGCGAGCGCACGCGCCCCCTGGTCGAGGACGCTCACCGGCCCGCTTCCATGAGCGCCGGCTCCACATGGGCGCTCGCGCCACTCTCCCGGATTCCGCTCGTATAGCGCTCGGTTCTTCGCGACCAGTCGAGGTTGCCCCGCATCCACGACCGCATCCCCGCAAGGCAGGGTTCCATCCACGGTGCGCCTCCCGGATGGTTGCGCCGCAGTGCCTCCTCGGCGGTCAAGAACGCGTCCGTACGTGCGGAGACGGCGGCGCACACTTCCTTCCTCGCCCTGTGTTCGTCCCAGCTGCGGTGGTGTCCCACGACGTGCACCAGGTTGTGGACCTCGCCCAACGCACGTTCCTTGGCGTACGAGTACACGTCGTTGACCCAACACACGACATCGCAGGCGGCATCCAGGGCGGTGCGGAAGGCCGGCGAGCGGTGGCACTCGGCGGGGACTTCGACGCCGGCGACGAACTCGACGAGATCCATGCAGACGTAGATGGCACCGGTGTGACGCCGGTTGGCGATGTAGGTCTCCTCGGACGGTACGGCGCCGCTGACGCGGTTCTGGGCCTCCCAGACCGTGGCCGTGGTCAGACACTGCTCCAGGTGGTGGACGAACCTTCGGCGCCAGGCCGCGGACATGCGGCCGGCCGTGCGGTGCCAGAGGTCCGCCAGCGCGGAGGCGACGGGCGAGGCCAGTGCATCACCCGTCGCCGATAAGGCGGTGCCGTCGTCCAGGATGTCCCGCATCAGCGCGACCGCCTGCGTCATGCGTTCCGGGGAGCGTCCGAGGGGACCGTCGTCCAGTTGGTCGTCGACCAGGAAGAGCCAGGCGAACCACTCCGCCATCAGATCGAGTGCCTCGGCGTGGGCCGTCGGATGGACGAGCCCGGCGAACCAGGCGAAGTCGGCGCGTTCGAAGCGCTCACGAGCCTGGGGACTGCGTATCAGACCGTGGTCCCGAGTCCAGACGGCCAGGCGTTGACGGGCCCGGTGCACGTGCGGACTGACGGCGAAGGGAAACGGACAGGCCGTGTCGATCAAAGGGGCTCCCGGGGTGGGTGGGTCAGCGACAGGCGAGACGGAGGTGGATGCCGCCCCGCGGATGCAGTGTGATCAGTGGTTCCGGCGTCACGGCCGGTGCACCGGGGGGCGAGAGCAGTCGATGGCCACGTGCCACCGTGGCCAGTGCCAGGGTGAGCTCGGCCAGCGCGAAGTGCTTGCCGATGCACACGCGCCGACCGCTACCAAAGGGGATGTACGCGTGCTTGGGCCGGGCGGCCACCCGTTCGGGCGTGAAGTTCTCCGGTTCGAAGGTCTCCGGATTCGGCCAGAACTCGGGGTGCCGGTGGAGCAGATAGCTGTTGATGAGGACGTTGCTGCCCGCAGGGATGCGGTAGCCCCCCACGACGTCCTCCTCGCACACGTGCCGCATGGTCTGGTACGCGGGCGAGTAGATGCGCAGCGTCTCATCGATGATCATCCGGGTGTAGACGAGCTGCGGCAGGTCTTCGAACCGCGGCACCCGCCCGGCGAGCACCCGATCCACCTCCTCGTGCAGCCGCGCTTCGGTCTGCGGGTGCCGTGCCAGCAGGTAGAAGGCCCAGGACAGCGTGTTGGTGGTGGTTTCGAAGGCCCCGATACAGAGGTTGAGGACCTCGTGATGGAGTTGCTCCGGATCCATGCCACTGCCGTCGTCGTCGGTGCTGTGCATCAGCAGTGTCAACAGGTCCGGTGATGACGACGGGTCGGGGGCGGGGGCTTCGGTCCGTTGGCGAATCACACCGGAGACGAAGCGATCCATGTCGTCGATGGCGCGTTGCAGTCGTCGACGACGCGGAGTCGGCCAGCTGAGCGGCGGGAACGGAAATCGGAAGAAGGAGCCGAGCACGTCGTTGGCGGTGGCGAAGGCGCGCTCGAAGGACTGGGCCGCGACGCTCACATCGGCGCTGAACAGCGATCGGTTGACGATACGCAAGGCCAACTGACCGATCTCGTCGGTGATGTCGACCAGTGCGTCGGGAGACGGGCGACGGCCCCAACGGTCCAACATCTCCACCGTCTCGTGCGTCATGTTCTCGGTGAATCCCGCGATGGTGCGGGGTGTGAAGAGGGGTGCCATCATGCGCCGTTGGCGACTCCACCGCTCTTTGTCGGCGACGGCGATCAGCCCCTCACGGAGCACCGGTCTGACCACTTTGAAGATGGTTGCGTTCTTGTCGTAGCGCTGTTCGCCGTCGACCAGGATGTGTTGGATGTGATCGGGATGGTTCGCTAGAACCATGGGGAGGCCCAACGGCCGGAACCGGAAGAGGTCCCCGTGACGGCCGACGTTGTCGGCGAGGAATCCCAATTGATCGCGTTTGAAGGCGAGGGCTCCTCCGAGCAGGTCCCGGGAACCAGCGGTGGGAAGCTCTCGTGGGGTGGTGGTACGGGGCATGGGGTCAGCGACTCCCTGGGGTTGGTGGATCCCGTGCTACGGGTGCGGGCCGGCGGTGCGCAGGGCTCGGACGAGGCGTGACGGGTCGTGCGGGTTGTGCCATCACGGTGCTGGTACGGCTCGGTACGAACGGAGTTGTGTCCGCTGCACCACGGAAGCCGAACGGCGCGCCTGATCGACCTGCATGGGAGGTCGGCCGGCAGGGCACTCCGTTCCGGTCCGGACGGCGACAGCCGGGAGTGATCGGCACATGCCCCGTGGCCCCTGTTCGGGGCCACGGTGAACAGGCCGCTGCGCACGAAGTGGCTGCTGCATCCCGCCTGCTCATGGAGCATCCGGCCCGTCGGACCGGCCCCTCACGGCCGCTCACGATCGTGCTGGTCGCCCCAGGGGGAATCAGCAGGGCTGTCGACCACCATCCGGGCACGGGACGGTGGACATGAGGGCGGAACACGGTTCCACCGCCCTCACCGCGATCACACTGCCCACGTACCGGAGAGGTCGTATCCGATGTCCGTCAGTCCCCCGTTACCCCCGCCCGTTGGGTCGAACGGTCATGCGATGTCGACCCGGTCATCCTTCCCCGAACAACCCCTTCGAGCGAGATGCGTTCAAGCCACGTTCGGAAAGGGGCACGACTGGTCGTCGGCGCCCCGAAGCACCCTGCCGGTCTGTTGGTCGGAGCTGGCCCGGGCACCGAATCACGATCGCTGGCAGGTCAACCGCCATGATTAACTCGGTCCGGCCTGAACATGTCGGTTCGGGTCCGGTGCGGAATCTCCCACCAGAGCTGTGCTGTTCACTGAGGAAGTACGGGGAATCATGAGGACCACCACGCGAATGATGACCACGGGTGCCGCCGCAATAGCGTTGCTGGGAGCGTCCGTCACCGTTGCCGAGGCCCAGGTCGTACCGCGCGCAGCTGCCGCCTCCGGAGTATGGCACTGCTCAGGTGCCAAGATCTCGCGGTGCATTGAGAAGGTCGCCGCGAACAAGGTTCGGGTGAACTTCGTCAACAAGACGAACAAGGCCGTCAAGGGGCGGTTCGGCCTGACGTGCCAGGGGAGCTCCGGCCAGCGCGTCTACGAGCTGAAGAAGAACCTCACGGCGCGTGGCGGATACCTCTCCGGCACGATCACCTGCCCCAGCGGGTTGAGGGACTACGCCTTCGGATGGCAGATCACCGCGGACACCTACTACAGCCCCACGATCAAGATCTGACCCACACTCCGGGAGACGCCCTACCAGCTCGTCAGAAATGCCGGAGCTGGTGGGCGTTGGGACTGGTGACGCGACCGGTTCATCCTCCGCCCGGTCTGTAGGGCGTGGCCGGGAGCAGGTTCACGGGTCAGTCCCGCAGTGCCGGGATGATGTGCTGACCGTACGCGTCGATCGTGGCTTCCTTCGCGTCGTGCATGTCGTAGACCGCGAACTGGTCGACGCCCAGTTCCCGCAGGGTCTTCAGCTTCTCGATGTGGGCCTCGACCGGGCCCAGCAGACAGAAGCGGTCCACGATGTCGTCGGGGACGAAGTCCGTGGACGGGTTCCCGGCACGGCCGTGGTGACTGTAGTCGTAGCCGTGCCGCTCCCTGATGTACGCGGTCAGAGCCTCGGGAATCACATCGGAGTGCTCGCCGTAGCGGGAGACCAGATCGGCCACGTGGTTGCCGACCATCCCGCCGAACCAACGGCACTGGTCGCGGGCGTGCGCAAGGTCATCGCCGACGTACGCGGGGGCCGCCACGCACACCGTGATGGACGCCGGGTCGCGTCCGGCCTCGACGGCTGCCGTGCGCACGGCCTTCACCATCCACTCCGTCAGATACGGGTCGGCCAGTTGGAGGATGAAGCCGTCGGCCTTCTGACCTGCGAGGGCGAGTGCCTTCGGTCCGTACGCGGCCATCCACACGGGCAGCTTCCCGTCCTTCACCCAGGGAATCCGCAACAGCTGTCCGTCGACCTCGGTCTCGCGCCCCTCGGCCAAGTCCCGGATGACGTCGATGGCCTCGCCGAGGCGGGCGAGCGTGTTGGGTTTGCGTCCGGCGACCCGCATCGCGGAGTCGCCGCGCCCGATGCCGCACACCGTGCGGGGACCGTACATGTCGTTGAGCGTGGCGAAGGTGGAGGCGGTGACCTCCCAGGTCCTGGTGCCAGGGTTGGTGACCATCGGTCCGACGACCAGGCGTTCGGTGTGTTCGAGGATGCGGCTGTAGATGACGAAGGGCTCCTGCCAGAGCACCGCGGAGTCGAAGGTCCAGCCGTAGGTGAACCCCTGGCGTTCCGCACGCCGCATCAGATCGACGACGGCCGATGCCGGCGGGTCCGTCTGGAGGACGAGTCCGAAGTCCATGTGTCGGGGCTCCTTGCTCCGCGGTGCTCGCGGTCCGTGGCTGAAGTGGCCGATCGGGCGCCGATCAGCCGAGGTACTGGCAGGTGCCCCGCGGGACGTACTGGCCGTGCCCGGCGCGGCCGGTGAACTCGCGCCGGTCGATGACCACCTCGCCGCGCGACAGCACGGTCTCCACCTGACCGGTGATGTCCTTGCCCTCGTACGCCGAGTAGTCGACGTTCATGTGGTGGGTCTCGACCGACAGCGTCTGCGGCTGCCGCGGATCGTAGATGACGACGTCCGCATCGGCCCCGGGGGCGATGGTGCCCTTCTTGGGGTAGAGGCCGAACATCCTGGCCGGCGTGGCGCAGGCGATCTCGATCCAACGGCGACGGGTGATGTGTCCGTCGAGCACGGCCTGATGGAGGAGGTCCATCCGGTTCTCCACCCCGGGCAGTCCGTTGGGAATCTTGGAGAAGTCACCGCGTCCCAACTCCTTCTGACCGGTGAAGCAGAACGGACAGTGGTCGGTGGAGACGACCTGGAGGTCGTTGGTGCGCAGTCCGCGCCAGAGCGCCGTCTGATGTTCCCGGGGTCGCAGCGGCGTGCTGCACACGTACTTCGCGCCTTCGAAGTCCGGTTCGGCGAGGTCGTCGGTGGAGAGGAAGAGGTACTGCGGACAGGTCTCGCCGAAGACGTTCAGACCCTTGTCTCGTGCGACGGCGATCTCGTCGAGGGCTTCCTCGGCCGATACGTGGACGACGTACAGGGGTGCGCCGGCGACCCTGGCGAGTTGGATCGCCCGATGGGTGGCCTCGGCCTCCAGCAGGGCCTTGCGGACCTCCCCGTGATACCGGGGGTCGGTGCGACCTGCGGCGAGGGCCTGTTCGACGAGGACGTCGATGGCGATGCCGTTCTCCGCGTGCATCATGATCAGTCCGCCGTTGTCGGCGGATCGCTGCATGGCGCGCAGGATCTGGCCGTCGTCGCTGTAGAAGACGCCGGGATAGGCCATGAACAGCTTGAAGGAGGTGACCCCTTCCTGCACCAACCGATCCAGCTCGCGCAAGGACGACTCGTTGACGTCGGAGAGGATCATATGGAAGCCGTAGTCGATCGCGCAGTTGCCGTCCGCCTTGGCGTACCAGGCGTCGAGCCCTTCGCGCAGTCGGTGTCCGACGGACTGCACCGCGAAGTCGATGATGGTGGTGGTGCCGCCCCAGGCGGCGGCCCGGGTCCCGGTTTCGAAGGTGTCGGAGGCGAAGGTGCCCCCGAAGGGCAGTTCCATGTGGGTGTGGGCGTCGACTCCGCCCGGGATGACATAGCGGTTGGCCGCATCGATGGTGCGGTCGGCGGTCCAGGACTCGGCGATGGCGGAGCCGTGTGCGGCGAGTGCGACGATCCTGCCGTCCTCGATGAGTACGTCGGCGTGGGTCTCGTCCGCCGCGGTGATGACGAGACCGCCGCGGATGAGAGTGCGAGTGCTGCTCATGTGCTGCTGCGCTCCCTACTGGTGGGTACGTGGTCGGTGCGTGCCCCGCCCCGCCTTCGGTGTGCCGGCAGCACCAGGGGGTGCGTCCGGCGGGCGTCCTCCGCGTGGGTGAAGGGGTGAAGGGTCCCGCCCGACTGCGGGCCCGTCTCATGGACCGGGGCCGACATCGGGTCGGCCGCCCGGGACGCGGTCCCGTGCAGCCCGTCGCAGACCCCCTCTACGCGGCGCGCAGCGCGTGCGCCATGATCGCCGCGCCTTCTTCCGCTTCCGCGATGGTCAGGGAGAGCGGCGGTGCGATCCTCAGCGCGCTGGTGTTGTGGCCGCCGCCCTTCCCGATCAACAGGCCGTTCTCGCGGGCCGCCTCCAGCACGTTCGACGCGGCCTGCGGATCGGCCTCGTCGGTGCCGGGTTTGACCAGCTCGATCCCGATCATCAGCCCCCGGCCACGTACCTCCCGTACCGAGGGGACCTGGGCGCTGACCGCCCGCAGTCGTTCGATCAGCAGTCCGCCCACCCGGCGCGCATTGCCCTGGAGGTCGTGCTCCAGCAGGTGGTTCAGGTTGGCGTTGCCCGCGGCCATGGTGATCGGGGAACCGCCGAAGGTGGAGATGGAGTTGGCGTCCAGGGAGTTCATGATGGCGGCGGGGGCGACGACTCCGCCGATGGACATGCCGTTGCCGATGCCCTTCGCGAAGGTGATGATGTCCGGCGGCCCGTTCTCCGCGTGTGCCTGCCATCCCCAGAAGTGGTCCCCGGTCCGTCCCCAGCCGGTCTGGACCTCGTCGGCGATCCAGAGGATGCCGTGCCGGTCGAGGACCTCGCGGAAGGCCGCGTAGAGGCCGTCCGGCGGTGAGGTGAATCCGCCGACGCCCTGGATGGGTTCGGCGATCAGCGCAGCCACGTCGCGGGTGTGGCCGAGGAGGTCTTCCAGATCGGCGACGCAGGCGCGGATGAACCGCTCGTCGGACAGTTCGGCGTAGGGGCCCCTGGTGCGCACTCCCCCATGGACGTACAGGGGTTGGACCGGGGAGAGCGTGGTGGTGGTCCAGGCGCGGTTGCCGGTGAGCGAGACGGCCGAGAACGAACGGCCGTGGTAGCTGTTGCGCATGGCCAACACCTGGTTGGAGCGGCGGTGGGCGGTGGCGAGCAGCAGGGCGGTGTCGTTGGCCTCGGTGCCGGAGGTGGTGAAGAAGACCCGTGCGTCGGGGATGCCGGACAGGGCGGCGATGCGTTCGGCGAGTTCGACCATGGGCCGGTTGAGGTAGAGCGTGGAGGAGTGGATGATCCGTGCGGCCTGTTCGGCCACCGCCTTGGTGACCTCGGGCAGGGCGTGGGCGGTCATGGTGGTGAGGATGCCGCCGAAGAAGTCGAGGTAGCGGTTGCCTTCGGCGTCCCAGATGTATCGGCCCTCGCCGTGGGAGAGTTCGATGGGCTGCCGGTAGTAGAGGGCGACCCAGTCGGGGATGACGGCCCGGTGCCGGTCGTGGAGGGTCACGGCTGCACCAGCCCTTCGTAGGCGTCCGGGCGGCGATCGCGGTAGAACGCCCACTGTTGTCGGACGGTGTCGATCAGATCGAAGTCGAGATCCCGGACGAGGAGTTGTTCCGCCTTGTCGCTGGCCGGGTCGCCGACGAACTGGCCGCGGGGATCGACGAAGTAGCTGGTGCCGTAGAAATCGTTGTCGCCGTACTCCTCTTGACCGACGCGGTTGATCGCGGCGACGAAGTACTCGTTGGCGACGGCTGCCGCAGGTTGTTCCAACTGCCAGAGGTAGGCGGACAGACCCCGGGAGGTGGCGGACGGGTTGTACACCAGTTGGGCGCCGTTGAGGCCGAGTTGGCGCCAGCCCTCGGGGAAGTGGCGGTCGTAGCAGATGTAGACGCCGACCCTGCCGACGGCGGTGTCGAACACGGGCCAGCCGGCGTTGCCCGGGCGGAAGTAGAACTTCTCCCAGAAGCCCTTGACCTGCGGGATGTGGTGTTTGCGGTACTTCCCCAGATAGGAGCCGTCGGCGTCGATCACGGCCGCGGTGTTGTAGTAGAAGCCGGCGCCCTCGACCTCGAAGACGGGGACGACGATCACCATCCCGGTCTCGCGGGCCAGTTCCTGCATCCGCAGGACGGTGGGCCCGTCCGGGACGGGCTCGGCCCAGCGGTAGTGCTCGGAGTCCTGGACCTGGCAGAAGTAGGGGGCGTTGAAGACTTCCTGGAATCCGATCACCCGCGCGCCCTGTCGGGCTGCCTCACGAGCGTGTTCCTCGTGCTTGGCAATCATGGATTCGGTGTCGCCTGTCCAGGTCGCCTGGACCAGTGCGGCGCGTACGACAGTGGCCATGGGCTGCTCCTTCGGCCGGGCGTCAGCGAGCCTCTACGCACGTAGACGCGGTGCGTAGAGGGAGAACGTAAGCCCCGTCACACATCGGGGCAAGACCATCGGAGTCAACCCGCAGAATCGATCTTGTTTCACCCGAGCGGACGACGAGCCCGGCAGCAACAGGGTTCCCAGCCGACTCAACCGGCTCAGCCGGCTCCAGTTGCACCCGAGCGCACCTCAGGGCGTCCTCGGGGCACGAGACATGACGGTTCGACAGATCATCGAGCCGGTGACGGCGTGGCGGAAGCGGCCGACGACGCGAACGTCCCGCAGCCTTCGGCCCGTCCAACCGTCAGAGGGTCAGAGGGTCACCGCGATGCCAGTGTGGGGGCGCTTCCCGCGCCGGACCACCATCGCCGGCCAGTCGACGAGCCAGAACTGCCAGGTGTACTTGCGGGCGAGCAGGGAGCGCACCCGGGCCGTGCCTTGCGCATCCAGCAGTTCGGCGGTGCCCTCGGCAGTGGGGGCGCCCTCCGCGATCCGCCCGCGGGCGTCGCAGACGGAGACGACGACCCGGGGGTCGTTGCGCAGCCGCTTGACCTTCCAGGAGTCGGTACGGGTCCAGGCGTAGAGCTTTCCGCCGTCCTCGGCGAACCACACGGGCGTGGCGACCCCGGTGCCGTTCTTGCGGAAGGTGGTCACGCTCAAGTACCGGGCGGCGGCGAAGTCGGTGGCGGTCACGGGCACGAGCCTAGGGCCTTTCCTTCGGATCTTGCTGGGCACGCTCAGGCTGCGGGCACCAGGGCGCAGCGGACCACCAGCTCATCCATGGAGAGTCCGAGTGCGGAGGCCAGGGCGGCCACGGTGAAGAACGCCGGTGTGGGGGCGCGGCCGGTCTCGATCTTGCGAAGGGTCTCGGGGGAGATCCCGGCGACCATGGCGACCTCGACCATGCTGCGATCGCCTCGCGCCGTGCGCAACATGCGACCGAGTCGCTCGCCGCGTTCGCGCTCTTCGGGGGTGAGGGGTGTGCGAACCATGGCGTTATTCTAATGCCGGTATTCGAATACCGCCAGGACCGGTATAGTAATTGGCATGGTAGAGATCAAAACCGATCAGTCGATCGAAGCGATGCGCGAGGCCGGGCGGATCGTGGCCGGTGCTTTGACCGCGGCCCGTGAGGTCGCGGCCGTGGGAGTGACCCTGCGGGAGGTGGACGCCGCAGCGCGGGCCGTCCTCGCCGAGGCCGACGCCCTGTCGCCCTTCCTCGGCTATCACCCGTCCTGGGCCCCCGTCCCCTTCCCCGCCGTCGTCTGCGCGTCGGTCAACGACACGATCGTCCACGGCATCCCGGACGACTACCGGCTGCGCGACGGCGACCTGCTGAGCCTGGACTGCGGCGCAACGCTCGCCGGCTGGGTGGGTGACGCAGCGGTGAGCTTCACCGTGGGGCGCGCCAGGCCCTTTGACCTCCGGCTCATCGAGACCGTCGAAGCCGCTCTTGAAGCCGGTATCGCGGCGGCCGTCGTCGGCAGCAGGATCGGCGACATCGCCCATGCCATCGGCCGCGTGTGCCGCTCGGCCGGCTACGGCATTCCGGACGGTTACGGAGGCCACGGCATCGGCCGACGGATGCACGAGGACCCCGGCGTCCCCAACGAGGGCCGGCCCGGGCGGGGCATGGTGCTGCGCCACGGCATGGTGCTGGCCATCGAGCCCATGGTGATCGCGGGCGGCACGGACGACCACTACACCGCCAAGGACGGCTGGACGGTCCGTACGATCGACGGCAGCCGGGCCGCCCACGCGGAGCACACCGTGGCCATCACCGATGACGGACCGCGCGTGCTCACCGTCCTGTGAATCGGCCGGCCCGACCCCGTCAGCCGTTCGCGACGAACTGCTTGGCCAGCGAGTCCCCGAGCGTCACCGCGGCGCTGTGGCTCTCGATCGGGGACGCCTTGGAGTTCTTGAAGAGGATGTAGGTGACGCCCGAGGCAACCCCGCCCGTGGCCGGGTCGGGGTCGATGCCGAGGGACTCGGCCATGGCGTAGGACGCCTCACCGATGATCCCGGTGGGCCCTGTGTCCCCGACGACTCCGTACCGGACCTTGCCGTCGTAGACCACCGCCACCACCGACCCGCCCTTGATCCCGAAGTCGGTGTAGCGCCAGGTCGAACTGGGGCTGGGCACCACGATGAACGGCAGTTCCTCCGCGCTCAGCGGTCTGCCGTCCGACTGATGGAAGGCGGTATCGGGGAGGAACCAGGGGTCGGTCTGGGCATTGCACCGGGTGGTGGCCCGACCGTCGCAGTCGATGTCCAGATCGGCCGTCCAGAACACCGCCTCGTCGGTGCCGCAGACCGGGACGGACTTGGTTCCTCCGGCGTCCTTGGCGTACTTCCCGCTGGAGATCTGCGTACAGGTCCCCGTCCTGGCCAGCAGTTCCGCCGCCCCTACGGTGCCCTCGCGCACGCCGTACGCATCGGGGGTGACGACCCGCTGAATCGGCTGCGCCTCGGCAGGCAGGGCGGCGGAGCCGAGCAGGGCCGCCCCCGCGAGCGCGGCGACGAGTGCGGGGACCAGAGTGGATGAACGCATGGGAAGATCACCTTTCTGTGCGGAAATGCGTCCTTACCCGCTCCCGCACAGAACCGATCCCCCGCCGTCGCCGGCGTCGGGGCAGACGTTCATACAACAACAGCGGCCCGTCCGGCAGTTGATGCCGAACGGGCCGCGGGTGAACGAGGGGCCGGACGGAGTACGCCCGCCCGAACGGCGGCGCGGTCCAAAATGCCGGCCGGAACCTCGCTACGGGTTGCCGCTGGGCCGCACCACCATGGCCGAGCCGCCGCCCCGACGCACCTTCTCCGCCGCGGCGAGCCATCGCCCGTCGGGGAGCCGCTCGATCCCCGTTGCGGCCCCGATCTCCGCATTGAGACGGAAGCGGTGGCCGATCTTCTCCAGCCGCGTCCGCAGGGTGCTGTCCCAGAGCCCCGGCTCCAACTCGGTCGTGGTCTGGTTGCGCTGGCTGGCCCGCGGGGCTGCGATCGCCTCCACCAGGGGCAGTCCACGGTCCAGACGGCCCGTCAGGGTCTGGAGCACGGTGGTGATGATCGTCGCACCGCCCGGAGAGCCCAGTGCCAGCACCGGCCGCCCCTCGTCGAGGACGATCGTGGGCGAGATGGACGAACGCGGACGCTTGCTCGGACCCGGCAGGTTCGGGTCGTGCACGGCCGGGCTCGCCGGCGCGAAGGAGAAGTCCGTCAACTCGTTGTTCAGCAGGAAGCCCCGGTTCGGCACGGTGATCCCGCTGCCCCCCGTGGACTCGATCGTCAAGGTGTATGCGACGACGTTGCCCCACTTGTCGGCCGTCGTCAGATGGGTGGTGTTCTCCCCCTCGAAGGTGGTCGGTGCGGTCTTGCCCTTGTTGGCGCAAGCAACGGGCTTGCGAGGGTCACCCGGGGCGAGCGGGCTGGTGAGCACCGCATCGTCCTTGATCAGGCAGCCCCGTGAGTCGGCGAACCGCTGGGAGAGGAGTTCCTTGACGGGAACGTCCTCGAAGGCGGGGTCACCCACCCAGCGGCCCCGGTCGGCGAACGCGATCCGGCTGGCCTCGATGAAACGGTGCAGGTACTGGGTCTTGGTGACGTCCGCGAGATCGGTGCGCTCCAGGATGTTCAGCGCCTCGCCCACGCTGGTGCCGCCCGAGGACGACGGACCCATGCCGTAGACGTCCAGGCCCCGGTAGGAGATCTTCGTGGGTGCACGCCGGATGGTGTCGTAGGTCCGCAGGTCCTTGGTGGTGAGGTCACCGGGCCTGACCTTGCGGGTCACCCCGTCCCCGACGGGCGGTTTGCGGACCGTGCGCACGATGTCCGTGGCGATGTCACCCCGGTAGAGCGCCTTGACGCCCTCCCGTCCGATCGTCTTGTAGGTGCGGGCGAGATCGGGGTTCTTGAAGACGGTACCGACCACGGGCAGCTTCCCCCGGGGGAGGAAGAGTTCGGCGCTGGCCGGGAAGTCGGCGAAGCGCTCCTGATTGGCCTCGGTCTGGGAGCGGAAGGTGGCGTCCACGATGAATCCGTCGCGCGCCAACCGCTCCGCGGGCTTCAGCAACTCGTCCAGGGGCTTGCTGCCCCAACTGTCGAGCGCGCTGTCCCAAGTGGCCGGCGTACCGGGGGTGCCCACGCCCAGTCCGCTGGTCTGGCCCTCGGCGAACGGGATCGGCTGGCCCTTCTCCTGGAAGAGGTCGGGGCCCGCGGAGCGCGGCGCGGTCTCCCGACCGTCGATGGTGTGGACCGTACGGGTCCTGGCGTCGTAGTGGACGAAGAAGCCACCGCCGCCGATGCCCGCCGAGTACGGCTCGGTGACGCCCAGGGCAGCAGCGGTGGCGATCGCCGCGTCCACGGCATTGCCCCCTCGTTTGAGCACCTCGATGCCGGCGGCCGAGGCGTCCGGATCGACGCTGGCCACGGCGCCACCGTGACCGACGGCCACCGGTGACTTCGCGGGTGTCTTCAGTAAGGGCGTGGTCTGCGAGGGCGCGGCGGCCCCCAGCGAGACCATAGCTGCCGCGACGGTCAGAACGGTCGCGTTGCGGGCGGCGGTTCGGCCCATGTGGATACCTCCAGTCAACATGCGTCCGCGCACTGTAACTTCACCCGGCCGGGGTCGGCAGGACACCTGGCCGGGACTGCATCGAACGGCGGTGCGACGGCAGCGATAGGCTGCGCGCCCATGAACGACGACGTACGCAACATCGTGCTCGGTGTGGTGGCCGCCGGGATCAGCGCCACGCTCGGTTGGCTCGCCCGTACCTACCTCCTGCGACGCAAGCTGCTGCGCAAGCAGACCTTCTTCGGACTGCCCTCGAACTCGGAGTCCTTGCTGGTCGTCAACCGGGAAGCAGGCCGGGACGGGTCGGTGCACCGCTTTGACGTGTTCGCCCTGCTGGAGTTGTCCGCGCTCATCAAGGACTGCGAGGCACAGGCCGAGATCGTCTGGCACGACATCGCCCGACAGGGCTTCGGGGAGCGTACGGAGTTCTGCGTGGGCGGGCCGTACTCAAATCGGCGGATGGCGGCGCATCTGCACCATTTGCTCCCCGGGGTGCGCATCAACGTCGATCCCCAGCCGGGCCCGGACCAGGGCGCGTTCCAGATAGGTGCGGATCGCTACCGGTTGGAGGCGGGAGTGGCGGAATACGTACTCCTGGCTCGATTGACCGCCCATCAGGACGCCCGGCCGGTCTTCCTCTTCTGTGGTCAGCGCGCCATCACCAACCAGGCGGCCACCCGCTATCTCGCCCGGCACCACGAGGGGCTGGCGCGCAAGCACGGACGGAACTCGTTCTGCCTGCTGCTGAAGGTGGTCAACTCGCAGGCGTACGGTCCCGACGTCGTCGAGGTGGTCGCGGACGTGACGGTCGCGGCGAGGACACCGCTGCCCTCCGGTGGCGCCCCGCGGACCGCCACCGGATGAGGCGAGCCGGTGCCCGGACGGCACCAGGGTGCGCGCTCCGGATCGTGCGGCACCTTCCTGGACGGACGACCAAGGAGAGCGGCGCCCCCGTCGTGTGGCGCTTCGACGCGGGCCCGCTCGGCCTCGGCAAGCGGGTCGACCCGGCGCCCGGTACGCCACGGGCTGACCCCTGGTGGGCCGTGCACCGTGACGCGGAGCGGTCCTCCACGCCGGTGAAGTGCCGGACCGCACCCGTGTCACCGTGGTCGTGGACGCCCTCGACCTGCTCTCTCCATCGAGCACGACCCTGCCGGCGCAGCTGACCTTCTCCTCGTCCGCGACCGCCCCTCACCATCCGTGGGTGTCGCGACGCCAGAAGTGATCACCGGCTGCGGCCGGAGCCCCGTCGGGGGGCTCCGGGTCATGCCCCATGTACTGCTGCCCTGCCTCCTACGGCTTGGGGGGACCCCCGGACAGCAGCGTCCCTGGATCGGCCGGGGTGATCTCCACGGCCTCCGTCTTTGGATTGCGACGCTGCCGCCTGGCCACCCAGTTCGCGAACCAGGAGAGCAACATACACATCCCGATGTAGATCGGCGAGATCACCATCACCACGGGGATGAAGGGCAGATCGTAGTCGAGGTTCGAGGCGATGAGCTTGCCCGCGTGGAGGAATTCCTCGTAGGTGATCAAATAGCCGAGCGAGGTGTCCTTCAGTGCCACCACGAGCTGACTGATGATCGTCGGCAGCATGGCGCGGACGGCCTGGGGCACCAGCACATGGGTCATGACCTGGGTCTTGCGCATCCCCAGCGCGTACGCGGCCTCGCGCTGGCCGCGGTCCACCGAGTTGACGCCGGCGCGGAAGACCTCGGCGAGGACCGAGCCGTTGTAGAGGGTGAGGCCCGCGACCAGAGCGGGAAGGGGCTGGACCTTCAGCGCGACGAAGATGAAGAAGATCATCACCAGGACCGGCATCGCCCGGAAGAACTCCACGAGCAGGGTGGACAGCCAGCGCACCGGCGCGTGGTCCGAGAGCCGTCCGCAGGCCAGCACGGTGCCGAGGACCAGGGACAGCACCGCGGCGTACGCGAACGCCTTGAGGGTGTTGCCCAGACCGCGCAACAGCAGTTCCTGAATGCCCTGGTACTCGAAGGGCGTCCACTTGGCGGCGGTGAACTGCCCGGTGTCGAAGAGCAGATAGAGGATCCAGCCGAGCAGGGCGGCGATGGCGACGGTCGAGACGATCCCGTAGAGGCGGTGCCGCTGACGGGTCTTGGGCCCCGGGATGTCGTAGAGGGCGGTGGAATCGGTCATCGGGCGACTCCATAGCGCTTCTCCAGCACGTTGAACAGCGCACTGATGGACAGGGTGATGATCAGATAGCCGACGGCGATCCAGACGAAGGTCCAGATAATGTTGTAGCCGAGTTCGCTGAGCGTCTTGTAGGTGCCGAGGAGTTCGGTGACGCTGAACGCGCCGGCGATCGCGGAGTTCTTCGCCAGCGCGATGATCGTCGAACCGACCGGCGGGATGACGCTGCGGAACGCCTGGGGCAGCACCACGTTGTTGAGGGTCTGGCTGAAGGTCATGCCCAGGCTGCGGGCCGCTTCGCCCTGCCCCTTGGGGACGGTGTTGATGCCCGAGCGCAGCGCCTCGCAGATGAAGGCGGAGGTGTAGCAGCCGAGGGCCAGGACCGCGAACACCTTGAAGGGCAGGACCAGGCCGAACCGGGGCAGCCCGAGGAGGACGGCGAAGAACAGCAGGGTCAGGGGGGTGTTGCGGAGCACGGTGACCCAGACCGTGCCGATCACCCGGAAGGAGCCCACGGGCGCCACCCGGAAGGAGGCCATCAGAAAACCGAGGACGAGCGCGAGGAGCGAGGAGTAGACCGTCAGTTCGACGGTACCGAGGAAGCCTTCTCCGTAGGTGGAGAAGTTGTCGGTCAGTACGTTCACTTCGGTCCTCAGCTCGCCGGGTAGCGGTCGATCGGGGGCGGCTCGGGTGCGGGGACGCCCGAGAGACCGAGCGTGGCGTTGTACGCCTTCTTCCAGTTGCCGTTCTTCTCGTTGGCCTCCAGGGCGTCGTCGATGGCGAAGCGCAGGGCGTTGTCCTTGCGGGGCACTCCGATCCCGTAGGGCTCCTCGGAGAAGGGCTTGCCGACGACCTTCAACTCGTCCGGCGCCTTGGCCGCGTATCCGGTGAGGATGGCGTTGTCCGTGGTGACCGCATCGACCTGATAGGTCAGGAGGTTGTCGACGCAGATGGAGTACGTGTCGTAGGCGACGAGGTCGGCCTTCGGGTAGTCGGCCTGGATGCGCTGGTAGGGCGTCGATCCGGAGGCCGAGCAGACCCTCTTGCCGGCGAGGTCTTCGGGGCCCTTGATGTCCTCCTCGTCCGCGCGGACCAACAGGTCCTGACCGGCCATGTAGTACGGGCCTGCGAAGCCGACGAGCTTCTTGCGGTTGTCGTTGATGGTGTAGGTGCCGACGTAGTAGTCGATCTGACCGTTCTGGAGGGCCGTCTCCCGGTTGGCGGAGGCGATCGTACGGAAGGCGATCTTCTGTGGATCGAGCCCGAGCGAGGCGGACACCATCCGCGCGATCTCGATGTCGAAACCCGAGTACAGACCGGTGGCGGGGTCCTTCTCACCGAGGTAGGGCTGGTCCTCCTTGGCCCCCACCACGAAGTGGCCGCGTCGCTTCGCCTTGCGCCAGGTCGGTGATTCCTCCAACTGGAAGGCCGTGTTGACCTGGTACTCGGGCAGTTGGTCCGGCTGTGGTCCCTTGACCGGGGGGCTGCCCTCCTTGCCGCAGGCCGTGGCGGCGAGGGCCGCGAGCACCAGTGCCGTCAGGGCACGTCTGATCCGCATGTGTCGGCCCCGTCAGTGCTTGAGGATCTTGGAGAGGAAGTCCTTGGCGCGCTCGCTCTCCGGATGGGTGAAGAAGTCCTCGGGGGTCCGGTCCTCGATGCAGCGGCCGTCGGCCATGAAGATGACGCGATTGGCGGCCGACCGGGCGAAGCCCATCTCATGGGTGACGACGACCATGGTCATTCCGTCCCGGGCGAGTTGCTGCATCACCTCAAGGACCTCGTTGATCATCTCGGGGTCGAGGGCCGAGGTCGGCTCGTCGAACAGCATGACCTTGGGTTCCATGGCGAGCGCTCGTGCGATGGCCACGCGCTGCTGCTGTCCGCCGGAGAGTTGCGCCGGGTACTTGTCGGCCTGCGAGGCCAGCCCCACTCGATCCAGCAGTTCCCGCGAGCGTCTCTCCGCTTCTTCCTTCTTCCGGCCGCGGACCTTGATCGGAGCCAGGGAGACATTGGCCAGAACGGTCTTGTGGGCGAAGAGGTTGAAGGACTGGAAGACCATCCCGACGTCGGCCCGCAGCCTGGCGAGCCCTTTGCCTTCCTCCGGCAGGGGTTCGCCGTCGATGGTGATCGTGCCCGACTCGATGGTCTCCAGCCGGTTCATGGTCCGGCAGAGGGTCGACTTCCCCGAGCCCGACGGCCCGATGACCACCACCACCTCCCCGCGCCCGACGGTGAGGTTGATGTCCTGGAGAACGTGCAACTGCCCGTAGTACTTATTGACGTCCCGCAGCTCGATCAACGGATCGACGACGGCCATACGCTGCCCTACCCACTCATCGCTGTGTCGAGGTCAGCGCAAACTATCCATCCCGATAAGGGACTTCACGCGCGACACGCATAAATAGGGCATAAGCCGTATTTATCTCAGCGGACTTCCGGGCGCCCGGGTCGCCGCGGTCGGTGGATGACGGGCGAATCCGGCAGGGGCTACGCCTCGGCCGCCTCCGCATAGACCTGCGCCAACTCGGGCGCGCCGTGAACCGCCCAGTCCAGGCCCGCCTCGACCACGCTGATCTCCCGACCCGAGGCAAGCCGCACCACAGGGTGACCACCCGGCCAGATGTGCCAGACGGCCCCGGGAACCGTGCGCACGATGACCGTACCGAGGTAGAGGCCCGCGTCATTGCCCACCCAGGGCAGTTCCTCGGGATCGTCCCGCCAGCGCGGCGGAAGCTGGTCGAGCGCGGCCAATGAATCCGGGCTGTCATCCAGTTCGAGCCCCAGCCGCTCGGCCCGGACACGAAGGAGCTCGCACTCCGAGAGCAACTCGGCGATGGCCGCCGCCCGCTCCGGGTCGCTCTCCGCTGCGGCCCGCTGGTCCTCCTGGTCAGCGCCGTGACGTTTGAGCCAATGGTCCAAGAAAGGGATGTTCACACCACTCACCCTCGCATTCCCGCCGCCAGCCGCACCACAAGGCACGCGACGGCGGTCATCGGTGTCGTCGGACGACGTCGGTCGATCGGTGGCCGATAGTCAGACGGTGACGTCGACCACGACCGGGGCATGGTCCGATGCTCCCTTGCCCTTGCGCTCCTCACGGTCGACGTAGCCGTCCTTGACTGATTCCCTGAACGGCTCGTTGCCATAGACGAGGTCGATGCGCATGCCGCGGTTCTTCGGGAAGCACAACTGACGGTAGTCCCAGTAGGTGAACGGATGATCGTACTTGAGTGGCCGCGGCACCACATCGGCCAGACCCGTCTCCCGCAGAGCGGCGAGCGCGGCCCGCTCGGGCTCAGTGACGTGCGTGCTGCCCTCGAAGGCCGCCCGGTCCCAGACGTCGTCGTCCGTGGGCGCGATGTTGAAGTCGCCCAGGACGGCAAAGGGCCGCTCCCCCGCCGCGTCCTCGGCGACCGCGGTCTTCAGCGCGGCCAGCCAGCTCAGCTTGTAGGCGTAGTGATCGTGTGAAACCTCTCGGCCATTGGGCACGTAGACCGACCACACGCGCACCGGGCCGCAGGTGGCGGAGATCGAACGGGGCTCCTGGACGCCCCCGTACTCCGGGCCGCCCGGCAGCCCCTTGACCACATCGGACAGACCGACCTTGGAGAGCAGCGCCACGCCGTTCCACCGGCCGTCCGCGTGGATGGCGGACTCATAGCCGATCTCCCGCAGCTCCGCGGCCGGGAACTGCTCCTCGGTGCACTTGGTCTCCTGGATGCAGAGCACATCCGTGCCGCTGCTCTCCAGCCAGGCGAGCAACCGCGGCAGCCGAGCGGTGATCGAGTTGACGTTCCATGTGGCGATGCGCATGGGGAAAGCCTAATGCCGGGGTGTGACACTCCGGGCTCGGCGGGGCAGCCGGCCGGTCGGGCGTTCGTCGAGTGAATGACCGAAAAGGAACCCCATCACACGGCGATGCTCTCGCCGGCACCCAGTCGCGTGTGCTCGGCCCCGCCCAGATTGCCGATGTGCGTGTCGTAGACCGGCCGGGCGAGGTCCGTGAGCAGGGCGTCGTGGACATCGACGGCCCGTCGCGGCTTCACCTCGCGTACGTAGTCGATGACCTCGGCGATCTTGTTCCACGGCGCGTGGACGGGCAGCATCAAGGTCTCGACGGCTACCTCCGGCACGGTGAGGGCGTCACCGGGGTGGAAGACGGAGCCGTCCACCAGATAGCCGACGTTCGTCACCCGCGGGAGGTCCGGGTGGATCACGGCATGGAGCTCCCCGTGCACCTGCACATTAAATCCGGCCACGGAGAACGTGTCGCCGTGGCCGACGGTGTGGACGCGACCGGGATAGGCCGCCGACAGCTGTTCGGCGACGCTCCGCAGCGTCCACACCTCGGCCCCGGAGGCGAGGGCGGAGCGCAGCCGCCCCTCGTCGAAGTGGTCGAGGTGCTCATGGGTGATCAGTACGGCGTCAGCGCCGTCGGCGGCGTCCTGCTCGCTGAAGGCGCCGGGGTCGATCACCAGGACCGCCCCGTCCTTCTCCAAACGGATGCAGGCGTGCTTCTTCTTCGTCAGCTCCATGGGCACATCCTGCTACGGACCCGGTGTCGTCTCCTGCCGAATGACTTCACGGGCCACGGAAAAAGCGGAGTTCGCCGCCGGAACGCCGCAGTACACGGCGGTGTGGAGCAGGATCTCCTTGATCTCCTGCGGAGTCAGCCCATTGCGGAGCGCGGCCCTGGTGTGGGTCGCCAGCTCCTCCCGATAACCCCCTGCCACCAATGCCGTCAGGGTGATGACACTGCGTGTTCGTCGGTCGATGCCGTCCCGACTCCAGACCTCGCCCCAGGCGTACCGGGTGACCAACTCCTGGAAGTCGTCGCCGAAGGCGTCGGCCCGCGCGGTCACCTCGTCGACGTGGGCGTCGCCGAGGACCTCGCGGCGGACCTTCACCCCCGGCTCATACGGATCGGCACGGCCCGGAAACGCCGGTTCGACCACCGGTGCGACCTCGGCCGCGGGCACGACCGGAGCCGAGGCCGCGGGCGCGAGTTGCGGTGCGGGGATCGCGGACAGGGTGTCCTGGGCGACTCCGGCGAAGTGGCGGACGAGAAGATCCGTCACCGCGGCCGGCTGCTCGACGGGCGCCAGGTGGGAGGCTCCCGGCACCAGCGCGAGCCGCGCGTCCGGGATCCCCGCGACCAGGGTGCGCGCCTCGGCGGGACCGGTGATCTGGTCCTCGGAGCCGACGAGCACCAGGGTGGGGACGCCTATGCGGCCCAGTTCCGTACGGGCGTCGAAGGCGGCCAGCGCTTCACAGGCGGCGATGTAGCAGCCGGGGTCCGTGGTGCGGACCATCTGGACGGCCCACTCGACGATCGCCGGCTGGGCGGCGGCGAAGCCCTGGGTGAACCAGCTCTCGGGCGCGCTGCGGGCCATCGGCTCCAGACCGTTGGTGCGGACCACGACGCCGCGCCGCCGGAACTCGTCGGCGGTGCCGAAGCGGGGCGAGGCCGCGACGAGCGCGAGCGAGGCGACGCGGTGCGGATGGCCGAGTGCCAATTCGATGCCGATCGCACCCCCGATGGAACAGCCGGTGTAGCCGAAGCGCTGGATGCCCAGCCCGTCGAGGGTGGCGAGGAGGCGTTCGGCGAGTTCGCCGATAGAGGCGGCGGGCTGGGCCGGAGCGCCCCCGTGACCGGGCAGGTCGTAGCGCAGCACGCGCCATTCGCGGGAGAGTTCCTCGATCTGTCGATCCCACATATGCCATGTGGTACCGAGGGAGGGACCCAGGATCAGGACCGGGGCGTCGTCCGGCCCGTCCATGCGGTACTGAAGGGTCTGCGGGGGTGGGTTCTCGGCGGGTATGCCGGGCGGGACTGGGGAGGGCGCCTGTTCGGCCACCGGGATCGGTCCGTCGAGGGGAGTCCGTCCGCCGTCCGCTGTCCAGGGCGCGGCAGGGGTCTGCTCACCGGTGGGGGTCTGCTCGTCGGGGGGAGTCTGTGTCTCACTCACCCGCTCCACGGTAGTGAGTTCGCCGCGTGGAAAGTGCGGTCCCCCCACACGTAGTCCGTTCGAGGAGGGTCAGGGAGTCGTTCTGGACACGACATACACCCTGGGGCGGGTGGAATCGGTCATGTCGACGGTGATGTCCTGACTGGGTCTGGGGCGCGTGCCCGGGTGGCTGGTGCCTGCCCAGATCTTTTCGGACGTGAACTCCCAACCGACCGTGCGGGCGTCCTTGGCACCGATGGCGACCTGCCCGTACATGAGTTCGGAACGGCTGGTGCCGACCTCTTCCAGGAACAGGTCGAGCCCCTCCGACGTGGTCCGGAACTGCACGTACAACCGGCTGGTCTTCCAGTTGCTGGTTTCAAAGTAGGCGACCTTGGAGGACTTCGGCGGAATCGGCACCTCGAAGATGCGGCGCTTCATCTGGGAGGGCCAGCTGTCGCGCAGCCCACGGGCCGATGACTCGGCTGCCTTGTCGCGCCCGCTGTCGCGGCTCTGCTCGGCGGAGATCACCAGATAGCCGGCGGGGATTCCGACGAGGAGCACGATGATGATCGCCGTCAACCAGCGGCGAAGGATCATGTGCCGCCTGCCCTCGGGGGGCCGGAAGCTCTCGTCCGGGGACGTGGGCTGGCGGGGCACGGTCATGAAAGTCGGTTCCTGGACGGGGCTCGGTCGGAACTGAAGTGTACGGTCCCGGAACGGCCGGGCTCGGAAGCGGACTCTTCGGTTCCCAGAGGACTGGGGTGTACGGGACCGCGGCGGACACGACATCGCGGGGCGGGGGGCAGCGTCACAGAACCGTCCGATCGAGCGAGCGGGCGTCCGCGTGAGCACCCCGGTACGACGAATGCGCCGAAGCTTCCGGAGGTTCCCGAGCGGCGGCGGGCCGCCACACCTCCTCGCGCCCCGCACGGCTCCGCAGGCTTGAACTTTGTGCGCTGGGGCCGGTCCGGGGGCGCCCCCCGGCGGCCTGAGCTTCCCCCACACCTCAGTGGCTCTCCGCGGTCCCGCGTGGTCCCCAGTCGCCCTCAGTGGTCCTCGGTGGGGCGCACCGAGGCGGAGTTGCGCAGCACCTGTGCATAGCGCTCGTACCGCTCGTGGCGCTCCACGCGCCGGCGGTTGGCGCGACGGAAGCGACGGGCGACGAGCCGGGCCAGATCGGCGGCCCCGACCATCCCGGCCTCGGGCCCCAACTGGGCCTTGGCGATGCGTGCCTCGGGACGGTAGCCACGGCCGGTGAGATGGCGCCGGAAGGCGTCGCGGGCGGGCCCGATGAGAAGGTCGTCGGCGGCGCTGACGCCCCCGCCGATCACGAAGCAGGAGGGGTCGAGGGCCGCGGCCAGGTTGGCGATGCCGACCCCGAGCCACTGGCCGATGTCCTGGAACAGTTCGACACACATGGCGTCGCCCTCGCGGGCCAACTCGGTGATGAGGGGGCCGGTGATGTCCCCGATGTTCCCGCCGACGCGGTCGATCAGACAGTGCGCGACGGGCGAGTCGGCCGCGGCCAGTTCGCGGGCCTCGCGCACCAGGGCGTTGCCGGAGCTGTACTGCTCCCAGCAGCCGCGGTTGCCACAGGGACAGCGATGGCCACCGGGCACCACCTGCATGTGCCCGAACTCACCGGCAACCCCGTACTTGCCCCGCTTGACCTGGCCGTCCTCCAGGATCGCGCCGCCGATGCCGGTCCCGAGGGTGATCATCACCAGATGGTCCTCGCCCCGGCCGGCGCCGAAGCGCCACTCGGCCCAGGCCGCGGTGTTGGCGTCGTTGTCCACGAGCACGGGGACCGCGAGCCGGGCGGAGAGGGCATCGCGCAGAGGTTCGTTGCGCCAGGCGAGATGGGGTGCGAAGAGGACCTTGGACCGGTCCGCGTCCACCCAGCCGGCGGCGCCGATCCCGACGGCGTGCACATCGTGCCGGTCCGAGAGGTCGAGGACGAGTTCGCAGATGGTGTCCTCGACGACCTTGGGGCTCTTGGACTTGTCGGGGGTTTCGGTGCGGATCTTCTCCAGGATGACCCCGTCGGCGTCGACGACCCCCGCCATCACCTTCGTACCGCCGATGTCGATGCCCACCGTGGGCACGCGGGGCGCGGTCAGATGGGAGCGGCGTTCGCGGGTGCCGACGGTCCGCAGGACGGTGGCGCGGGCCGAGCCGCGGTGGGCGAAGTCTCGGTAGGTGCTCACCGGGCGCCGCCTTGTGGTGTCGAGCGGATGGGGGCAGGTGCTCGCACGGGTCGCATCGTTCCTGGTGTCGTGGGGGCCGGTCGGCACGCGATGAGCTGCTTCACCCCGGGCCCGGCGGCGGACGTCGCCCGCCGTGGCCGATTCTGCCATCTGAGGGCGGCGGCGACACGGGGAGCGAGGGTGGCCGATATCCACCCACACACCCCATGTGACCCGAGTCACACATCGCAGAAGCACATTGCAAATAGGTCTAGTCCAGTGATCGACTACGCACGCTCCGTATCCAAGGGGAGGACCCCATGAACGTGCTACGGAAGGTCGGCGATGGGCTGCCGAGCGAGGACGGGCCACAAACGGAGGCCACGGTCGAGGGTTGTGGCGCCGGCCGATGTACGAACGGGCGACACATCGACAACCGCCTTCTCGGCCGGACGGGCCGCCGTTGCTCAGGCACCCGGATTTCCCGGAGGGGGCGGCAGTACGCGGGGCGGTGTGCGGACCGGTTGCCGGGGAGCTTCGGGCGGCGGTGAACCAGTTCGGCACCAACGCCGGGTGAACCCGGGCGCCTAGAAGCGGAATGCACCACCTGCCCCGGTGGTGCACCTCTCACCTGTGCGATGTCGCCCGGCGCCCGCCCTTCGGCTGCGGCGCAGGGGCCCGACTCCCCCTTCGGCCCCCGGGCTGTACGGCGCATTCCGTACGGCCTCCACCTTGATGCAGTTGCGAAGACTGTTCAACGCCGCGCCCACTCGCCCCGGCCCTGGGGCGCCTCCATCGGACTGAGCGACAGCACGGTCGGTTCCTCCCCCGCGGTCGCCGCGGCTCTCCGCACCCGGCACAACAGACCCGGCGGCTGACCCTCCCCGCACGGCCCGCGGAATCCACACCCCGGGAGATGCATGCCCCGAGAGGGGGAGCCCCTCCCCCTCCCGTCCCGGGTGCCGTCGCACCCACGACCCCAACTGGAGTTGAGACATGGCTCTCGTCATTGCCGGCCTCGTCCTCGTCGGAGTGCTCGGCTTGGTGAACCTCGCGCTGCTGACCGGGTTCATACGGAGGCTGCGCCGACCAGGGCAGCCGCGCAGCGGACCCAAACCCGGCCGGCAGATGCCTGATTTCTCGGCCACCACCCTCTCGGGGCGCACCATCGGTCGGGCGGACCTCGTGGGTCGGCCCGTGGTGCTCGCCTTCCTGTCCACCGGCTGCCCTGTCTGCCCCGCTCTCGTGCCCCAGCTGGTGAAGCACGCCCGATCCACCGGCCTGACGGCGGACCGGATGGTCGTGGTGATCGCCGGCGACGAAGCGACTGCCAGGGAACTGACGGAACCGCTGGCCGGGGTGGCGAGCGTGGTGGTCGAACCCTCCCCCGGCGAGCTGTCCGGGGCCTTTCGGATCTCGGTCACGCCCACGACGGTCCTCGTGGACGCCGGGGGCAAAGTCACCCGTACCGCAGCCGGCCCCCGACCGCTCTCCGACACGGTCGGGGCCTGACGCCGCACCCGGCGGGAGTCGCTGCGGAAGTCGCTCCAGCGCGCGCACCCGGTCCCGGGCCCACGCCGGGCTCCGGGTCGACGGCTCGGCCACGCCGGCGCGGTGGCGGAGCCGGGCCCTTCAGGAGGGGTCGAGTCCGGGCGGGTTCGGTGCCCGCTCCAACTCGTGGCGGAGGTCGTCGAGTTCGCTGCCGCCCGCCATCTGACGGGTGAGTTCGTCCAGGGTGACGGAGTCCTTCGTGTGGCTGGCCGCCATCACGCCCCGCTTGAGGAGGACGAACCGGTTCCCCACCAGATAGGCGTGGTGCGGATTGTGCGTGATCAGCACCACGCCGAGACCGGCGTCCCGAGCCGCGGCGACGTACTTGAGGACGACCCCGGACTGCTTGACGCCCAGAGCAGCCGTGGGTTCGTCCAGGACGAGCACCTTGGCACCGAAGTGGACCGCGCGGGCGATCGCCACGCACTGCCGTTCACCACCGGAGAGGGTGCCGATCGGCTGGTCCACGTCGCGCAGGTCGATCCCCATCCGCAGCAGTTCGGAACGGGTGGTCTCACGCATCCGCCGGACGTCGAGCCGTCGGAGGGGCCCCTTGCCCACGGTGGGCTCCGAGCCGAGGAAGAAGTTGCGCCACACCGGCATCAGCGGCACGACGGCGAGGTCCTGGTAGACGGTGGCGATGCCCCGGTCGAGCGCCTCCCGGGGGCTCGACAGACGGGTCGGCTCGCCCTCGATCGAGAAGGCTCCGCTGTCATGCCGGTGCAGCCCTGCAATGATCTTGATGAGGGTGGACTTCCCCGCGCCGTTGTCGCCGAGCACACAGGTGATCTCACCGGAGTGCACGGTCAGGGACACCCCCTCCAGCGCGCGGATGTTCCCGTAGAACTTGCTGACGTCGTCCAGTTCGACCAGCGGGGACCCCGTCATCGTGTCGCCTCCGCCCTCTTGCGGACCCAGGCGTTGAGCAGGGTCGCCAGCAGCAGCATCGCCCCGAGGAAGAACTTGAACCAGTCCGGGTCCCACTCCGCGTACACGATTCCCTTGCTGGTCATGCCGAAGATCAGCGCACCGATCGCGGACCCGATCGCGGACCCGTACCCGCCGGTGATCAGGCACCCGCCGATGACCGCCGCGATGATGTAGATCAACTCATTGCCCACGCCTTCGCCGGACTGCACCACGTCGAAGGAGAACAACAGGTGCTGGCCGCAGATCCAGGCGGCGAAGGCCACCCCCATGTAGAGGCCGATCTTGGTTCGTGTGACTGGTACGCCGACGGCACGGGCCGCGTGCTCCCCGCCACCGACCGCGAAGATCCAGTTGCCGAAACGGGTACGGAGGAGGACCCAGGTCGCGACCGCGATGAGGGCGATCCACCACAGGATGGTGACCTTGATCGTGACGTCACCGATGACGAACTCATGGGCGAAGACGGCCTTGGCCGAGGTGAATCCCTCCATGTCGGCGATCGACTTGGTGGAGACCGTGCCGCTGATCAGTTTGGTGAAGCCGAGGTTGAGACCGGTCAGCATCAGGAACGTGCCCAGCGTGATGATGAAGCTGGGCAGCTTGGTCCGGGTGAGCATCGCCCCGTTGAAGACTCCCACGGCCAGGGTGACCAGGAGCGATACGAACACCCCGACCCAGACGTTCGCCGTCATCTGATAGCTGAACATCGACGAGACCAGGGCCGAGCTCGTGACTAGCACCCCGGCCGACAGATCGAACTCGCCGCCGATCATCAACAGCGCGACCGGCACCGCCATGATGCCGATGACGGAGGAGGCGTAGAGCACGGTGGAGAGGCTGGACGCCTGGAGGAACGAGTCGGCGACCAGGGAGAAGAAGACGAAGACCGCAAGGGCTCCGACGATCGAGCCCAGTTCGGGCCGGCCCATCAGGGTCCGCAGCATCGAGTTGTGCAGCAGGCGTTCGTCGGGCGCGCCCGGTTCCCGGGTGGGGGCGGAGGGTGCGGTCGCGCTCATCGGGTCCCCCGCCTGGTGTAGTCCTCCAGCTCGGCGGCGTCTTCCTTGGTGATGATCTGCGGACCGGTCAGCACGGGCTTTCCGCCGCCGAGCACGTTCGCGTTGTAGCGGTAGAGCCAGAGGAGGTCGACTGCCTCGTAACCCTGGAGGTAGGGCTGCTGGTCGACGGCGAAGCCCAGCGAGTCGTCCTCCAGTCCCGCGACGACCTTGGCGTTGAGGTCGAACGTGTCGATCTCGGCCTTGCTGCCCGCGGTCCGCTTCGCCTTGACCGCGGTGGCGGCGAAGGGAGCGCCCAGGGTGACGACGGCGTCCACCGAGCGGTCCGTCTGGAGCTTCGCCTCGATGGTCGCCTGGACGTCGGGCATGTTGGTGCCGTCGACGTACAGGTTCTGCATGTCGCCGTCGAAGGTGCTCTTCGCTCCGGCGCAGCGCTGCTCGTGGCCAACGTTGCCCTGTTCGTGCAGGACGCAGAGCGCCTTCTTCCGGCCGCGTTCGTTGAGCTCCTCGCCGACCGCCTGACCGGCGATGGTCTCGTCCTGGCCGATGTGGGTGAGCGCCCCGTACGCCTTCGACTGTTCGGATCCGGAGTTGACGGTGACGACGGGGATGCCCGCCGCGACGGCCTTGGTGACGACGGCCTTCATGGCGTCCGGCTTGGCCAGGGTGACGATCAGCCCGTCGACCTTCTTGTCGATGGCGGCCTGGACCAGCTGCGCCTGCTGCTGTCCTTCGTCGCTCTTGGAGTAGAGGAAGTTGATGTTGTCCTTGGCCGCGGCTTCCCTGGCGCCCTTTTGGACGATGTCCCAGAAGGTGTCCCCGTCGCCCGAGTGGGTGACCATGGCGAAGGTCCAGCGGGGTGTGCTGACGGCTGCCTTTCCGGCGGCGGCCTGGGCCTTGCGGGCGTCCTCGGCTCGCTTGCCGCCGGTGCTGCTGCATCCCACCAGGGAGGCCCCGAGCACTGCCGCCAGCACCGCGCCGATGACGCGTACCCCTGTCCTTGCCCTTGCCACGACGCCGTGCCCCTGTCCTTCTTGCCTTGCTGATTCTCGCGGTGGCCGGGAAGCGGAATGACGCGTCCCGGCCGCCCAAGTATGGGTCACGGCTGGTCGGAGGGTGGGCATCGGGTACGCCGGGTAGGTCATCGGACACTCCTGGTGCCGGCTGGGCCGCGGATGGCGATGCGGGCCGCGGGCCGTGCGGTGGGCGACCTCGGGGAGTCGTACGGCGGGCTCCGCGGCCCGTCAAGGCTGTGATCGGGTCCGGGGCGGCGGGCCGGCTGGTTTCAGACGGGTGTCCGTGCCGCGGCCCGGGGCGGACGGTGGTCAGGGGCGGACGAGGAGTTGGAACTCGAAGGCGTAGCGCGAGGCACGGTACAGATGAGAGCCGAGCTCGACGGTGCGTCCGGTGTCGTCGAAGGTGGTGCGTTCCATGGTGAGCACCGGACCGCCAGGGCGTTCGGCGAGGAGTTCGGCCTCGGCGGCGGTGGCGGCCCGGGCACCGACCGACTGGCGTGCGCTGTGCAGCGTGATCCCGGCGGCCCGCATCATCCGGTAGAGGCCGGTCGCCTCCAGTTCGGCGCTGCCGCAGTCCAGCAGCCCGACGGGCAGATGGTTGGTGAGCAGCGCCATGGGTTCCCCGTGGGCGTACCGGACGCGTTCGATCCGTTGGACTTCGGCGCCTTCGTCGAGACCGAGGGCGTCGGCGACCGCGGGGGCGGCGGTGCCGGTGGATATCCGCAGGACCGTGGTGGCGGGGCGCTGGCCGGCCGCCTCCAGATCGTCGTAGAGGCTGCTGAGCTCCAGTTGTCTGCGCACCTGGCTGTGCACGACCTGGGTGCCGACGCCTCGGCGGCGCACCAGCAGACCCTTGTCGACCAGGGCGTGGATGGCTTGGCGGACGGTGGGCCGGGAGAGCCCCAGCCGGCCCGCGAGTTCGATCTCGTTGCCGAGCAGTGTGCCGGGGGTGAGCACCCCCTGTTCGATCGCTGCTTCCAACTGCTGGGAGAGCTGGAAGTAGAGCGGAACCGGACTGGTGCGGTCCACGCTCAGCTGGAGGGACGGGACGACGTCCGTCCCGGGTCTGGGCTGCTTGGGCACGGGCCGAGCGTAGTCGCCGGGCCTCGGGCACGGGAAGGGACGGAACACGAGAACGTCCGGTTGTCAGGACAAAGCCTTGACAGGGTGGCGGGGGCACCCCCATTTTTTCCCCATGCGCATCGGACTCATCGGTACGGGACGTATCGGCACCTTCCACGCGAGGGTGCTCAGTCGCCACCGAGAGGTGGGGGCGCTCGTGGTGGCGGACGCCGATCCGGCGCGGGCGGCTGCGGTGGCCGAACGCACCGGGTCCACCGCGGCGCCCAGCGCTCGGGAGATCTTCACCTGGGGAGTGGACGCCCTGGTGATCGCCTCCGCGACCGCGTCGCACGCCGAGTTGATCACCCGGGCGGCACGATCGGGGCTGCCCGCCTTCTGCGAGAAGCCGATAGCTGCGGACGTCCCGGGGACGCTCGCCGCGCTCCACGAGGTCGAAGCCGCCGGCACCCAACTCCAGCTGGGCTTTATGCGCCGCTTCGACGCCGGTTACCGAGCCGCCAGGGAGCTGGTGGAATCCGGACGGTTGGGCAGGCTGCACACGGTGCGCGCCATGACATCGGACCCGGCACCACCGGCCCCGGAGTACCTACCGCTCTCCGGCGGCCTCTACCGCGACTGTCTGGTCCACGACTTCGACATGCTGCGCTGGGTGACCGGGCGCGAGGTGGTGGAGGTGTACGCGACGGGTTCGGACGCCGGCCCCGACATGTTCCGCGCCGCGGGTGACGTGGACACCGCGGCCGCCGTGTTGACCCTGGAGGACGGCGTACTGGCGACGGCGACGGCGACGCGCTGCAACGGCGCGGGCTATGACGTCCGGATGGAGCTGGCCGGGGAGCTCGACCAGGTGACGGTCGGTCTGGACGACCGTACGCCGATCAGTTCGACCGAGCCGAAGGGTCCGCGGGCCGCGTCCCGGCCGTGGCCCGGGTTCCTGGAGCGGTTCGCCCCCGCGTACGAGGCGGAGTTGGACGCCTTCCTGCGGATGGTGGTGGGCGAGGGGGAGAACCCGTGCGACGGGCGGGAGGCGCTGGCGGCCTTGCGGATCGCCGAGGCGTGCGAGCTGTCGCGGCGCGAGCGCCGGCCGGTGCGCATCGAGGAGATCCGCATCGATTGATCCGGGCGGGACGGTCGTCCGGGGCAGCGCCGCGGAACCCCCGGGTGGCCGAAGCCGCTACCCGGTCGGCCGAACCGGGTACGAAAACTTCAAGGCCCCGTCCGAGGTTTCCGCGGCGCATTCGAAGGGGGCGCTGGTCTCGGGTTGTCGGGGCCGTTCCGTCACCGCCGGCCCGGCGCAGGACGTGACACGGCACGCAAGGGTGCCGGCCGGAGTGCGAGGCCCCTACGGCGTGTCGTCCAACAGCCCGGCGTCATGGGCGAGAAGGGCGATCTGTACCCGGTTGTTCAGCCCGAGTTTGGCCAGCACGCGCGAGACATGGGTCTTGACCGTGGGGACGCTCAGAAACAGGGCGCCTGCGATCTCGGCGTTGGACTGGCCCCGGCCGACGGCGACCACCACCTCCCGCTCCCGCTCGGCGAGGGTGTCGATCCGGGCGATGGCCGCCCTCCTGCGGGGGTCGGCGCCCCGCTCGTGGCGCTGGTCGGCGACCTTGGCCATCAGCTGACGGGTCACCGCGGGCGAAAGCACCGGATCACCGCCGGCCACCCGGCGGACGGCGGCGACGATCTCGGCGGGAGGGGTGTCCTTGAGGACGAAACCGGCCGCACCCGCACCCAGCGCGCGCACCACCTGTTCATCGGCGTGGAAGGTGGTGAGGACGAGAACCTCGGGCGCCCCGGGCCTGCGCCGCAACTCCTCGGTGGCGGTGAGCCCGTCCACCCGCTCCATCCGGATGTCCATCAGGACCACGTCGGGATCGAGTCGGGCGACCAGTTCGGGGACTTCGCTGCCGTCGCTGCCCTCCCCCACGATGTCCAGATCGTGGGCCCCGCCCAGCATGAGGGCGAGGCCGGCGCGGACCAGGGGGTCGTCGTCGACGACGAGCAGCCGGATTGTCATGCCGCCCACGGTAGCCACGCCCGTACGTGGAAGCCGCCGTCCCCCGTCTTTCCGTGCTCCAGGGTGCCGCCCGCGAGCATGGCGCGCTCACCCAGTCCGATCAGCCCCTGCCCGGAGCCGGGTACGGCGGTGATCGGACGCGGTGTTGGGGCTGCGGGGTTGTCCACGGCGACGGTGAGGCCGTCGCCGGGTGCACCACCGAGGGCGAGGGTCACTTCGGCGCCGGGTGCGTGCTTGCGGGCGTTGGTGAGGGCCTCCTGAGCTATTCGGTAGACGGTGCGGCCGAGCGCTGGGGGCACGGCGACGGGCTCGACGATGCTGCTGTCCAGGTGGACCTTCATCCCCGCCTCGCGGGATTCGTGGACGAGGGCGTCGAGGCTGGCGAGGGTCGGCTGGGGACGGTCACCCGACTCGTGGTCGCCCGGTGTGCGCAGCACCCCGATGATCTGGCGCAGGTCCTGGAGGGCTTCGTGGGCGCTGTCGCGGATCACCCCGGCGGCTCGGGCCACCTCGGCGGGCGGTGCGTCGGGGCGGAACTCCAGGGCGCCGGCGTGGACGCTGAGCAGGGTCAGTCGATGGGCCAGGACGTCGTGCATCTCCCGGGCGATGGCCTCGCGCGCCAGCCGTTGGGCCTGTTCGGCCCGGAGTTCGGCTTCGGTCTCCGCACGGTGGGCGCGCTCCTGGAGGACGACGAAGAGTTGCCGGCGGGAGCGGACGAGCATCCCCCAGCCGAGCGCCAACAGGACGAAGACGGCCCCGCCGATGACGGAGGCCCAGAGGTCGGTCGTCGGATCCGGGCGGATGACGGGGCTGGCGCAGGCGCTGACGAGCGAGAGCAGCCCGATCACGGCCGCCGGTCGGAAGGGGCGGTGCACGGCGAGGCTGAACAGGCTGACGAGGACGGCCCCGCCGACCACCGGGGTCACAAGGCACACCAGGGTCAGGGCGAGGGCGAGCGGTCCGGGCCAGCGGCGGCGCAGCCACAGGGCGCAGCAGGCGGCGATGCCGGCGAGTTGGTCGACCAGCACCACGAGTTCGGAGTCGTTGATCTGATCGCTGACGTCCGCCGCGGCCATGCCGACGAGTGCCGCAAGCACGAACAGGGCGGTATCGACGATCCAGTCGCGCACGGTGCGCCGGGGTCTGGCCGGCCGCCGCCCGGAGCCGGGGCCAAACTGTTCGCCCGCCAGCTCCGTATCGAGGCCGCCCGCCATGGCGGAGGGGAGCAGCCAGCGGTATTCCGTGCGTGTCATGTCGGTGAATCTACGCAGGCGGACGCGGGGTGCGGAGGGGGCGGGGCGCAGCAGCGACCAAAGTTGCACGGGGAAGGGACTTTGGGTGGGCGGTGTGATCCCGGGGACCGATGCGGGCGCTTCGTGCGCGCGCCCACGATCGTGGGCATGAAGAAGACTCTCGATGGCGTCGGCGGGCTCCTGGTGTTCCTCGGCGGGTGCGGGGTCCTGCACGAGCTGACGGGCTGGTTCGATCTGATGGCCGTCACCCGTCTGCTGACGGAGAACGTGGGGTTCCTCGATGATCAGGCGGTGTTCGCGAACCTGGTGATCGCTGTGGTGGGGTTCGCGATGTGCATGATGGCCGAGCGGCTGAAGTAGGGCGGTCCCAGCAGGGGCCGACCTCCGCCCACCCGCCCGTGCACGGGCTGCCAGACCAGTGGTGCCGTACGGGACACGGGGAAGGCCGGCACCCTATCGGGGGTGGGGCGTGGGCGTTCTGCGGTGGGGGCGGGTGCGTCGGACGGCGCTGACGAGGGGGTGCCGCAAGGCGTGGGAGACACGGACGAGGTCATCGAGCCGCTCGATCGACTCGGGCCCGTACGCCTCGGCGGCTCCCAACACCCGCCCCTCGGGGTCGGCGATCCTGGCTCCCACGGCGTCGACGAGCATCGCGGCCGTTCCGATCGCCCACACCTGATCGCCGGACAGGCGTTGGAGTCGCGCGGCCCGGGCGGTCTGCTCACGGACCGCCCGGTCGAAGTAGGGGTTCAGCAACAGGATGTGGTCGTGGATGCCCGCCTCGCGATAGGTGAGGCGGAGTTCCGCGCGGGCCCAGGCCGGAACCATCTCGGGTGCGTCCCGTTCGGGGGTGGCCGTGCGCAACTCGCGCAGCAGCGGGCCGAGTCGACGGTAGGTGTGCTCGTCCCTCCAGCGCGCCTGGAGGCGCTGGCCGATCAGCGGCAGCAGGAATCCGGCGCCGATGAAGAGGGCGGAGACGAAGGCGAGCGGCGGAGCGAGGTCGGTGCTGAGCCAGTCCCGGTCCCGACCGCTCCAGCGGGCGGCGACGGCACCGAACTTGGCCACGTCGTAGCCGATGTTGCCGAAGTACCCGATGACGATCAGCACGAGTCCGGCGCGCAACCAGCCCTGCACCCGTTTGGACCAGCGCCAGCACATGACCGTGGTGATGACGACTGCCGCGGTGTGGGCCAGGAGGTAGAGCACGATCATCTCGCGCATGAACGGCGTGGTGGCGTAGTACGTGTCCAGGTCCCGCAACCGCTCGACGGGTGCGTCCGCGAGGGCGAAGAGCACCAGCAGGACCACGATCACCGTCGAGTAGACGCCGAAGACCCACCGTGTCGCCCGTCGGGTCCGCTCGGGGTCCTCACCGCGCCAGGTGATCAGCAGGATCAGACAGGAGGCACAGAACGCGGTGAGGGTGCAGTAGACGAGGGGGGCGGAGAAGTTGGGGATGCCGGTGAGGCGGTTCACCGCGGCGATGGTGGGGGGTGCTGCGAAGGCCCATACGGCACTCGCGACCAGCAGGAGTGCCTCGACCGCGCGTAACAGGGGGTCGTGCCGGGCCCGGAGCAGGTCGGGCAGTTTGAAGGCGAAGATCGCGATTCCGACGACGGCAGGTATGTAGAAGCCCAGTCCGTGCACGGTCGTGGTCCGCCTCCAGCGCTCCGGGTGCCTCCCGGGCCACCCCATCATGCCGATCGCCCGGGAGCAACGGCCCCGGTGGACGGCGGGGGCGCCGCGCGGTGCCAGCGGGTCAGGCTTCGTAGGTGCCGTAGGTGGGGCGGCCCGCGAGTTCGTAGGTGTGGATGACGACTCCGGTGCTGGTGGTCCGGGCGTCGGTGTGGCGCAGTGCGGTGGGGACCGCGCCGTCCGCGAAGAACCGCCGCCCCTTGCCCAGGACCACGGGGAAGACCAGCAGGTGGAAGGTGTCGATCAGATCGTGGGCCATCAGGCTCTGGGCGAGGGTGCCGCTGCCGTGGATCTGTAGCTCTCCCTCGGTGTGCTGCTTGATGTCGGCGACCTCATGGGCGAGGTCCTTTCCGATGATGGTGGTGCCGGCCCAGTCGGCGTGCTCCAGCGTGGTGGAGGCGACGTACTTCGGCAGGGAGTTGAGCCGGGAGGCCACCGGGTCGTTCGGGTCGGTCATCTTGGGCCAGTACCCGGCGAAGATGTCGTAGGTGCGGCGGCCGAGAAGGAAGGCGCCGGAGCGGTCGAAGACGTCGTTCATGAAGCGGCCGAAGTCCTCGTCGCCGTAGGGGACGGACCAACCGCCGAGGTCGAAGCCGCCGCTGGGGTCTTCGCTTGGCCCCCCTGGGGCCTGGACGACGCCGTCGAGGGTGAGGAAGGCGGTGATCGAGAGCTTGGCCATGGCGTGTGCCTGCTTCCCTGGTGCGTCCGGCGGTGCCGGCGGTGACGTGGTCATCGAAGGAGACCGGATACGTGCCCGAAATTCATCGCTGGTCTCCTTCCGACAGCACGCGGAACCCGAACGGGTGCGCCCCCGGGGCGGGGCCGCGTGGACGGCCCGGCCGCCGGGGCCACCGGCTCGACTCAGCCGCCGGTCTCCCGGTGGCAGGCGAGCAGACGGGCGGCGCCGTCGGTGGTGAGGGTGCCGTGCAGCCGCAGTCGGGAGATCCCGCCGTCGGGATGGATGTCGAGCCGGACCCGCCGGCCGACCATGGCGTGGGCCAGGACGAATCGGTGGTTGGTGTCGGGTTGGAGGCGGGTGCGGGGCAGGAGCACGGTCCACGGCCCGTCGGGGGCGTCCTGCACGAAGAGTTCGGCCCACCCCGCGCTGTTGCCCTTGAGGTAGGCGGTGTCGATCTCCACGGCCCGCACCTCTGCCTGTTCGACGAGTCGGTAGCGGATCCAGTCGTGGCCGTCGTCGCGGCGTCTGCGGGTCTCCCAGCCGTCGTCCATCTTGCGGGACCGTCCGGGACGGATGGTGTGGTCGGGCGGCGAGTAGAAGCGGTCGGACGCGTCCTCGATCCGGCCGCCGTGTTCGAGGGCGACGACGTCGAAGGTGCCGAGCGCGCCGAGCCAGGCGGGGTCGGGGACGACTTCTCCGTACACGCGCAGTCGTGCGATGCCACCGTCGGGGTACTGCCTCAGCCGCAGATGGGTGAAGCGCCGTTCAACGTGCGGCAGGGGGCGGACCCGAAAGGCGTTCGCCGCATGTCCGCCGACAGGCGTGAGGGGGACGAGTTCGGTCCAGTCCACCCCGTCGGCGAGGAGTTCCGTGGGTGTGGGGCAGCCCGTGACGGCGGTCGCCTCGACGCTGACCGCCCGGGGGTGGTTGCCCCGGAAGTGGGCGGTGTCCACGACGATCCCGTGGACGGTTCCGGGGGAACCGAGCCGTATGAGTGCCCAGTCGTGGTCGTCCGCGGTGGGATGCGGGTGCTCGGCGTCGGGGCCGCGACGACGGCGGGTCTCCCATCCGTCCATGACCTTGCCCTTGTGGCCGAAGCGGGCGGGGTCGAACTCGGCCGGGCCGGGGTTGAGCAGGTTCTCCCGTTCGGCGAAGAACTCGTCGTTGGCGGCGATGACGGCGGCCCCGAGTTCACGGGCGGCCAGGTCGGGATGGTGGAGGAAGGGCAGGTCGGCCGTGCGGTAGTCGGCGTAGGGGTCACCACCCCCAAAGGGGGCGGCGGCACCAGTGTACGCGGGGAGCGGCTGCTCCGGAGGCCGGGAGGACGAATCGGACATGTTCCGGGTCCCTTCTGCGGTGGCTGGGGTCCGTGGTGGTCGGGCCGTTCTCAGCCGGGGTGCGCTCGGCGCGCAGCAGCACCGCGCTTCACACCGGGTCGGCGCGGACGAGCAGTCGTCCCGAGGGCGGGCCCGGTGTCGATCCGATGGCGATGCGGTGACCGCGCAGCCAGGTGGAGCGGACCACTCCGGCGAGGGTGCGGCCCGCGTAGGCGGTGACCGGGTTGCGGTGGTGGAGCCGTTCGGGATCGACGGTGAAGGTCTCGTCGGGTGCGAAGACCGTGAAGTCGGCGTCCTTGCCTTCGGCGACGGCTCCCTTGCGGTGGAGTCCGGCCAGTGCGGCGGGGCCCGCGGACATCCAGCGGATGACCTCGGAGAGGGTGTGGCCGCGCTGGCGGGCCTCGGTCCACATGGCGGGCAGCCCCAGTTGGAGGGAGGAGATTCCGCCCCAGGCGGTGGCGAAGTCCTGAGATTTGAGGCCCTCGGTACACGGTGAGTGGTCAGAGACAACGCAGTCGATGGTGCCGTCGGACAGACCGGCCCAGAGCGCGTCCCGATTGGCTACCTCCCGGATCGGCGGACAGCATTTGAACTCGGTCGCCCCGTCGGGGATTTCCTCGGCGGTGAGGGTGAGGAAGTGGGGGCAGGACTCGGCGGTGATCCTGACCCCGTCCTCCTTCGCCGCGGCGATCAGCGGAAGGGCACTCGCGGAGGACACGTGGAGGACGTGCACCCGTGCGTCAAGACGCCGCGCGTGCGCGATCACGGTGGCGATGGCGGCGTTCTCCGCGGTACGGGGACGGGAGGCGAGGAAGTCGGTGTAGCGGTGGCCGCCCCGCTGCGGAGCGGCTGCCAGGACACCGGGGTCCTCGGCGTGGACGATCAACAGTGCTTCCAGGGCTGCTGTTTCGGCCAGGGCCCGGGCGAACTGCCCTTCGTCGAGTTCGGGGAACTCCTCCACGCCGGAGGGCGAGAGGAAGCACTTGAAGCCGAAGACGCCCGCGGCGTGGAGCTCTTTCAGGTCGGCCGTGTTGTCCGGAATCGCACCGCCCCAGAATCCGACGTCGACATGGGCCAGGGCGTGCGCGGTGCGTTGCTTGGTCCGCAGATGGGCGACGGTGGTGGTGGGCGGTATCGAGTTGAGCGGCATGTCGAGCAGGGTGGTGATGCCGCCGGCCGCCGCGGCGCGGGTGGCGGTCGCGAAGCCCTCCCACTCGCTGCGGCCTGGGTCGTTCACATGGACGTGGGTGTCGACGAGGCCGGGCAGCAGGACGTCGTCGCCGAAGTCCTCGCTCCGCACGCCGGGCGGGACCGGGGCGTCGTGGGGCAGCACGCGCACGATCGTGCCCCGGGCCACGGCCACCGTCGCGGGTCGCACCGCCTCGGGGGTGAGCACCCGCGTCGAGCGCAGCACCAGATCGACGTCCCCATCGTTCATGCTCATCCCCCCTGGCGAGCTTCAACAAAATGTTGAATGAATCCTCAGGGGGGAGATCTCGATCGTCAAGGCTCCTGGCATCGCCGGGTGGAGAGGGGCCGTCCGGGACGCCCGGGCGCCGACCGCTGCGAGGGCGACGGCCGGACGCGGAACCGGCACACCCCTCAAGGACCGCTCGTACGACGGGGGAAGACGGCGGCGATCCCCCACAACACCCGATGACGGCCGACCGACGCCGGCCGCGCCCCGGGCGCCCCCGCACGCCCCTGACCGGCCCCGAAGCCGCGCGAACAGCGACCCGTCCGGCCGGATCAGCCCGGTAGGCTGCTCACTTGCCCGTCTGCCCGAAAGGACCGCCACCCGTGCCGACGTCCAGCGCCAGCACCAACGACGCCGTCAAGACCGCGAGCAGCGGGGGCGTCCAGTCCCTGGAGCGCGCTTTCGATCTGCTCGAAAGAATGGCCGACGCGGGGGGCGAGGTAGGGCTGAGCGAGCTCTCCGTGAGCAGCGGCCTGCCGCTGCCCACGATCCACCGGCTGATGCGCACCCTGGTGGCCTGTGGCTATGTACGTCAGCAGCCGAACCGTCGCTACGCCCTCGGCCCCCGGCTGATCCGCCTCGGCGAGTCGGCGTCCCGACTGCTGGGCACCTGGGCGCGCCCCCATCTGGCCCGACTGGTCGAGGAAACCGGGGAGACCGCCAATATGGCGCTCCTCGACGGCGATGAGATCGTGTACGTGGCCCAGGTGCCGTCCAAGCATTCGATGCGGATGTTCACCGAGGTCGGTCGGCGGGTGCTGCCGCACTCCACGGGCGTCGGCAAGGCCCTGCTGGCCCACACTCCCCCCGACGAGGTGCGGGCACTGCTCGCCCGGACGGGAATGCCCGCGGCGACCGAGAAGACCATCACCACGCCCGAGGGCTTCCTCGCCGCCCTGGAGCGGGTGCGGAGCGAGGGCTACGCCATGGACGACAACGAGCAGGAGATCGGGGTGCGCTGTCTGGCCGTTTCGATCCCCAACTCCCCGACCGCGGCGGCCATTTCCATCTCCGGGCCGGCGGGGCGGGTGACCGAAGCCGCAACCGAGCGGATCGTGCCCGTGCTCCAGCAGGTGGCCGAAGACCTGTCCAAGGCCCTGGCCGCCTCCGGAACCACCGGCTGACACCGGCCCCTGGCGAGCGCACGCCCCCTGGCGGGTCTCGAAACCCGGGTGCGCCCCGCCGGGACGGTCCGGCAGGGCGCAGCAGCAGCACGACGCGGGAGCACTAAGCGGACTCGTTCGCCGCCTCGTCGATCAGATCGGCGATCGCCTTGGGCTGCGAAGCGAGCGATGCATGACTGGCGTCCAACTCGATGATCTTGCGCGGGGACATGCGTTCGGCCATCCGGCGCTCATTGTCCGGATGGATCATCCGGTCCTGCGTCGAGACCTGGTACCAACTGGGCTTCTTCCGCCAGGCCGGGTCGGTCACGTTGTCACCGAAGGTCGAGGCGAGCGGCGCCTTCTGGGTGACCGCCATCACGAGGGCTTCGTCGTCGTCGAGGTCCTGGCCGAAGCTCCAGTGGAACTTGTCCTGCTTGACCCAGAGGTAGCCGTCCGAATCCGGGGCGAGGTTCTCGAACGCGTCCGGAGGCAGTTCCTGGCTGATCTGTCCGGGGCTCTCACCCGCATCGGGCGCGAACGCCGCGACGTACACCAAGCCGACGACATTGGGCAGGTCCCCGGCTTCGGTGATGACCGCACCGCCGTAGGAGTGGCCCACCAGGAGTACGGGCCCGTCCACCTGCTTGACCATCTTGCGGGTGCGTTCGGCGTCGTCGGCCAGCGAGGTGAGCGGGTTCTCCACCGCGCGCAGCGAACCGTAGCCACGGTTGCGCAGTTCGACGATGGCCTTCCCCCAGTGGGCGGCACCGCCCCAGAACCCGTGTACGAGAACGACAGTCGGCTTGTCGGCCATATCGGTTTCCCTGTGGTGGTAGGTAGTCGCTTTTGACACGATTCCTCCACGCTAGAACGGCATGGCGTTCCTCGCCATCGGGCCGCGAGGAACCCCATGGAACCCGCCGGCTCACGGCACTACCGAGGCACCCCGCCGAAGAGGTCCACCGCCGAACGCACCTCCATCAGGGCAGGGCCGAGCGCGCTGACCGAACCGATCGCCCCGGCGATCAGCAGGAGGGACCGCCGCATCCGGGCCACGTCCGGCCGGTGCTCGGCGACCATCGCCGCCAGGACCGCCAACTCGGCCTCCGCGATGTCCCGGTCCGAGAACTGCGCCGGATGACCGGCGAGCTCACGGCGCAATCGCGACACGGCCGCGCCCAGCGCAGAAACCCGCGGATCCTCTTCACGTACGGCCATCTGTGACTGCTCCACACTCCGCAACACAGTGCTCCCCCCTCGTACCCTCCGGGACCGATCTGACAACGGTCAGTCCGCGGTCAACCACCCAGAGTTGCGGGCAAGTTAACGCCATGGCGCGCCATGCGCGCCACCCGGGGCGTCGAATTGGTGAATCAGGCTGCAACTGCCCCACGACATGGCGCAAAAGGGTCACAACACCATCCGATTCCTTCGTGGGGCCCGCCCGGGGCACCTGTATCCGGAGGGGCCGGTGGGGCACGGTGAAGGCCGGAATGCGGTATGCAGTCGCCATGAAGCCGCCGCGGAACCCACCCGTCATCGCCGGACTCCTGCTGGCCGCCGGAGGGGGGCGGCGGCTGGGCGGACGCCCGAAGGCCCTGCTGCGCCACCGCGGACGCCCACTGGTCGACCATGCGGTGGCGGCACTGCACCAGGGGGGCTGTGCACCGATTCATGTGGTGCTGGGTGCGGCGGGGGCCCGGGTGCACACCGAAGCCGCTCTCGGCGGCTGCACGACGATCGACAACGGGGACTGGGCAGAGGGCATGGGCTCCTCACTGAGGGCGGGGCTCGCATCCCTGACGGACTCGGGCGCCGATGCCGTACTGGTCCAGTTGGTGGACCAACCCGGCATCGGCGGGGCCGCCGTGGCACGAGTGCGGTCGGCGTACGGCTCGCACGAGACCCTGGCGACTGCGACGTACGGCGGACGGCGCGGGCATCCGGTACTCCTCGGGGCCGCCCACTGGGCTGCCGCGGCAGCGGACGCCCGGGGAGATCAGGGCGCGCGCAGCTACTTGGCCGCCCATGCATCCACCCTCACCCTGGTGGAGTGCGGCGATGTGGCAGACCCGGCGGACATCGACACGGCGGCTGACCTGTTCCGACTGGAGTGACATCCGCACCGGTAGGGCAGAACAATCTTGTACTTCCACGATGAGGAAACTACTATCCAGAAAAAGCCTCGCCCACTGGTTCTCCCGAGAACTCCGCCCGTGCTCGGGCCACCTCGCTGAAGGAAGTGACAGCCGATGTCCACACCAGCGACATCCCCGCTGGCCGTCGTCGACGCCGAGCCCGTGCCGCGGCAGGACGAGGTCCTCACCGAGGCCGCCCTCGCCTTCCTCGCCGAACTGCATCGCCGCTTCACTCCCCGCAGGGACGAACTGCTCGCCCTCCGGACACAGCGGCGCGCGGAGACCGCCCGTACCGGAACGCTGGACTTCCTCCCCGAAACGGCGGCGATCCGTGCGGACCGCTCCTGGCGGGTCGCCCCCGCGCCGGCGGCGCTCGACGATCGACGGGTGGAGATCACCGGTCCCACCGACCGCAAGATGACCGTCAACGCCCTCAACTCGGGAGCCCGCGTCTGGCTCGCCGACTTCGAGGACGCCTCCGCACCCACCTGGGCGAACGTCATCGGCGGCCAACTGAACCTGATCGACGCCTATACGCGCCGGATCGACTTCACCGACGAACGCAGCGGTAAGAGCTATGCGCTCCGCCCGGCCGCGGAGTTGGCCACCGTGGTGATGCGCCCGCGCGGCTGGCACCTGCCGGAGCGCCACCTGAAGGACACCGAGGGCGGGCGGGTGCCCGGTGCCCTCGTCGACTTCGGGCTCTACTTCTTCCACAACGCCCGACGTCTGCTGGACCTCGGCAAGGGCCCCTACTTCTACCTCCCGAAGACCGAGTCGCATCTCGAAGCCCGCCTCTGGAACGACGTCTTCGTCTTCGCCCAGGACTACTGCGGCATCCCACAGGGCACGGTCCGGGCCACTGTCCTGATCGAGACCATCACCGCCGCCTTCGAGATGGAGGAGATCCTCTACGAGTTGCGCGACCACGCCTCCGGGCTGAACGCCGGCCGTTGGGACTACCTCTTCTCCATCGTCAAGAACTTCCGTGACGGCGGCGCACGGTTTGTCCTGCCCGATCGCAACGCGGTGACGATGACCGCGCCCTTCATGCGCGCGTACACCGAACTGCTCGTCGCCACCTGCCACCGGCGGGGTGCGCACGCCATCGGCGGGATGGCGGCCTTCATCCCGTCCCGACGCGATCCGGAGGTCAATCGGATCGCCCTGGAGAAGGTCACCGCGGACAAGGACCGCGAGGCCGGTGACGGATTCGACGGGTCCTGGGTCGCCCATCCCGATCTGGTGCCCGTCGCGTTGGCCTCCTTCGACGCCGTGCTCGGCGATCGCCCCCACCAGAAGGACCGGTTGCGCGAAGAGGTCTCGGTGACGGCCGCCGATCTCCTCGCCATCGACTCCCTGGAGGCCGCCCCCACGTTCGACGGACTGCGCCATGCGGTCCAGGTCGGCATCCGGTACATCGAGGCATGGCTCGGGGGCCTGGGCGCGGTGGCGATCTTCCATCTGATGGAGGACGCGGCCACCGCCGAGATATCCCGCTCCCAGATATGGCAGTGGATCAATGCCGAAGTCGTCTTCGACAACGGAGAGACGGCAACCGCGGCGCTCGTGCGCGAAGTTGCCGCAGCGGAACTACTCCGCATACAGGACGAGTTGGGCGACGACGCCTTCCGTGCCGGACGCTGGCAACAAGCACACGACCTCCTGCTCCACGTCGCCCTGGACGAGAGCTACGCGGACTTCCTGACCCTGCCCGCGTACGAGCAGCTGACCGGCTGAGTCGCAGCGCACCCGACGGCGGGTGCGCTGCCATGATGTGCGGCATGAGCGGATCGAACGCACTCGGGGGATTACGCGCCGCCGTGGTCGGCGGCAGCATCGGGGGGTGCGCGGCTGCCCTGGCACTGCACCGGGCCGGTTGTCGGAGCACCACCGTGTACGAACGCACCACGGGTGCTCTCGCCGACCGCGGAGTGGGCGTCGCCGTACATGCGGCCCGCTACGACGAACTGGAGGCGGCCGGCTATCTCGACGCCTCGATCCCGTGGATCCCCCTGACCGAGCGCCACTGGTACGTGCGCGGCGAGCGCGCCCCTCTCGGCAGGGTGCTGGGCAGCAACGCCTTTCCCTTCCGCACCTACAACTGGGGCCCGCTCTGGCGTGAACTGCGTTCGAGGATTCCGGAGGGGGTGCGCTTCCGTACCGGAACGCCCGTGCTCTCGGTCGCCGAATCGGCCGACGGGGTGGCCGTCCGCACCGGGGGCGGGACCGAGCAGCACGATCTGGTGATCGGCGCCGACGGCCATCGATCGGTGGTCCGTGCGGCGGTCTGTCCCGAGGAGAAGCCCCGGTACGCCGGCTACCTCGCCTGGCGCGGGGCGTACCCGGAGAGCCGGCTTCCCGACTCCGGGCTCTGGCCGCGGCACTCCTGCGCCTACGTCGTCTTCAGCGGTGGCCATGTCGTCATCTACCGCATTCCGGGGGCGAACGGGGACGTGCGCGTCAACTGGGTCCTCTACACCACGGCGCCCATCAGCCCGGGCGTCCGAGGCGACGACCCGGCCTCCGTTCCGCCCGGAGCCCTGGACGGGCCGGCGCGCACCCAGTTGTACCGACTGGTGGAGACCGGGCTCCCGCCGTTCTGGGCGACCCTGATCACCCTCACCCGTCCCGAGGAGTTGTTCGTCCAACCGATGTACGACTTCACCGCGGCTCCGGGGGTGCGCGGCGGCTTGGTCCTGCTGGGGGATGCGGCGACCGTCGCCCGTCCGCACACCGGCGCGGGCGCGGTGAAGGCCCTTCAGGACGCCAGTCTGCTGGAGGCGGCCCTCCGGGCGGCAGACGGTGACGTGTCCGCCGCTCTGAGCGGCTACGACGCGGCACGCTCGGCCTCGGGCCGGAGCATGGTGGACCTGGGCAGACGGCTGGGGCGGGCACTGGTCGAGGACACCCCCGAGTGGGGCGCGCTGAGCGGGGACGAACTCGACGCGTGGTGGCGGCAGGCGGATGCGGCGGGGGCGTTCGGGGGACGCCGGCTCACGACAGGGTAGGGAGAGCCGAACGGTCCTCCACGGTCCCGACGCCCGGAACGCTGCCCCGCGCCACCCGGTACCCGGCATCGGGCATCGGGCATCGGGCATCGGGCATCGGGACGAGTCGGGCGTCTACGGGGAAGATCGCTCACCGTCCAGGAAGACGATCGTTTCCAGCAAACGGGGATGTGGGCACTTTCCTGCCACTGTGGCGGGTATGAGGTATCGAACGGCTCAACCGCCCCGATGGGCTCGGGACGCGCCGGCGCCCTGCCCCCGGAACACCTGACGGAGGGTGCGGTGACGAGCGTTCCAGGGCCGGCAAGGCCGGCTGCTCGTGCGTCTGCACGGGCAGCCGACGAATACCGGGGAGCTGCCATATGTACGGGACGCCCCCGGTAGGGGGAATTGCTCGCTTCATACGGAAAACCCCCCTGGTGCGTGCGTACCTTGGCCCCGGGGACGCCCCGGCAGGCACGGGCCGTACCCGTCGGGAACGCCGTTGTGAGCGACGCGGAGCGGTACCGGCTCCGGGCGGGAGGTTCGGGGGTCATGAACGATCAGCAGCCGGAACGCGATTCCGAGTGCGAGCCGGGAGCCGGAATCCTGTGCGTCTTCGGACAGCAGCTGAAACTGCTCCGGGTACGAGAAGGGCTTGAGCGACCGGAATTGGGCAGGCTGACCGGATACTCGGCTTCCACCATCGCCTCCTTTGAGCAGGGCCGGCGCATTCCGCCCGGGAAGTTCATCGACCGAGCCGATGAAGTGCTCAATGCGGGTGGAGTCCTCAAAGCCAGCAAGGACGAAGTCGCGCGGGCGCAGTATCCGGCGTTCTTCCGAGACGCGGCCCGCCTTGAGGCGCAGGCGGCCGATCTGCATGTATACGCCACACACGCCGTTCCCGGTCTGCTCCAGACGGAGGACTACGCCCGGGCCGTGTTCGCCATGTGGCGCCCGCTCCTGGGCGAAGAGGTGATCGAACAGCGGGTCTCGGCCCGCCTCGCCAGGCAGGAACTCTTCTCCCGCCTCCCCCTCCCCACGGTCAGCTTCGTGATCGAGGAAGCCGTCCTGCGCAGACCCTTGGGCGGGGTGGAGGCGCTGCGGGGCCAGTTGGAACAGATTCTGCGTCGCGGTCGCGAACGTCACGTGGAGATCCAGGTGATGCCGACGGACCGGGAGGAACACGCCGGATTGGGCGGTCCCTTCAATCTGATCGGGGCAAGGGAAGGAAACCGGGTGGCCTACGTCGAGGCGTATCCCGACAGCCGCATCCACTCGGAGCGCAAGGCGGTCCGGGAGTTCGAAGAGCAATACGGACTGCTGCGAGCCCAGGCGCTCAGCCCGGGCGAATCTCTGGCCTTTCTGGAGAAGTTGCTGGGGGAGAGATGGATGTCCAAGCGACTGTGTGCACCGTGATCCGTCCGCTGTGGTTCAAGAGCAGTCACAGCGCCGGTAGTGGTGGGGAGTGCGTGGAGGTGGCCGCCTGCTCCGGAACGGTCTGCGTGCGGGACTCCAAGGACGCCACCGGTCCGGTCCTCTCGCTCTCCCCCGAGGGTTGGGCGGCCTTCGTGACGTTCGCCGCGCGGGGCTGAACGGGCGGAGCGGCGACCGTGGGGCCGGGCCACCCGGGCGGGCTCCGGCTTGACGGCGAGGTCGCCGTCAAGGGAACAGGGCCTCGCGTACGACGCACCGCTCAGCTGGCGGGCGGCGCGCCGTACGGAAGGCGATGGACGGGGTGCTGTCGAGCTCCTGGAAGTCGGAGCACGGTTCGTTCGAACACCCCGTCGAGACAAGGGTGCGAGCTGACGGCGCGCGTCAGCGCACGACCACGGTCCGTTGGGCCGAGAAGTCACCCCACTTGCCGTCGGGGAGCTTGGCCCGCAGTTTGATGCTGAGCCGGGTGCCGGGCGGGTCCGGAACGATCATCTCGTGCGTCACCGTCTTCCCCTCGGGTATGACGCCCCAGACGATGGTCGTCGCCAACGTGCCGTTGATGTGGAGTTCATGCGTCTCGATCGGCCCGTTGGCCTGCGGGGGCATCCAGCTCAGATCGACGGCGCCCTTGCGGACGGTGAACTTCAGATCGGTCGGTGCCGTGTTGGCGCCCTTACCGGGTGCCGCCGCCGTGGTGAGGTCGACGGTGTTGCTGTCCGGCGAGGAGTTCTCCCCGGCGTCGCGCGCCCGCACGGTGAAGGAGTAGACGGTGCCCGGCCGCAAGCCGGTGACCAGGGCCTTGGTCTCGGTGCCGGACACGCTGTGGATGCGGGAGTCCTCCTGGTAGATGTCGTAGGAGGTCACCTTGGTGTTGTCGGTGGCGGCCTCCCAGCTCAACCGGACCTGGGTCTTGCCGTCGAGTGCCCCTGTGAGCCGACCGGGACGGGTGGGGGGTTGCTTGTCCTCGGGGGTCGGCTCGGGGGTACTGACGCCTATGGCAGGGCTCGGCTCGGAAAGGTTGCCCGCGGCGTCGCGGGCACGGACGGTGAAGCTGTAGGCGGTCTTGGGGGTGAGGCGGTTGATGTCCACCATGTTCTTGGCCGCGGGCAGCGTCTTGACCCGTTTGCCGCCCTGGAACACCTCGTAACCGGTGACGGCCTTGTCATCGGAGGAGTTCTCCCACATGACGTGGACGGACGTGGCGCTGCTCGCCTGCGCGGTCACGCCGGAGGGCGTGGTGGGGGCCTTGTTGTCCTTGTCCTCGCCGGCGCAGGCGGTGAGGACGAGTGCCGCCGCGCAGACCAACGCGGGGAGTGTGGGGGGACGTTGCACGGTCTAACCTCCGCAAGGAGACGGATTGGTCCAGACCCATAGTGCATGGTGAGAGGTCGTTTTCAAGTCCGATTGACGTTCAACGGGAACTGCCCCCGCGCAGTCTGAGGGACTTGCAGGGCATCGGTCCGGCTATGTCCGCCCGGCTGGGTGGCCGACACCCGGTGGGATCGCTTCCGCTTCGCCGAGGCACCGGCGCTGCGCCCGCCCTGCGCACGGCGATGGCCCTCGATCAGGTCAGTGCCGCACCGGCCACCAGGAACCCGCAAATCAGTACCGCCAGGACGGCGAGCAACGGCCAGACGAAGCGAAGGTAACGGTCGTAGCCGACCTTGGCGAGCGCTACACCACCGATGGTGACCGCCGTGGTGGGCACCCAGAGGTTCATCCAACCGCTCGCGGACTGCCAGGCCGTCACCACCACGGCACGGGAGACCCCGGCGAAGTCGGCCAGGGGAGCCAGGATCGGCATGGCGAGGGTGGCATGGCCCGAAGTGGACGGGATCAGGAAGGCCAGGGGCAGGTTCACCAGGAACACGATCACGGCGAAGGCACCGGACGACGTGCCCCGCACGACGCCCTCGATGGAGTGCAGCACGGTGTCGGTGACCATCGAATTGTTCATGATCACGGTGACTCCGCGGGCCAGCACGATCACCAGCGCCGGCGAGATGAAGTCCGCGGCTCCCTGGGTGATCGTGGCGCTGAGCCGCTGCTCCCCCATCCGGGCCACCACCCCGACGAGTACCGCGGCGACCAGGAACATCGCCGCGAGTTCCGGGAACGACCACCCGAGCTCGAAACCGTACGGAGTGGCCTGCGCATCTCCGGTGAGTGCGCTCGACCAGGGCACGACGGAGAAGATCATGAAGGTGAAGACCAGGGTGACGACCACCAGGACGGCCTTGTGGAGGGCGGTCAGGTCCGGTGGGGCCGCGGTCTCGGCCGTCGCCCGTTCTCGGTCGCCGGGCAGGAATCCGGAGAGCGATCGGCCCGGGTCCCGGCGCACCCGCCGCGCATAGCGGATGACGTAGGCGATGGTCACCGCGGTGAGAACCAGCCACATCACGGCCCGCAGGGCGATGCCGTCGCCCAGGGAGATGTCCGCGGCCGAGGAGGCGACCCCCGTCGCGAACGGGTTCACGGTGGAACAGAGCACTCCGACACCGGCGCCGAGAATGATCGTTCCGGTGGCGGTCATCCGGTCGTATCCCAGGGCCAGCATCAGGGGGACGATCAGCCCGTAGAACCCCAGGGTCTCCTCTGCGAAGCCCTCGACCGTGCCGAGCAGGGAGAAGACGAGCATGACCGCGGCGATCAGGAGGGCTCCTCGGTCCCGCAGCCGGTGGGCCAGCCGGGCGATGCCCCGGTCCAGCGCCCCGGTCGCGAAGACGACCGTGATGAAGGCGCCGATGGCCAGCACAAAGAGGAACACTCCGGCGCTGCCGTACAACTCGCCCGCGAGATCGGGGCCGACGACACCGGTCGACTGGTCCTGGATGCCGTAGAGGCCGTTGACGGGGGCGAGGAACAGGTCGTTGAGACGGTCGACGAAGCTCTGGCCGCCGTCGACGCGGTGGTAGGTGCCCTCGATGGGCGCGCCCTCGTCATTGCGGTCATAGGCTCCCGGCGGGATGACGAAGGCCAGCGCCCAGACCGCGATGGTGACCACGGCCAGGACGGTGAGTGCGCTCGGGAAGACGAATCGCCGCTTCGGCCCGGGCCCTTCGGGCGGCTCCGCGGAAGCCTCCCGTGCGGCGGACGTACTCATCGCGGAGCCCGGGCCCGAGGGACGTCACGGGCGTCGGGGGCGTCGGTTGTGGTGTGCGACCTCATCGCTCAGCCCCGTCTCCGTCCGGGCCCCGCGGCCGGTCGATGGAGTGCGGGTACCGGAACTCAATGGATCACAGGGGCGGCGACCTCGCACGTCAGCGTGGGGCGACCGGTCGATCGGCGCCCACGCGATGAGTTCGGGCGGCGCGGGCAGTCATGTCTGCATGAACACGAATCCGGCGAACCCCCTGCTCGATCTGCGCCCTGCGGCCGATGCGGTCGCAGGGCTCGCGGAAGGCGTCGACGACGCACGTCTCGACGATCCGACCCCCTGTCCGGACTACGCCGTCAGGGAGCTGCTGGGCCATCTGGTGGGGCTGGCGGGCGCCTTCCGCGATGCCGGGCGCAAGGAACTCGGCCCCACGACCGACACCGACCCCCAGACGGCGCTGCCCTCGCTGCCGGGCGACTGGCGGAGCGCGCTGCCACCCAGGCTCGACGAGCTGACCCGCGCCTGGTCCCGGCCCGAGGCTTGGGAGGGGCAGACCCGGGCCGGAGGGATCGACCTGCCCGCTGCCCTCGCCGGTCAGGTGGCGCTGAACGAGCTGGTGGTGCACGGCTGGGACCTGGCCCGGGCGACCGACCAACCGTATGCCCCTGACGAGGCGAGTTTGCGCGTGTCGTACGCGCTGCTGGAGCCCGTCGACGACGACCCCGGTCGGGGGTCGATCTTCGGCCCGGTGGTCGACGTGCCCGAAGGGGCGCCCCTGTTGGACCGGGTGGTGGGGCGCAGCGGTCGGCGCCCCGACTGGCATCCGCAGGGGTGACCGCCCGGCCGGGATGTTGGCGGCACCCCGGCCGTGCTTCCCCTCACCGCGAGGGGATCGTTCTCCCGTCCGGTCCGGCACGGGGCAGACCGGGCGGGCTCCAACCGGGTGGCGAGCGCCCGTCCCCGTACCCATGAGCGTCGACGACGCCCATGGGTACGGGGGTGGACGTCGGGCGCCCCTTCCCCGACCGGGTCAGGGTGCAACGGCACGTCAGGAAAGGAGCAGTGTGCGCGCCGAGCTCCGCATCCGTTCGTCGGCGGCGACGCGGTCCGCTGCGGAACCCGAACCCACCACCCTGAGATCGCCTTCGGCGAGCGTCGTGAGACGGCTGATGACCTCGGGAGCGAGGGCTCCGGGCCCCAGTGCCCGAAGGGCTTCCAGGGCTCCCATCGGGTCCGCGTCCAGCTCGGCTGAGGTCACCAGGAGCTCGGCCGCCCGGGTCTCGTCGAGGGGGCTGCCCACGGCCTGCAGCGCCAGCACCGCCCCGGGCACCTGTACGGGGTCGCTGAGCAGCGCCTCCAGCGCGGGGGTGAGCGCCCTGGCCGCGGGCCCGATCTCGGCTGCGGCACGCGCCGCGTTCGCCCGCGGCCAGCGGGTCCACATGCCTTCCGCGGCCTCGGCCAGGACGGCTCCGAGCACACGGACCGGCTGGTCGTCGTCGCCCGTGAGCCGCCAGAGCGCCAGGGCTATCTGGAGGTCCGCATTCATCTTGTAGACGGTCCGCCCGCCGCCCGCGGGGGTCAACGCGGACCGCAGCTCGGCGACGAGCCCCCCGGCCGCCGCCCCCAGCCGTCCGGCGGTCTCCACCAGATGCGCTGCGGGGCTGCCCTCGCGCAAGGCGGCCTGGAGGGCGACGACCAGAAGGTCCGTTTCACCGGTCAGCCGCCAGAGTGCCTCCGCCGCGGCGCAACGGTCCTCAACGGCACCGGCCCGGGCCGCTCCACGCAGCAGCTCGGCGACCTCTTCGGTGTGGTTCGGCGGACAGATCGCGACGAGCGCGGACGGAACCAGAGCGGGGAAGGCAGCCAGGGCCCGGGTCAGTTCCGGTAGGGCGGCGGCGGCCCTTGTCCCCCAACTCGCCAGTAGTGCGACGAGTTCAACAGGTGCGCGGCTCGGTGGCTCGTCCGCCGCGGCCAGGTGGGACAGGCTGATGCGGATCGCGTTCAACAACTCGGGTGCATAGGGCAGAAGCAGCCCCGGACGGGGGCCACGGGCCCCCGTCACGGACGCGAGGGTGATCGAGCGGTCCTCCAGGCCCCGGGCGAGCAGCCGAGCGGCCTGCTCCGGGGCGATCCTGGCCAGCACCGCCAGCGCCCGGTCCCCGAGTTCGCCGTCCGTCGCGGCGAGCACCGCCAGTGCGGGTGCCGCCGGTGCGGCATGGCTGCCGAGTTGGTCCAGGATGGGCAGCAGGGACGCGACCCGGTGAAACGAGGGGTCGCCCAGCAGCGGAACCAGCGCGGGGGCGAGCCGCGCCGGGGCGCTGCGCGAGATGGCGCAGGCGTGCTCGGCGGCCCACAGCGCCTCTTCCCGAGCAGTGGGCTCCGTCAGCCCGAGCGCCGCTTCCAGCAGGGCGTGGACGGCGGCACGGTCCCGGTCGGTGTCGCGCCGCAGTAGTGCGTCGACCACGTGGCGCAGGGGTTCGGTCCGCTCCTGGTCGCTGCGGTCGGCGACGTGCGGCGCGGCGGGGAGCAGGGACAGCAGGGTGGTGTGATGGTCGGTCGTAAAAGGCATTCCGGCGTCGACTGCGGCCATCACGGCGATGACCCGCAGCTCCGGTGGCTCCTCCTCCGCAAGGGCCGTCAGCAGGTCCGGCCGGGTGCCTTCCGGGTCCAGCTGGGCCAGGGCCGCCAGTGCTTCCACCCGGACGCCGGGGTGCTTCTCCTCCCGGTCGGTCCACAGTCGCCGCAGCCCGGGCAGTGCCGAGGCGCAGCCCGCCCGGCCGGCCGCCCAGGCCGCCTCCTGGCGCACCTCGGCGTCATCGGAGGTCAGCAGGTCGAGGACCAGCGGCAACTGCTCTACGACGGCCGCCCGGCAGGCGCCGGGGGCGGGTAGGTCGAACTCGTCCTCGCTCTCGGCTATTCCGCCGAGCAGCACCAGCATCTCGGCGGCGCGCACGTCAGCCGCGGCAAGGCGCGCCAGGAAGGGCACGGCCGCCACGGTGGCCGCGTACACCGTGCCCTGGTGGAGGATGCTGGCCCACAGTTCCCCGATTGCCTCGGTGGCCTGCTCCTCGTCGCCGGTGAGGGCGCGCAGCAGGTCCGGTAGGTCATCCGCCTGCCCGTAGGCATGGTCCAGATCGGCCCAGGGCACGCCGTCCAGATCTGCGAAAACCCGTTCAAGATCCATGCCTTGAGCATGGCACGGGGGTCTGACAATGCGGCTCCGTGCGGTAGCCGCCCGGTCGAACGGCGGGCGCCGAACGGTCCCGGGCGCCGATGTGGTGCCGAACGGCCCCCGGGCGCTGACGGTCCACTGCGGCTCACCGGGATCCGGCGATGCCCGTCAGACGTTGCGCCTCGGCACGGGTGGTCCGCGCGATCTCCTCTTCGTCCACCGTGGTCAGCCGGTTGTCCTCGACGACGGCCCTTCCATTGACGAGCGACAGCGTCACGGGAGCCGCGGCGCCGAAGACCAGGGCGGTCACCGGATCGGCGATCGAGGCATGGGCGAGCGTGTCCATCTTCCACAGCACCAGATCGGCGAGCTTCCCCACTTCCAGGGAGCCGATCTGTCCCGCGCGCCCGAGGACGCGGGCACCGCCGTGGGTCCCCAGACGCAGGGCCTGACGGGCGGTCATGGCGGTTTCGCCGTGGCGGCCGAGACGGTTGATCAGCAGTGCGTTGCGCAGTTCGGTGTGTAGTTCGCCCGATTCGTTGGACGCGGTCCCGTCCACGCCGAGGCCCACGGCGATGCCCGCCGCCAGCATGTCGGGCACCCGCGCTATTCCGGCGGCGAGGCGGGCGTTCGAGGACGGGCAGTGCGCCACTCCGGTGCCAGTACGGGCGAAGGCCGCGATATCCGCATCGGCCATGTGCACGCAGTGCGCCATCCAGACGTCCGGCCCGAGCCAGCCGGTGGACTCGAAGTAGTCCGTGGGCCCCATTCCGAAGAGCTCTTTGCAGAAGCGTTCTTCTTCCAGTGTTTCCGAGCCGTGGGTGTGCAGGCGCACGCCCTTGCTCCGGGCGAGGCTCGCGCCTTCGCGCAGGAGGTCGGTGGAGACGGAGAACGGCGAGCAGGGGGCGACGGCGATCTGGGTCATGGCGTCGGCGGAGGGGTCGTGGTGGACGTCGATGGTCTCCTCGGTGGCCGCCAGTGCGGCGTCGAGCGTCTCCACGGCGAAGTCCGGGGGCAGTCCGCCGGCCGATGTGCCGCGGTCCATCGACCCCCGGGCCAGGGTGAACCGGACGCCCGTCTCCCGGGCGGCGCCGATGATCGCACCGGACAGGTCGCCGCAGCCGCGGGGGTAGATGTAGTGGTGGTCCATGGCGGTGGTGACTCCGCCCCGCGCCATCATGGCCAGCGAGCCCCGGGCGGCGGCACGCACCATCGGTTCGTCGATGCGCGCCCAGGTCGGGTAGAGGGCGACCAGCCAGTCGAAGAGGTTGTGGTCGGTGGCCAGACCTCGGGTGATCCACTGGTAGAAGTGGTGGTGGGTGTTGACGAGGCCCGGTGTTGCGAGATGGCCGGTGGCGTCGATGCGGCGGACGACATCGCGCAGTCCGGTCGGTGCCGGGCCGGGCCCGACCGCCTCGATGCGGTTGCCCGCGACCACGATGTGGCCCTTCGGGTGTTCGGTGTCGGTCGGATCCACCGTGGCGATGGCACAGTTCTCGATGACGATGCGGAAATCCGACATGTGGGTCTCGTCCTCTCTGCTGCGGTTCTTCCCCGGTTCGCGCCCTCGAACGGGAGCGATCGGCGTGCATCGGGGCGGTGATACGGGGCGGGGCGGCCGGGGTGCATCGGGGCGGTCCGGGGGGCGGTGAACCCACCCGCACCCCGGTCCTCGGTGCAGACCCGGCCGGCTCTCCCGAACCTCGTGAACGGATGCGTCCAGTTGCGTCACACGTTTGTCAGATCGACCGGGATCGCCGCGACGGCCCCGTTCCTGAGAACCGTGGCCTCGATCAGTCCGTAGGGACGATCCGCCGCAACGTAGACCTCACGGTCATTGCTGAGACCGAATGCTTCCAAATCGACCAGGAAATGATGCTTGTTCGGTAGTGAGAATCGTATTTCCTCTATGCCGGGGCTCTCTTCTATGACCGAGGCACCCATGGCGTACAGGGTCTGTTGCAGCGAATAGGAGTAGGTCGCGCAGAAGGCACGGAGAATGCTCTTCTTCACCCTCTCGTACGAGCCGTCCCACGAGGGCGCGGCCTGGTCGTCGGATTCCCATGCATGGCGCCAACGAGCGGACACGTCGGTGGCGAGTATGCGGTCGTATGCCTCCTGGAGGGTCGTGTACTTGTCCTTGGCGTATCCCCAGAACTCGGAGTCCGTCGCATTCATGACCGTCAGGTCCCGGAGACCGGAGACGACCTGCCAGCGCTCGCCGTCATGGGTGATCTCACAGAGCCTGGTCTCGCCACCGCGGCGGACGAAGGAGTGTCCGCCCGTCGTGTCATCACCGGTGTCCGCAGCGCTGATGCGCTCCCAGCCGTACTCCTCGATGCGGATTCGGGCGCGGTGTATGGGTGGTTGGGAGCTCACGAAATGGCGCGCGAGATGGATGCCGAACTGCTCGGCCGATTCGATCCCGTACTCCTTGGCGAAGGCGTAGACCGTGTTCTTCGCGGTGTCCGTGGGCAGCACATGGGTGTTGGCGCCGAAGTGGTGGACGTCCGCCATGTCCCCGGAGAGCGCTATGGAGACATTGAGGTCCTTCAGATGGTGGACGGCACCTTCCCGCGCCACGCGGACGACTCGGACCTCCGCCTTTCCGTACTGGTTCTGGCCGAGAACGGGCATGGGTGCTAGCTCCCTCGATACACGGAGTAGGAGAACGGATTGAGCAGCAGGGGTACGTGATAGTGCTGTCCGGCACGGACGGCGAAGGCCACCGTCACTTCCGGGAAGAACGCCGCCTCCTCACGAACGGCCCCGGACGCCGATGCGGGGGTACCGTCACCCGCGTGACCCGTGTGGTACGCCTCGGTCGCGAACTCCAGGCGTACGTGCGTCGTGCCCACCGGTGGGACGGGGAGGTCCTGACAGCGGCCGTCGCCGTCGGTCGTGGCACCGCCCAACACCCGCCAAGGGGCGTCCGTCGACGAACGTACCGCCAGCAGCACGGGGACGCCCCGCGCGGGACGCCCGAGGGTGGTGTCCAAGATGTGCGTGGACACCGACGCAGTGGTTTCGCTACTCAACGCCCCTCATTCCGTGGGTGATGGAAGTGCCCGCCCGGGGATCGTCAGCACCGCCGCGGTGGGTCCGAAGCCCGGCCGGGGGGACTGAAACGGTCGGCGGATGACCCTACGGCCCTTCCGCAAGCCCGCGGAGGCGAATGCCGTTGATCCGCCCCAACTCGAAGCGGACGACGTCTCGTTCTCGTTCCGGGCTGTTGGGCAACCGTGCCCGCAGGGCGTCCCTCATCCGTGCGCCGCTCAGCCCGGTGGCGCAGATCAGGAACACATGACCGAACCGCTCCTGATAGCGGAGATTGAGCTCTACCATCTCGGCCTTGAGGTCGTCGCTCGACTCGCCCATGCCCTTCTGCTCCCGCGAGGACACCGGATCGGCGGCCCGGGGCCGGCCGATGGGCGGGTGTCCGGCCAGGGCGTCCGACAGGTCCTCGGCGCTCAGGGCCGCAGTGGTCACATCGTTCGCGGCCAGCAGTTCTTCGACGTCCTGGTAGGGGCGCCGGGCGATGATGGCGCTCGCCCAACCGGGGCTGGCGCACACCTCGTGCAGAAGGGCGAGCACCGCGGGCCTCGCCAGGGTGTTCAACCGGGTGAGTCCCGGAAGTTGCCTGGTCGCCGCTCCCTCCGGAGGGCGCTGTGGGCTCGATGGCACGAGGTCTCCCTGGACGTCGTTCGCAAGAGCGTTTGAACCGGCCTGCGCACAGCTAACGCCTCCGACCGACGGGCGTCAACAGTTTGTTGAAAAAGCGGCGGCGGTGGAGGACGGGCGGCGGCGCAGCGTCCGCGACCGCGCCCCTCCCGTCGCTGCCCGTACCCACGGCCGGGCGGGAACTCGTGCGCGTACGATCAGTCGCCCTGCGGCGGGGTCTCCTCCACCACCCGCGCTTTGGCCCGCTGCTCATTGGCGTGGTTGACGTAGTTGTAGATGGTGAAGCGGCTGACGCCGAGCGCACTCGCCACGGTCTCCACTCCGTGACGCACGGAGAAGGCGCCCCGCATCTCCAAGGTCCGCACCACGTCCTGTTTGGCCTTGCGGTCCAACTCGGACAGGGGCCTTCCGTGGTGGCGCTCCAGACCGGCCAGGATCCGATCGAGCGATTCGGACAGCCCCGGCAGCCGTACGGCGATGACGTCCTCACCCTCCCAGGCGAGGCGCACATCGTCGACCCCGGCCCGTGCGGGGGCGATGAACTCGGCGCCCAGGGCGTCGACGAGGGGCCGTACCGCGGCCAGCAGGGGATGCTCGGCCGGCTCCGTCATTCGCCGGCCTCCTGCACGACGTTGAGCTGCAAGGAAACCCGCGTGGCACCCGCTTCCAACGTGCGGCGCAGTACGGCGTCGAGCACGGCGAGGACGGCGTCGGCGCCGCCTTCCACCGTATTGCCGAACGGGCCGACCTCCACCGCGTCCAGCGGTGCCGCTTCGATGACCTCACGGGCCACCGCCGCATGAGCGGGCGGCTGGTCCAGATCGAAGGGTTCGGTCGTGAACTCCGCCCTCAGTCGCACAGTGCCCCCATCGCGTCCACACCGACCACCCGTTCCCTCACTGGCTTCCCCGCTCCCCGGGTGTCGCCCGGCGGGACGATCTGCGAGCCCGTCCCGCAGATCGCGGGCGGAGGGTGCTCACGGACGGTCGAGCCGTCACGGCAACGGTGCGCCCGGGGTGTTCGCGTACGACCCTAACGGAATCACCTCGGCGAGCAGCGCGGCCGCGGGAGCGCACCACCGGGGCCTCCCCGGCCGCCGTGGGTGCATCCGGGCGAAGCGTCCGCGGAGCGCGGCCGTCGTCCGGGGAAGGGCCACCGCCAGCCCGTGGCGCCCCCGGGTCGCCGGCCCTCACCATCAGTCAGACATACGACAGAAAAGCCGCGCCATCCGGGCAGCAACGTAAGAATGCGGTTGCTTCTGAGTCAAGGGATGGCCGAGACCCTCCCCAAATACCCCCTCCTAGTGGACGATGGACGGGCACATTGCAGGGCAACTGCCGGGATGAGCCAGGATCTGGGGGCAATTCGATGGCCGAATCACTGCGGGTGCGCTGTCCGTCGTGTCTGCGGGACCACCAGTTCGCGGCGCCGGTCTACCCCTGTGTCTGCGGCTTCGCCCTCTCACCGCCCCTGGTGCAGGGCGCAGTGCCCGAACGGTTCCTCCGCCGCACCTGGGCCGAGGACTGGGTGCAGGTCCGCTGCGGGCACTGCGGACGGCTCGACCACTGGCCGCAACCGGAACTGGGCTGCCCCTGCGGAACGCTGTTGCGCATCCCCGTGCAATCCGCGGAAGACGTCGTCGACACAGGGCCGTCCGAGGCGCCCCAGAGTGCTCCCCAGCCGTCCCACATACCGCTGCCGAGGACGGCGAACTCGCCCCGGCCCGCGTTCCGCCCGATCGCCATCCGCACGGCGCGCGACGCGGTGACCATGGCCGAGCTCTACCTGAAGTGGCTGGGCTTTCGCGAAGTGGTCCAACAGGACGTCCACCTCCCCGAGGCCCGGCCCGAACCCCCCGTTGACGTCCCGCTCGCACCGGCCATAGACCTCCGCGGCCCCGGGCTGACGGCACAGGTCAATCCGTCCACCCAGCCCGCCGCACCGCGCGACGTGGAGTGCCTCTGGTTGACGGGGCTGACCGCGGCAGCGGCGACCACCGTGTACTTCTCCCTCGCCGGGTACGCGGGCGACGCGCGCACCCGCGCGGACGATCTGGGGGTCGCCCTCTTCAGCATGGACCTCACCGGGAGCCCCCAACCGGTCAACACCCAGGCGGCTGAGTTGGTCTCCACCGGGGTTTAGGTCGGGTCTTCAAAGTCCCGTCGCCTGTGGGGGCTGCCGCGCGGCAGTGCGGACGGTTCGGACCCGCACCGCCCGCGGGTCCGCCACCGCCCGCGGGCCCGCCACCGCGCTCGGCGATACTTGGCCCATGCGTATCCGCCCCGCCACGGCCGATGAGCTCCCCCGCCTCCAGGACATCGAGAGGGCGGCGGGAGAGCCGTTCCGCGCCCTCGGGATGGTGGAGATCGCCGACGACGACCCCCCGACGCTCGAAGCGTTGGAGGGTCATCGAAGGGCCGGGCGCGCCTGGGTCGCCGTCGCGAACGAGGGCCCGCCCCTGGGGTACCTCCTGGACGAGGTGGTGGACGGCGCCGCCCACATCGAGCAGGTGTCCGTCCATCCGTCGGCCGCACGGCGGGGGCTCGGACGCCTGTTGATCGACGCGCTGGCCGACCGGGCCGCCGCCGAAGGGTTGACCGCGCTGACCCTGACGACCTTCGCCGAGGTCCCGTGGAACGCCCCGTACTACGCCCGGCTCGGGTTTCGCACACTCGGGGACGCGGAACTGACCGAGGGACTACGGCGGATCAGACGTCACGAGGCGGAACTCGGGCTCGACCGCTGGCCCAGGGTGTGCATGCGCCGGTCGCTCTGAACCACCCGCACTCACCGGTCGGCGGACTCCGGGCTGCCGTACCGCTCCCGCAGTTCCACCTTGCGCACCTTGCCGCTGACGGTCATCGGGAAGCCGTCCAGGATGCGGAGTCGGCGGGGGATCTTGTAGTGCGCGAGCCGGTCGCGGCAGTGGGCGGTGAGTTCGTCCAAGGAGGGCGGATCGGCGGGGTCACAGGGGATGACGCAGGCCAGGATCTCCTCCCCGTACCGCTGGTCCGGGACTCCCACGACCTGTACGTCGGCGACCTTCGGATGGGTGTGGAGGAACTCCTCGATCTCCCGGGGGTAGACGTTCTCGCCACCGCGGATGATCATGTCCTTGATCCGTCCCACGATCTGTACGTAGCCGTCGCCGCGCATCACGGCGAGGTCCCCGGTGTGCATCCAGCGGCCCGGGTCGACGGCTTCGGCCGTCCGTTCCGGTTCGCCCCAGTAGCCCAGCATCACGCTGTAGCCGCGGGTGCAGAGCTCACCGGCCTCGCCCCGGGGCAGGGTCGTCCCGGTCACCGGATCGACGATCTTGACCTCGATGTGCGGCATCACCCGCCCGACCGTGCCCGTACGCCGCTCCAGGTCGTCGTCGCGGCGGGTCTGGGTGGATACCGGGGAGGTCTCGGTCATGCCGTAGCAGATGGACACCTCGTCCATGTGCATCTCGTGGACCACCCGGCGCATCACCTCCACCGGGCAGGGCGACCCGGCCATGATGCCGGTGCGCAGGGAGGTGAGGTCGTACGAGGCGAAGTCGGGGAGGTTGAGTTCGGCGATGAACATCGTCGGGACCCCGTACAGGGCGGTGCAGCGCTCCGAGGCCACGGCCCGCAAGGTCGCCCCGGGGTCGAAGGAGGGCGCGGGAATCACTATGCACGCGCCGTGGGTCAGGGCCGCCAGATTGCCCATCACCATGCCGAAGCAGTGGTAGAAGGGGACGGGGAGGCATATCCGGTCCCGCTCGGTGCAGCCGAGGGTCTCGCCCACCGAGTAGCCGTTGTTCACGATGTTGTGGTGGGAGAGGGTGGCGCCCTTGGGGAATCCGGTGGTGCCCGAGGTGTACTGGATGTTGATGGGGTCGTCGCAGGACAACTCGGACTCACGCAGGGCCAGTTGCTCGGCAGTCACCGCCCCGGCCGCCGCCAGCAGGGCGCTCCAGGAGCCGTCGCCGATGAAGTGGACCGCGCGCAGTTCCGGGCAGCGGTCACGGACCGCGCCGACGAGTGCTCGGTAGTCGCTGTTCCGATGGCGCTGCGATGCGCACAACACGGATATCCCTGCGTGCTGGAGGACGTACTCCAGTTCGTGTGCGCGGTACGCCGGATTGATGTTCACCATGATCGCCCCGACACGGGCGGAGGCGTACTGCACCAGGACCCACTCGGAGCAGTTGACGGCCCAGATGCCGATCCGGTCGCCCTTGGTGACGCCGATGCCGATGAGGGCACGCGCGAGCAGGTCGACCGCCGTGCCCAACTCGGCGTAGCTGTAACGGGTGCCGCTGGTGAGGTCCACCAGTGCCTCCCGGTCCGGATGGGCGGCGACGGCCCGGTCGAGCCGCTGGCCGACGGTCTCCCCGAGCAACGGGGTCACTCCGGTGCCGTGGGCGTACGAGAGCGGGGCGCCAGGAACGCCCCGCTCCCTGGGGGGTGCCTCCGTGAGACTCATCGGAACTCTCCCTCGTCGTACTCGGTGGTGATGGAACCTTTCGCCGTGCGCTCGCGCAGTTCGATGCGGCGGATCTTGCCGGAGACGGTCTTGGGCAGTTCTGCGAACTCCAGTCGCCGCACCCGCTTGTATGGGGAGAGGACGGAACGGGAGTGGGCGAAGAGGACTTTCGCCGTCTCCGGGCCGGGCTTCCAGCCGTCGGCCAGCACCACGTACGCCTTGGGAACGGCGAGCCGCAGCGGGTCGGGGGCGGGGACGACGGCCGCTTCCGCCACCGCCGGGTGTTCCAGGAGGGCGCTCTCCAACTCGAAGGGGGAGATCTTGTAGTCGGACGCCTTGAAGACGTCGTCCGAACGACCGATGTAGGTGATGTACCCGTCGACGTCGCGTGCGCCGATGTCTCCGGTGCGGTAGTAGCCGCCCGACATGGCCTGCCCGGTGAGTTCGGGGTCGCCGTGGTAGCCCGCCATCAGCCCGACGGGCGCGGCGGTGAGGTCCAGGGCGATCTCGCCCTCCGCTGCGCCCGGTGCACCGGTGACGGGGTCGAGCAACTCCACCCGGTAGCCGGGGCTCGGTCGGCCCATCGACCCGGCCTTGAGGAGTTGGCCGGGGCTGTTGGAGACCTGTACGGCGGTCTCGGTCTGTCCGAAGCCGTCCCGCACGGTGACCCCCCACTCCCTGCGGACGGTCTCGATCACCTCGGGGTTGAGCGGCTCGCCCGCCGCGACGACCTCGCGGGGCGGGTTCTCCAGGCGGGTGAGGTCGGCTTGGATCAACATCCGCCAGACGGTGGGCGGAGCGCAGAAGCTGGTGACGCCGGCCCGGTCCATCTCGGACATCAACCGAGCGGGGTCGAAGCGCGTGTAGTTGTGGATGAAGACGGTGGCTTCGGCGTTCCAGGGGGCGAACAGGTTGGACCAGGCGTGCTTGGCCCAACCCGGGGACGAGATGTTGAGGTGTACGTCGCCGGGTTGGAGCCCGATCCAGTACATCGTTGCGAGATGGCCGATGGGGTACGAGGTGTGGGTGTGCTCCACCAGTTTGGGGCGGGCGGTGGTGCCGGACGTGAAGTAGAGCATCAGCGTGTCATCGGATCGGGTGATGCCGTCGGGCTCGAAGACGGGGTCCGCGGAGCTCGCCTCCCCGTAGGAGAGCCAACCGTCGACGGTCGCCCCGACCGCGATGCGGGTGTATGCGCCGGGGACGTCGGCGAACTTCTCGGTGTCCTCGGAGCGCACGAGCACATGCTTGGCCCGACCGCGCTCGACGCGGTCGCGGAGGTCGGCGGCGCCCAACAGGGGGGTGGCGGGGATGACGACGGCCCGCAGCTTCATGGCCGCGAGGGCCACTTCCCACAGCTCGTACTGGTTCCCCAGCATGACGACGATCCGCTCACCGGCCCGGATGCCCTGGTCCCGCAGCCAGTTCGCGGTGCGGGCGGAACGGACGGAGAGTTCGGCGAAGGAGAGGCGGGTCTCCGTGCCGTCCTCCTCCACGATGTGGAGCGCGGTCCGGTCGTTGCCCCGTGCGATAGCGTCGAACCAGTCGAGGGCCCAGTTGAACTGCTCGGGCCGGGGCCAGACGAAGCCGTCGTACGCGTGCCGATACTCCTCCCGGTGCCGCAGCAGGAAGTCCCGGGCCACCCGGAACTCCTCGGTCGTGCTGCTTGCAGCCATGTGCCCTCCTCATTGCCACACCACTCAGTAGCATCGTGTTAGCAGTGACCTACGTCTCACCACCCCCGATCGGGGGTGGTGAGACGGAAACAGAGGGAGTGGAACGGTGTTGTCCGAGCCGACCGAGGCGGTGGAGATGCGGGCGGCGCTGGTGCGTCTGCGCCGCGCGACGGGTCTGCCGATCGCCTTCGGTGGACTGCTGCACGATGCCCAACGACTGCGGATCGCCCAGCTGAGCGGAGCGCAGACGAGCGCGCTGCACGGGTTGTCGATCTGCACGGGCAATGGTCTGGGCGGCAAGTCCATGGCCCTGTCCCGGCCCTGTGCGGTGACCGACTACCGCGAGGCCCGGCACATCAGTCACGAGTACGACTCGGCGGTGTCGACGGAGGGCCTGCGCTCGGTCCTCGCCGTGCCGGTCGTCGTCCGCCGACGCGTCCGGGGGGTGTTGTACGGGGCGCTGCGCAGACCGGTTCCGCTCGGTGATCGGACCTTTGACGCGGCGGTCGCCGCCGCCCGTGACGTGGAGCAGGCCCTCGTGGTCCGCGACGAGGTCCAGGGGCTGTTGGCCGTGGCCAGGGAGCCGGTGGCGGGGCGCGGGGCGTGGGAGGAGGTCCGTGAGGTGCACGGCGAACTGCGGGCGCTGGCTCCGAAGGTGGCCGACCCGGAACTGCGCCAGACGCTGCTTGCGGTCTGCGGGCGGCTGGCCGAAGCGGGGGTGCGGTCGGACACCGCAGCGGACGGCCGCACCCGGCGTCCTCCACAGTCGGTGACGCTCGCTCCCCGCGAGGTCGACGTGCTGGCTTGCGTCGCCGCGGGGGCGACGAACGCCGCAGCGGCCGAGCGGCTCGGGCTGAGGCCGGAGACGGTGAAGGGCTATCTGCGCGCGGCCATGCGGAAACTGGGGGCGCACACCCGGTTGGAGGCGGTGGTGGCGGCGCGGCGGGCAGGAGTGCTGCCGTAGCCGACGGATCGAGCCGCCGTCGCAGATCGAGGGACCGAGACCGAGACCGGCCGTACGAGGACGTCGTACGGCCGGTCCTCTGCTCCCATACGCTGGGAAGGCGTCAAAGATCGGGCCCAGGGCGTCAGCGCCGCGTCAGGGGTGTACCAGGGGTGCGTCCGGGGCTTCCGATCCGGCCTAGCGTCGCAGTTCCGGCGGTCGACGTTCCTGCGCGATCCGTCGGAGGAGCGAAACGGCGGCACGGAAACGGCGCGGCGGCGGGGCTGCTCGGCCGGATTCGTCCGCGGCGTGATCCAGAACGGACAGGGAGAACCATGTACACAGCGGAGAGCGGCGAGGGCGAGCGCCCTGGACCGACGGGAGCCCTCTACGTCCCGGTGCGGCTCGGCCGGGTGTCGGGCCACCATCTGTGCTTTCTCCGGACACCTCTCGGCGTGCGGACGGCCGTGGGGTTCACCAGCCGTGAGCGACTCTCCGGGGTCCTCGGCGAGGAACAGGCGTGGATCAGGCTCGCCGAGCCGGTCGTACGTGCGCTCGCCGAGCCCTTGGGGGTGCTGAGCCTGATCGTCGATCCCCAGCTGACGGCCCCGGGGCCCGCACGGACCGCGGCTGCGGTGCCGTCCCTGGCACCGGTCTGTGTCCGTCGGCTCACCGGCGCCACCGAGGAGAGCCTGCCGGCGGAAGGGGCCTTGCGTGCCTCGTCCGCCGTCGGTGAGACCGCACGCCCGCGGGCCTGATGTCTCAGGTGTACGTGCCCCCTCGGTCCGGTGGATCGGGGTGCGCCCGCGGGCCCGAGGGGGGCGGGCGCACCCCGATCAGTCCAGGAAGCGGCCGAACCTGATGTCGTGACTCGTCGCCGAGGACAGCGCGGTGAGCGTCCGTTCGCCCTCCTCGGCCACCTCGACCCGCTGTGACGCGGTGAGCGGGGCGAAGGTCTGCACGGTGAGGGTCGCCTCCCCCTCGGTCTCGGCGAGCTGCCAGATCCCGGCGAGGAAACCGTCCACCAGCACGGTGGGGTACGCCTGGTTGCCGCGCCAGGTCAGCGCCTTGTGGTCGTCCCGGGCGACGACCCGGCCACGGTCGGCGTGCGAAAGCAGGAGGTTGTCGAACTCGGGCAGAAAGCGGGCCGGGGCCGGGGTGCCCGGGTCGGGGCGGGGTGCATCGGGCAGGTCGAAGAGCTCGACGCCCCTCTCGTCCCTGAAGACCAGCAGCCGGGGGCGCAGCCGAGCGAAGACGTCCCGCATCCGGGTCAGTCCGGACCAGGTCTGCATGTCCTTGACGGAAGCGGGTCCGAAGGCGCGGAGATAGCGCAGCACCACGTCATCGGCGGTGGCCGCGGGTCCCGCCGGCCGCCCGAACCAGTGCTCCGCGGTGGTCAACGCGACCTGGCCGCTGCTGCCCCAGAGGCCGCGGGGGGTGATCTGCACCAACGGAAGCAGACAGCGGGCGGCGACGGACAGGGACTGGGGGTCGGCGTCCGGCCATCGGACGAGGAGCGCTTCACGGAGCTGCTTCATGGTCCGGGGTTCCTCCTCGACGAGTTCGCGCGCGAGTGCGGCCAGTTGGTCGAGGTCGACGCCCTGGAGCCCGGCACGGAACATGCGCAGCTCACGGGCGGGGCCGCCGTTCTGCACCAGGGGGCGCAGGGCCAGGCAGTCAGCCGCCGAGTGGGTGTGGATGGTGGATCTCATCGTGACCAGTCGCGCCGCCTTGCGCGTGGCCATCGCATCGGACAGCTCCCGGGGGTCGAAGTCCGCGAGTCGGGCCGCGAGGGCGACGTAGGGGGGTTTGACGTTCTGGGCCTGGAGGCCGACGAGGTGCTCGACCGCGCCGAGGGCCGACAGCTGCGCCCGCGGTGAACGGCGCAGCAGGAGTTGGCGGTCGAGGGTGGCGCGGTTGAGCGCGCGGGCGGTGAGCACGGGAGGCTGCTTCGCGATGGCCATGGCTTCACCGTAGCCAGAGTTGCGGACAGCCTTCGTCCTCAACTCTCTGTGGTGGGTGGGGCGGACGATACGTACCGACACACCGACCCAGAAGGTCCGGAGAAGGTCCGGAGGCAGGATTTCGGGTGCGTAGGGCCCGCAGTCGGGGGAACCAGGGGTACATATCCCGCCATCTCCCGGTGCCATCACCCGTCCCCCTGACCACGGGCCCGGAGCGAGCCGACGTCCCCGCTCAGGGGCCGCGTGGACCGGACGTCGCCCCTGCGCGGGCGGCAACGGCCCTCGGGGCGGCTCTCGCCAGTGTCCGGGGTGGCGAAACGGTGTGCTGGAGGTGCGGCCATCGACGTCCTCGCATGTGGCGCCGGCGTCGAGCGCCCCCGTGCATCAGATGGAATGTGCCGGTGGCACAGGTCGGCGCGAGGATCGACGACGTCGTGAGCCGTGTCGACCAGCCGGGAAAATTGGCGCGGTTCCGCCCCCGGCCCGATCGTCCGCCCGGTGTCGTCATCACAGGCGCGGGCACACGCAGCAGGGGCGCACATCCGAAGGTCTTCGTGCGCTCTCACGCCCCCCTCACGTCCTCCCTTCGAGGGTATTAGGCAGATCGTCAGTGTCGCGGCGCTCGGCTGCGGTGAACTGGTGATAGTTGCCCACCGAACGTACGCAGCGTACGTACACGTTGACAGCTGAAGGAGCACCACATGACGACGGTTCTGCTAGTACACGCGGTATCCCTATGGCGTGCATCGTTGGCCTGCCTGCTCAGCAAGCACCACGGCATTCAGGTGCACACGACCGACAAGGGGGGCGTGCGGGCGGCCATGAACGAGAAACCCGCGGACATACTGCTGACGGACCTCGACTGTCCGGATTCCGTGGAAGTCCTCACTCTTTCCGAGTCGCTGCGGCGTTCCGCCGCCCGGCAGACGGCGCTGGTGGTCCTCGCGCGCGGGGATCGGGCCGGTGATTTACGCAGAGCCTCGGACGCGGGTGCCAGAGGGTACATAGACAAGTTCGGCCCCGTGGACAACCTCTGCGACGTGGTGCGCAAGGTGGCGGCAGGCGGTCGACATATCGACCAGTCCTTGGCCTTCGGGCTGTTACAGGCTACGGAAGTGCCCTTGTCACCCAGGGAGTTGCACGTACTGGCGATGGCCGCCGAGGGCGAGTCGGTGTCGTCCATCGCCAACGCGCTCCATCTGGCCAGCGGTACCGTGCGCAACTACCTGGCGGCGGCGATACGGAAGACGGGCGCACGGAACAGACTGGACGCCATAAGACTCTCGAAGGAATTCGGCTGGCTCTAGGGTCCCTCTTCCGGATCCTGCCGGTTCGGTTCCAGATCAGCTCGACGCGGTGGGTCCGGTTCCCGGGTTCCGCCGAAGGTGACGTCCCGGGCGGCGACGACCAACCCGCTCCGGCGCACCGGGCGGACGCCCCCGGGCCACTCCACATCGCGCTTCCGCAGGGACGTACGGCACGAGCTGCCGGGGTTCACCCCTGCCGCACGGGGCTCACGGAATGCTCCGGTGCATCCGGTTCGTAGGACGCGGGCGCGGGGGTCTCGGGGGTCGGGGACCAGTGCCCCATCAGATCGCGGTACAGCGCCGACCGGGCGGGCAGTTCGGCCGGCGTCCCGCAGACCGTGTGCGTACCGTCCATCACCAGGACCCGAGTGGCGCGGGCAGCCGATGACAGCCGGTGGGCTATGACCACCAGGGTCCTTCCCCGCCCGGCCAGTGCCCCCTCTGCGCGTGCCTCGGCAGCCGCGTCGAGATGGCTGGTCGCCTCGTCCAGGATCAACAGGGGCGTGGTGGTCACATGGGCCCGACACAGGGCGATCAGTTGGCGCTCCGCAGGCGAGAGCTGCTGGGGGTCGACGGCGGCGTCCAGTCCCCCGAGACGCCGTAGCAGGGGCGTCGCGCCGATGGCCTCCACCGCTGCGACGAGCGCGCCGTCGTCTGCCGTCAGCCGCAGATAGCGGAGGTTGTCGCGCAGTGTGCCGGTGAACACGTACGCCTGCTGGGGCAGCAGGGTGCGCAGGGCGGTGGGTTCCCATGCACCGGTGGCACGACCCAGCCAGCGCACTTCTCCCCCGGTGGGAGACACCACACCGGCGAGGATGGCCGCGAGCGTCGACTTGCCGCTGCCGCTCGGCCCGACGACCGCGAGGTGCTCACCAGGTCGGAGCGTGAGGTCCAATCGGTCCAGTACGGGCCGGGCGCCCGGGCCGTACGCGAAGCTCACGGCGCACAGTTCGGCCGTGGCCGCGGACACCGCGTGGCTCGGCGGTGCACCGGCCGGCGGCTCGGGAAGTGCCACGGCCCCGGTGAAGCGGTCCAGCACCACCACCAGCCGCCCGCCCGCGGTGCCGAGCACACTGAGCAGGGCGTGCAGGGCGGGGGCCAGCGATGCGGTGAGATAGGTGAACGCCCCCACGAGCGCACCGCTGGTGAGCCCGTGTCGCATCAACCAGGGTGCGGTGAGCAGCAGCAGGAGCGGCGGGATGCGCGAGCACACGGCGAGGGCGACGATGCGGACGGCGGCCCAGCGGGCGAGCGACCGCGCCGCGGCGGCCTGTTCGTCTGCGAGTTGGTGGGCGCGGGCGAGGGTCGGTCGCACCGCGCCCGTCGCTGCGATGTCCCGCAGTGCGGACGCGGTGTGGCCCGCGTGGGCGGCGAAGGCTTCGTCGGATCCGAGGTAGGCGTTCTGGCGTGCGGCCATGGGGATCAGCGTGGCCAGGAAGAGCCCCAGTCCGAGCACCAGCGGCGGTAGGACGATCAGGAGCAGTCGGGGCGAGAGCGCGGCCAGTCCGGCGAGCGCGCCGAGTGAGGTGAAGACGAAGGAGCGCAGGGACAGGACGAGACCGGCCCAGCCGTCGCGGGCGATCTCGCTCTGGTGGGTGACCTGCGACAGCGAACGGGTGGTGGCGGGGGTGGCCGCGGTCAGTGCCCCGGCCAGGGCGCGGGCCGTTGAGCGCCGTACCAGTCCGTCGCGCAACGGTTCGACCAGGTCGGCGAGTCCGCCGAACAGTCTGCGGGTGGCGAGCGCGGCGGGGAGGGTGGCGAGCGCGGCGACGGCGAGCCAGAGCAGTCCGGTGGCGGGGGCGTCGGAGAGGAAGCCCCGGTCGATGGCGTGGGCGACGGCGTATCCGCTGATGAAGGTCTGGGCGAACTCCAACAGCGACCAGCCGGCGAGCCGGCGCGCGGCACCGGTACGGGCCCTGAGAAAGGGCACGCCCTCGCGCATCACCCTGCGCAGAGCCCCTCTGACCTGCTCGGGCTCGGACGCCGTGGGCGCCGGATCGGGCGTCATGGTGCCTCCCGGTCGGATCGCCGCTGTGGGTGGGGTGATGTGTGGTTCTCAGCGGGCGGGCGGCTCGCCGGGACCGCGCTGAAGTGCGCTTCGGTGTAGGCGGGCGGTTCGGTCGCGCCGGGGGCGGGCGGGGCGGGGGCGGGCGGCACGGCGGCGAGATGGAAGACCTGACGGTACGCGGGGTCCGCCCAGAGGTCGCCGTGCCGTCCCACCGCCCGCACCTCACCGTCCTCCAACCACAGCACCCGGTCGGCTTGGAGGGCCGATGAGATGCGGTGGGCGACCACGATCCGCGTACTGCGGCCGGTGTGGCTCGCCAGGGCCTGCTGGACCTGGCGTTCGGTGACGGTGTCGAGGCTGGAGGTGGCGTCGTCGAGGATCAGCAGTCGACCGGATCGCGCGAAGGCCCGTGCCAGGCCCAGACGTTGACGCTCACCGCCGGAGAGCGGGGCCCGGTCGAGCGGGGTTCGGTAGCCGAGGGGGAGTAGTCGGATGAAGCCGTCGGCGGATGCGGCCCGGGCTGCGGTACGGATCTGGGTGTCGGTCGGGCGGGTGGCGCCGGCCGCGATGCTGTCCTCGACGGTCTCGCCCCACAGTGCAGGACGGGCGAAGGCATAGCCGACCTCGTGCCGCAGCAGCTCCGGGTCGACGGTGTCCAGGGGCACCCCGTCGAGACTGACGGTGCCGCTGTCGGGATCGATGAGTCGGCCCGCGACGGCTGCCACGAGAGACTTCCCGGACCCGGATCGACCGACGACGGCCAGCGAGGTGCCGCCGGGCACGCTGAAGGTGACGCCGCGCAGCAGGTATTGGCCGTCCTGCACCACGTCGACGTCGCGCAGTTCCAGGGTGCCGGGGCCGTCGGCGGGCAGGGATCGGGAGAGATGGGGCACGGGGGGCAGGGTCAGCAGGGGTTCCAGCCGGGCTGCGGCGCTCTTTCCCCGTGCGATCGCGCCGAGGGCTCCCGTCAGGGAGCCGAGACCGACGGCGAGGACCGCGTAGCGGGAGACGGCGAGCAGATCGCCGACGCTGATCGCCCCGGCGGCGAGCCTCAGTCCGGCCACGGCCAGCACCAGCAGGGAGAGCAGCGGTAGGAGGACGGCACTGGTGCCCGCGGCGCTGCCGTGGATCTGCCAGGTCCGCCGGCCGTGTGCGGCGAGGTCCGTGAGGGGTTCGGTGATGCGCGCGTGTTCACGGGTGGCGGTGTGTGCGGCGCGCAGGGTGGCCGCGCCGTCCAGTGCCTCGGTGAGTCGGGTGGCGATCAGGGCCTGTTCGCGCTGGTAGTCGGCTGCGGCGTCCGCGGTGCGACGGATCAGCGTGCGCAGCAGGAGCACGAACGAAGGGGCGCCGATGAGGAGGGCGAGTCCGGTCCAGGGGTCGATGAGGAAGAGCCCGACGATCCCGCCGAGAGGGAGGAGCACTCCAGCGACGGCGGTGGCCGCCGTGACGGGCACGGCTGCCGCGTCCGCGGCGTTGGCGGTGAGCCGGGTGGTCAGATCACCGGCCGGAACGGCACCGCCGCGGCGCGGCTCGGTGCGCACCACTCGATCGAGGACGAGGGTGCGGAGTCGGGCGGTGAGGGCGGCGGTGGTGGTGCCGCCGAGCAGGGCGACGAGCGCGTCGAGGACGACCTCGGCCGCGGTGAGCCCGGCGCACAGCAGCAGGGCGGACCAGGGAATGCGGCCTTCGGTGACGAGTTCGTCGACTGCGGTGCCGAGGGCCGCGGGCAGGGCGACCGCAGCGAGTGCGGCGAGTGCCGAGCAGACGGCGACGGCCGCGAGCGGGAGCCGGCCAGTGCCCAGGAACCGTACGGACGTCGCCGACGGCGGGGATGGCACCGCTGGCCGACTACCTGTCACGTTGAGTCCCTTCCGCTTCTCGCCGGGCACCGGCCCGCACGTACGGTCCCGGGCCTGGGGGCCACGGGACCGTACGGAGTGCCGGAGGCCGAGCAGTGAGCGGAATGCGGTTACCGCCCTGCCCTCCGGCCTGGGGTCACGGGGTGCAGAGAACGACGCTCAGGGAGCTGTACTCACACACCAGCAGGCTGACCTGGCTTCCGGTGGCGACGTCGCCGTACGCCTCTTCCTGCGGGGTCTCCAGGGCCTGAAGGTCGAGAAGCGCCATGATGATTTCCTTCCGTGGGGACGGTTGTTTTCTCATTGGTGCACGGTCCCTGGCTGGGACCGGTCTGTGGGCCGCGGTGGCGGCGGGAGGAACGGCAGGGCCGCGGGGGTGTCCCCGAGTGCGCTGCCGAGGGCGAGCAGGCACCCTGCGGTGCCGGTGGCCAGATCCATGGATCGGCGCATCATCTGCTCGCCGGGGAAGGCCAGTTCGCCGGCGTAGGGCACGGCGTGCAGCCCGAGGAGGTCGATGTGGCGGCGGATGGTCCGCTGCTTGAGCTCGGGTTCGCCGACGGGGGTGCGGCTGAGCTGGAGGATCAGCCCGGCGACGCCCCGGAAGAGTCCCGGTTGGACGTAGAAGGCGGAGCAGAAGGCCGGGAGCATCGCCCGCCGTGCCGTGGCGAAGGCGTCGTCGGGGCGCTGGACGAGGTACTCGTCGAGCACCAGGGCGAGCCCTGCGCTGCCCGCTCCCAGGTACGGCATGGTCCGTTTGCCTTCGACGACCAGCAGGGCGTCTTCGGCTCCGGGGCGGCAGCGGGCCAGGTCGCGGTGGAGCGCGGTGGCCGCGAGGTCGAGGAATTGGGGGTCGCCGGTCGACTCGTAGCGTCTGATGAACAGGAGCGCGAGTCCGGTGGCGCCGTGGAGCAGCCCGGTCCGGGGTGAGGGCGGGCCGCTGAGCAGGGCGCGTGCGGCGAGTGCCGTGCAGCGGTCGGCGGTGGCGGCGAGGGCTGCGGCTTCCGTACCGGTGGCGGTGCGGGCGAGGTCGTCGAGGGCCAGGGCGATGCCGGCGTGTCCGCCGTGGAGGTCGGCCGTGAGCCCTTCGACGGGCTGGCGGGCGATCAGTTGGGCGATTTCGGCGGCCTGCTCGGGGTGACCGATGCGGCGCAGTGTCCAGGCGATGCCGGCGAGGCCGTCGTACAGCCCGATGGGGGTGCCGGGTGCCGGCTCCTTGACTCGGGCGAGCAGCCACTCTTCGGCTTCGGGGCTGGTCGGCGCGCCGGTTTCATGGAGTGCGTAGAGGATTCCGGCGGCGCCGTAGCCGAGGGATTGACCGCCGGCCGGGGAGGCGAATTGGGCGATATCGCCCGGAAAACATCGGTCTTCACGTTCAGGGGTACAGGAGGCGAGGATGGCTCGTGCCATGGAGTCGCGGCTGAGGGGCCAGTCGCCCGGGTCGGGTATGCGCGAGGAGCCGGGGGTGACCGGGTGGCCGGTGGGTTCGGGGGTGTTCGCGTGCGCGGGGCCGTCGGATATCTGCCGACGGGTGGCGGGGGCGCTGGCGTCCTGCTCGGCGTCGCACAGGATCTCGTCCACCGAGGGTCGGAGTTCGTCCTCCGTGACGGGGAAGATCCGTGTCGTTCCCCGGGCGAGTTCGGTGGCCTTTGCTCGGTCGATGGCGAAGAGCGTGGTCAGCGGGAGGAGCAGCGCGAGGCGCAGACAGGCGAGGGCATATCGGTCGATCTCCACGCCTCGTCTGTCGGCGGGGGCGACGAACGCCGGGTTGGCCACGACCTGGCGGCACCGGTCGGCGATGCGTGAGGCGGCCTCGAAGTCGAGGAGGACGACTTTCTCTTCGTCCTCGGAGACCATGACGTTGCTCATATGGAGGTCGCTGATGACCACACCCCGCTCGTGCACCGCGTGGACGGCGTCCGTCACCAGGGCGTGCATCTTCCTGGCCCATGCGGCGTGCTCGGCGAGCTGTTCGGCGCCCGGCTGCGTTGCGGAGAGGGGGAAACGCCTGGCGAAGACGGTGTTCAGGGTGGTTCCCGGCACGTGTTCCAGGGCCAGGAAGTGGTGTCCGCCGACCTCGAAGGTGCCGCGGACCTGCGGTACGCAGTCCAGTCCGGCGAGTTGCTCCAGGGCGGTGCGCTCGCGTTCGAGTCGGGCGACGGCGTCGGCTCCGTCGGCGGCCAGACCGGCGTGCGGCCGGGCCTCCTTGAGGACGACGTTCTCGCCGGTGCGGGGGTCGCGGGCCTTGTAGACCCCGCCGCCGTTGGAGAAGTGGAGCGCGCCGGTGATCTCGTACGGCATCTGGTCCATGCCGACGGTGGTGCGGGCTTCGATGTGCGGCTGGAGGAACGCCGGGGGCGTCACCCAGTCGGGTATGCGCAGGGACGGGCCGCGGGGGTCGGGGACCAGGGTGCCCGTGGGGTCGGCGACGGCGGGTACGAGTCTGCCGTCGGGGCCGGGGCAGAAGCGCGGGGCGAAGGCCCCGTACCGCACGTGCACCGGTCCGTCGCCGCAGCGCAGGTCGCTGAGGATGTACGGCCCGGGTTCGCCGTCGAGGAGTTCCATCAGTTCGCCGCAGACCTCGGGGAAGCTCTCCTCCGAGTGCGGATAGACGGTGAGGAACTTGCCGCTGCCGGCCCGGTCCGCGTACTTGGCGTTGCGCAGGAGCAGCAGCGGCGGTGAGGGAATGAACTTCACCGGGAGGCGGCGGGGGACGCAGTAGTCGAGGACGCGTCGCAGGACCGACTCGGCGTTGTCCAGGGTGGCGGAGATATGGATCTTCCAGCCCTGCTGGGGCAGTCGGAGCCCGCGGGGGCTGTACGAGAGCCAATCACCGCGCCGGGACCGCTCCCACCCTTCGGGGGCGGGCTCCCGGGCCGGGCCGTAGAAGCCGGTCGGGCTGCCGGAACCGTTGGCAGCCGAGCCGTTGGCCTGGGAACCGTTGGCGGCCGAACCATTGGCCTGGGAGTCGTTGACCTCGGAGCCGTTGGAGGAGCGGTGGGGCACGTCGTAGAAATCACGATCCGCCTGACAGTACGTGGCGTACTCGGGGTTCATGCGTACTCCTTCCCGCTCGTCTCGGTGGGCCCGCTCGTCCCGGTGGGGCTCGGCTTGACGTGACTGAAGGTGTCATGCGCCCAGGGCGGCCGGACAGTTGCTGCTGTCACCAGTTGCGCATGAGTGGGGATGTGCGATTCACATGGGTGTCGCATGGCCGTGTGCTGCGTCTTTGTGTGCGAGAAGCACTGGGGTGGGGCGACGGGTGTGTGAACTGCACCCGGTCGGGGGTGTGCAACCGCTGAACGGGGGCGTGGTCGCGCCGGCGGTGAAGTCCGTCGCGGGAGGGGCGGGTCGGCCACTCGCCCCGCACCTGCGGCGGGTACCAGGCGGGACGGCGTGCGGGCCGACCGACAGCCCAGGAGTAGAGGAAAACACCAGGTGGGCGCGTTGAAGGCGTCGGGGCCCAGGGGCTGGCGGTGATGAATGGCACCCCGCTGCGCAGGTCTTCTTGAGCCTTCGGCGGTGCCGCCTCGAACCACCGGCGGGAACATTAGGTTAGGCTAAGCTAAGTTCCCGTCGGCGGAGCTGGCGTGCACACCGTGTCACCAGCGATCGGAAGAGAAGACTCCTGAGATGACGTTCCGCGTGGCTGTGGCAGGCGCGAGTGGATATGCCGGGGGTGAGGTCCTGCGACTGCTGACCGCCCACCCGAGCGTGGAGATCGGTGCCCTCACCGCGCACAGCAGCGCGGGCAAGCGACTCGGCGACGTACAGCCCCACCTGCACTCCCTCGGCGACCGGGTGATCGAAGAGACCTCGGCCCAGACGCTCGCCGGGCATGACGTGGTCTTCCTCGCCCTCCCCCACGGACAGTCGACCGCCCTCGCGAACTCCCTGGGGCCGGTCGCGCTCATCGTGGACTGCGGTGCGGACTTCCGACTGCGTGACCCCGACGACTGGAAGCGGTTCTACGGCACTGACCATCCGGGCGTCTGGCCCTATGGGCTCCCCGAACTACCGGGGTCACGCGCGGCGTTGTGGCAGACCAGACGGATCGCCGTGCCCGGGTGTTATCCGACCGCGGCCACCCTGGCGCTCTTCCCCGGCTACGCCGCCGGGCTGCTGGAGCCCGAGGCCGTGATCGTCGCGGCGAGCGGCACATCGGGTGCCGGGAAGACGCTCAAGCCCCATCTGCTCGGCTCCGAGGTGATCGGGTCCATGACCCCCTACGATGTGGGCGGAGGGCACCGGCACACGCCCGAACTGGCGCAGAACCTCTCCGATGCGGCGGGTGAAGCGGTGGCGGTCTCGTTCACGCCGACACTCGCCCCGATGGCCCGCGGGATCCTCGCCACCTGCTCCGCCCGGGTCCGCCCCGGGACGACGGCCGGCCAACTGCGCACCGCCTACGAGGAGGCGTTCGCGGAAGAACCGTTCGTCCGTCTCCTCGCCCCCGGACGGTGGCCCTCCACCGCATCCGTCGTGGGCTCCAACTGCGCCCACGTACAAGTGGCGTTGGACGAGAACACCGACCGACTCATAGCCGTCAGCGCGATCGACAACCTCACCAAGGGCACCGCAGGTGGTGCGGTGCAGAGCATGAACGTCGCCCTGGGGCTGCCGGAGACCCTGGGACTGCCCCTGAATGGAGTCGCCCCGTGAGTGTGACCGCTGCCCAAGGATTCCTCGCGAGCGGAATCGCCGCCGGGATCAAGGAGTCCGGAGCGTTGGACCTGGCGCTGGTGGTGAACGGCGGCCCGTCGTACGCGGCGGCCGGGGTCTTCACCCGCAACCGGGTGCAGGCCGCACCCGTGCGGTGGTCCCGCAGGGTGCTGCGCCGCGGCCGGACGGCGGCAGTCGTCCTCAACTCCGGTGGCGCCAATGCCTGTACGGGCCGGGCGGGTGACGACGACACCCGGCGCAGCGCCGAGTTGACCGCACAGGCCCTCGGGCTGCGCACCGACGACGTGGCGGTCTGCTCCACCGGTCTGATCGGCGTCCGACTGCCGATGGAGCGGATGGCCACCGGCATCGCCGAGGCCACCGAGCAGTTGACGGCGCAGGGCGGTCGTGCTGCCGCCGTCGCGATTCGGACCACCGACTCCGTGGAGAAGACGGCGCAGGTGTCCCGGGACGGCTGGACGGTCGGCGGAATGGCCAAGGGCGCCGGAATGCTCGCCCCCTCGCTGGCCACCATGCTGGTGGTGCTCACCACTGACGCCGACGTTGACGCCGACGCCCTGGACACGAGCCTGCGGGAGGCGGTCCGCACGACCTTCGACCGGGTCGACTCGGACGGCTGCACCTCCACCAACGACACGGTGCTGCTGCTGGCTTCGGGGGCGTCCGGCATCACCCCCGAAGCGGACGACTTCACACGGGCGGTGCACACCGTCTGCCTCGACCTGGCCCGACAGCTCATCGCCGACGCCGAGGGCGCCGGCAAGGAGATCGAGGTGGAGGTGGTGGGCGCGGCCAGTGAGGGCGACGCCGTCGCCGTGGGCCGCTCGATCGCCCGGAACAACCTCCTGAAGTGCGCACTGCACGGCGAGGACGCCAACTGGGGCCGGGTGCTCTCGGCAATCGGCACCACCGACGCCGTGTTCGACCCCGACCGGCTCGACGTGGCGATCAACGGCGTCTGGGTGTGCCGCGACGGAGCAGCGGGCGAATCGCGTGAGAAGGTCGACCTCTCCGGGCGCCAGATCACCCTGACCGTCGATCTGCGCAGCGGACAGGAGTCCGCGGTGATCTGGACCAACGACCTCACCGCCGCATACGTCCACGAGAACAGCGCGTACAGCTCATGAGCGCAGCGGGTACGACGGCCGCGGCGACCGATCCGGCGAAGCTCCCCTCACCTCCCCCCGTACGCACAACGCCCCCGCGGGCCCGTACGGTGATCGAGGCGCTGCCCTGGTTGGAGACGTTCCAGGGCAAGGTCGTCGTCATCAAGTTCGGTGGCAACGCCATGGTGGACGAGGGGTTGAAACGCGCCTTCGCCCAGGACGTGGTCGCGTTGCGCTACGCGGGGCTGCGGCCGGTGGTGGTCCACGGCGGCGGCCCGCAGATCAGTTCGCTGCTGGGCCGGCTCGATCTGGAGGTACGGTTCGCGGCCGGTCTGCGGGTGACGACGCCCGAAGTCATGGACGTGGTCCGGATGGTGCTGGCGGGCCGGGTGCAGCGGGAGATCGTGGGGCTCATCAACGCCCACGGCCCGTTCGCCGTCGGAATGACCGGCGAGGACGCCCACACCCTGACGGCGGTACGACGGCTGGCGCAGGTGGACGGCGAACCGGTCGACATCGGTCTCGTCGGCGATGTGGTCCGCGTCGACCCCGACACGCTCCGGGCGCTCCTCGATCGGGGACGGATCCCCGTGGTCTCCCCCGTCGCCCGGGGCGACGACGGCCAGATCTACAACATCAACGCCGATCTTGCAGCGTCCGCGCTGGCCGTCGCGCTGGACGCGGAGAAGTTGGTGATGCTCACCGATGTCGAGGGCCTGTACGCGAATTGGCCGCACAGCACCGAGGTCATCGACGAACTGACGGCCGGCGCGCTGGAGCGGCTGTTGCCCTCGCTGGCGAGCGGGATGGTGCCCAAGATGGAGGGCTGTCTCCAGGCGGTGCGCGCGGGGGTGCGCAGGGCACACGTACTGGACGGACGGGTGCCGCACTGCCTCCTGCGGGAGGTGTTCGCCGATCACACCACCGGAACCACCGTGGTCCCCGACGAAGAAGGCCACCCGGGGCGCAAGGCCGCCAAAGGCCCGAGGAACGGCGTCCCCGACACCCTGCCGGACGATGTGAAGACGAAGGACGACCGATGACGGCGGACACGACGCCCGGAGCGCACGACACCGACGACGTGTCACACGGCAGTGGCACGGCGGCGCTCACCGGGCGCTGGCGTGCCGTGATGATGGACACCTACGGGACGCCCGCGATGGCCCTGGTGCGCGGTGAGGGCAGCGTGGTGTGGGACGCGGACGGCTCCGCGTACCTCGACTTCACCGGCGGCATCGCGGTGAACGCGCTGGGCCACGCCCATCCGGCGATCGTGCGTGCGGTGAGCACCCAGGTCGCCCGGCTGGGCCATGTGTCGAACCTCTTCGTGGCGGAACCCCCGGTGGCGCTGGCGGAACGGCTGCTGCGGCTCGACGGCCGCGCCGGGCGGGTGTTCTTCTCCAACTCGGGCGCCGAAGCCAACGAGGCCGCGTTCAAGATCGCCCGCAGGACGGGCCGCCCCCATCTGGTGGCGACCGACGGCGGCTTCCACGGACGGACCATGGGAGCGCTGGCGCTCACCGGACAGCCGGACAAGCGTGGGCCCTTCCTCCCCCTGCCGGGCAGGGTGACGCACGTGCCGTTCGGCGACCCGGACGCCCTGCGGGCCGCGGTCACCGAGGAGACCGCCGCGGTCCTGATCGAACCGGTCCAGGGCGAATCGGGGGTACTGCCAGCTCCGGACGGCTATCTGCGGACCGCCCGGGACATCACCCGTGCCAACGGCTCACTGCTGATGCTGGACGAGGTGCAGACCGGTACCGGACGCACCGGGCACTGGTTCGCCCACCAGGCACACCCCGGCGTGGATCCCGATGTGGTGACGCTGGCGAAGGGGCTCGGCGGTGGGCTGCCCATCGGCGCCACCCTCGCCTTCGGCGCGGCGGCGGACCTGTTGACACCGGGACAGCACGGCTCGACCTTCGGCGGCAACCCGGTGGCGTGCGCGGCGGCCCTCGCCGTGCTGGACACCATCGAGGACGAAGGTCTCCTGGCCCGTGCCCGCAGCACGGGCGCACGGTTGCGGCACGGCATCGAGGCCATCGGGCACCCCCTGGTGCGCGAGGTGCGGGGCGCCGGGCTGCTCCTCGCCGTCGTGTTGACGGAGCCCGTGGCAGCGCGGGTGCAACAGGCGGCCCGGGAGGCGGGATTCCTGGTGAACGCCGTGAATCCGGTGACCGTGCGGCTGGCACCGGCACTGACCGTGGGTGCCGACGACGTCGACGCACTCGTGGCGGCGTTCCCCGCCGTCCTCGGCTGACTCCCGCGGTCCCTCCAACGAACACCGCCGAACCCCCCATACCCACAGGCCACCACGAGTGAGGACGATCATGCCGGCAGGTCACGCGAGCAACGCACAGCGGAAGACCCCCATCCACGATGTGGTGGGCATCGGCTTCGGCCCGGCCAATCTCGCCCTGGCCATCGCCGTCCAGGAACACAACGAACGCTGTGCCCCGGAGCAGCTGCTGCGGTCGACGTTCCTTGAGCGACAGGCCGGATTCGGCTGGCACCGCGGGATGCTCATCGAAGGGGCGACCATGCAGGTGTCGTTCCTCAAGGATCTGGTCACGATGCGCGATCCTGGGAGCCGCTACACCTTCCTGCGCTACCTCCACGAGCGAGAACGCCTCGTCGACTTCATCAACCAGAAGAGCTTCTTCCCCACCCGGGTCGAGTTCCACGACTACCTCGCCTGGTGTGCGGCCGGCTTCAACGACCAGGTGTCGTACGGCTGTGAGGCGTTGGCCCTGCGACCGGTGGCCCAGGACGGTCGCGTCGGCCACTTCGACGTGGCGCTGCGGACGGTCGGTGGTGCTGCGGGCGACACCGAGGGCTCGGTGCGCACCCGCAATGTGGTGCTCGGCACCGGGCTGCGTCCGCAGATACCCGAGGGCGTGACGTTGGGCGAGCATGTCTGGCACAACCGTGACCTCCTCTTCCGTACGCAGGAGTTGAAGGAGCGCCCGCACCGGCGGTTCACCGTCGTGGGTGCGGGGCAGTCGGCTGCCGAGACCGCCGAGTACCTCTACCGCACCTTCCCGGACGCCGAGGTGTGCGCGGTGTTCACGCGCTACGGCTACAGCCCCGCCGACGACAGCCCCTTCGCCAACCGGATCTTCGATCCGTCCGCGGTGGACGACTTCTACGACGCGCCCGAGGGGGTGAAGCGCGCCCTGCTCGAATACCACGGGAACACCAACTACTCGGTGGTGGACGGCGAGTTGATCGATCAGCTCTACCGGACGGTCTACCAGGAGAAGGTCTCGGGCACCGAGCGGTTGCGCATCCTGCGGACGACCGCGCTGACCGGTGTCGAGGAGATGGCCAACGGTGCGCGGGCCGTGGTGACCTCGTTGACCACCGGCGAGCGCTTCACCCTGGACTCCGATGCGGTGGTGCTCGCCACCGGCTACCGCCCGAACGACCCGCGGGAACTGCTCGGTCCGCTGGCCGACCACTGTCTGACCGACGGCCAGGGGCGGTTGCGCATCGACCGCAACCACCGCTTGGTGACCGACGAGCGGATATCGGCCGGGGTGTTCCTCCAGGGTGCGGTCACCGAGCACACCCACGGAATCACCTCGTCCCTGTTGTCGACGCTGGCCGTGCGCTCCGGCGAGATCCGTGACGCGCTCCTGAGCAGTGGGCCCGCCGCGCCGCCGGTGGACGCCCGGACGGAGGCAGCCGCGCTCCTCGACGACGAGGCGTTGGCAGGCAGGGGAGCCGAGGCGGCCGGCGTCGCCCCCGGCCGTTGACCCCACCCGCTCGGACGACTCCCCAGGAAGGCGAGATGTCTCACGCGACGCTCACCCCGGCCCGCCCGCAGGAACTCACGGCCGCGCAGTCACACGTCCTGTCCGCACAGCGCGCCGACCCCGATCACGCCGGCTACAACGTCGGCCAGTACGTCGAGTTGATCGGCCCCGTCGACATCGACGCGCTCCAGGACGCGCTGCGGCACACCCTGGCCGAGGCGCCGGGGCTGCACTTCCGGATTCGGGAGGAGGACGGGCGACTCCTCCAGGAGCCGGTCCCCTTCGACGCGGCGAACTGGCGGCTGCCGCGGCTGGACACGACGGGAGCGGCCGACCCGACGGCGGCTGCCGTGGAGTTGGTGCGCGAGCAGCTCGCCTGTCCGCCGCGGCTGGACCTCCTGTTCGGCACCGGCGAGGGCGCGCCTGCGCTGACGGGCGCGGTCCTGGTGCGCGTCGGGCCCGGGCACCACCTCCTCTTCCAGTACTTCCACCAGTTGGCGGTCGACGGCTACGGAGTGACCCTGCTGACCCGCCGCATCGCCGAGGTCTACACGGCCGTGGTGCGGGGCACGCCCCTGCCCGCCTCTCCGTTCGCGCCCGTGTCCACCCTGGTGGAGGCGGAGTCCCGCTACACGGCGTCGGCGCAGTACGCACGCGATCGGGCCCACTGGGCGGGACGGTACGGCGACGGTCCGCCGCTCACCCCGGTCCGCCAAGGCTCCGCGCCGCCGTCCGACACCGCCCTGCGCCGTACGGTGGTCCTCGACCGGCAGACGGCCGCCGCGGTGCTGTCCACGGCCCGGGCGTCGCGCTGCACCTGGGCCGAGGCCATCGCCGCCGCCGTCGCTGTACAACTGCACCGCGAAACCGGTACGCGCGATGCGGTGCTGGCGATGTACGCCATGGCCCGCTCGGCGCCCGGGGCGCTGCGGGTGCCGGGGATGGCGGTGAACGTCCTGCCCATACGGGTGGCGTTGGGCGGGGACGACACCTTCGCCACCGTGTTGGAACGCACGGCCGCCGAATTCACGGCCGTCCGCACCCACCAGCGCTTCCGCGGCGAGGAGATCGTGGGCGAGCTGTGGCCCGGCCGCATGGACCCCCACTGGCCGGGACCGCTGCTCAATCTGCGGCCGTTCGACACCGAGGTCGACTTCGCGGGCGTGCCCGGACACATCGTGACCCTCGCATCCGGACCGGTGGACGGCCTGTCGATCTCCGCCGTGCGGTACGCGGACGGGCGGTTGAGGCTCGACTTCGACGGCAATCCGGCGCTGTACGACGTGCCGGCGCTCGCCGAACACGCAGATCGGCAGGTGGAGTTGCTGCACCAGCTCTGCCGCGAGCCGGGGCGGTCGCTGTCGGCCCTCCGTACTCCCGACGCCGTCGAGGCGGTCGCACCGCGCCCGTCCGGGGCGGTGTTGGCGGTGGCCGAGAGCCCGCCGCAGCGGAACGCGGCATCCGAGGAACAGGGCGGGTTGCCCCTGCTGCCCGTGGCCCACCGGCTCCGGGAGTCGGGCACCGCCGTCGAGCGGCGGCAGGAGTCGGCGCTGTGGGAGGTTCCCGCGGGACTCTCCCCGGTGGTGTTGCGCCGCGCGGTGGCACACCTGGCCCGCTCCCAGCCTGCGCTGCGCCTGAGGCTGCACCGTCTCGGTGGGGCCGCCGGTGAGGTGTGGACGCAGGAGGTGTTGGCGTCCGCATTGGCCCCGGCCGTGATCGACCCGGAGACGGTACGGCGGGTGGTCACCGGGCGGGCGACGGGCGACCGGCTGTCCGCGCTGATCGCCGGAGAGGCGCGGCGGGCCGCCCTGGCGCTCGACCCCTGGACGGGCACCGTACTGCGTCTGGTGTGGTTCGACTCGGGCCCCGGGGTGTCGGGGCGGCTGCTGCTGACGGCACATGTGACGGCGGTGGACGACGCTTCCTGGCAAGTGATCGTCCCCGAACTCGCCTCGTCCTACCAGGCACTGCTCGCGGACCGGGTACGTACGGACGGGCCGGCCGTGGAGAGTCTGCGCGGCTGGACGCGAACGCTGTTGGCCGAGGCCAACGGCCCCGAACGGATGTCGGAACTGCCCCTGTGGTCGACCCTGTCCGCGCACGCGGACGACGGGGCGCCCGCTGCGTCCATCGGTGGAGCGGCCGGCTGGCACGGCGAGCTGACCACCGAGGTCACCGTCGCGGGTGCCGCTCGCCGTGGTGCGGACGCCCACGGCTGGGAGGTCGCGGTCCTCACCGCGCTCGCCGTCGCCGCGCACGACGAACCGCGGCTGCACGGCGGCGATGCCGACCCCGGGCTCGTCGTGGAGCGGGAGTTCGCCGACCCGGCCCGTCCGGCGCGGACGGCGGGTGGGTTCACCGTCGTCCATCCGTTCCGCGTGCCCCCAGCAGGGGCCTCCCCCGCCGACGTACGGGCGGAGCAGGCGTTGTCCCGTACGGCCGAGGCCCTGGCCCGCGTACCCGACGGCGGGCGGGGGCACCAACAACTGCGGCACCTCAATGCGCAGACGGCGCCGTTGCTGGCCGGGGGGACACGCAGCGCAGTACGTGTGATCCATCGGGTGCGCGCGGGCACCACGGCCGGCACGCCCGGTTGGAAACCCGCTCCGACGGCCGAGGCCGCGGCGCTCCGGGCTGCGCTGGCTGCTCTCCCCGGGGCCGGACCCACCTTGACGGGGCCCTTGGAGCTCACGGTCGTCACGGGCGGTGGCCCGACCATCGGAGCGAGCGTCGAATTGCGCTGGCGCTGGGCCGCGCACGTGTTCAACGAGGAGGAGGCCCGTCGGTTGACGGCCGAGCTGACCGAGTTGATCACCACCTTCACCACCTCAAGCCACACCTCCATCCACCCGTACAGCCCTGAAACACACCGAAACAGCTGAACACACTGAAAAGCGAGGAGATGTCACGATGACCGCCACCAACCCCTTCGAAGACCCGGACGGAAGCTACTTCGTGCTGGTGAACGAGGAGAACCAGCATTCGCTGTGGCCCGCGTTCGCGGCGGTTCCGCCCGGCTGGACCGTGGTGCACGGCGAGGACACCAAGGAGGGGTGCGCCCAGTACGTGGACACGCACTGGACGGACATGCGCCCGGCGAGTCTGGTCGCCCGGTCCTGATCCACCCGCCGCCGGCCGGTCCTGATGGATTCCGTCAGGGCCGGCCGATCGGCATGACCTCTTTCCGGGCAACAGTGGACCCCGGGCACGAGCGGACCCCAGGAGGGTGTGGAGTCCGCACCCGGGGTCCGTCGTCAGTTCAGCGTGCGGGCGAGCACGGTGGATCCGCGCCGCGGATCGAGGGCGTTCACCCAGGTGAGGGGGGCCAGTTCGAGGGCGATCGGGGTGAAACCGTGGCGCAGGAAGAGTTCCCCGCTGCCGGTGGTGGCCGTGAACACCGCTCGAAGGGAGCGGGCGGCGGCCTGGGCGAGCGCGGACCGCAGCAGTGCGGATCCCACTCCACGGCCTTGACTGCCCGGTGAGACGCAGAAGTTGTAGAGCACCGCTGCCGGCCCGTGGGGCTCATCGGGATGGGTGCGCAGGCCGAGACAGCCTGCCGGGGCGTCCCCGGGCAGTTCGGCGACCAGGAAGTCGGCGGCCTCGGCGGCGTAGTGGCCCGCTGGGCGCTCCCGTAGGGCACCGCAGCGGAAGAACTGCCGGGACAGGGCGTGCAGGGCTGCGGCGTCCAGAGCGTTCGCCTGCCGTACGACGGGGGACGAGAGTTGGGCGGCGGGACGCGGCGGAGCCGTGGTCAATGGGTTCCCTCTCCTCGGTCCTGCGGAACGCCCGAGCCGCGCCGTGCGCACCCGTGGACACGTCACCCACAGACCGGTGACACTTAGGCAAGGCTTGCCTAATATTCAGCCACAGTACGACATGACGATCACGGTCGCCCCACCACCCTGACAAGCAGGGGGAGTTGGTCGTACACCGTCGCCGTTCGCGCGAACCGTCGGCTTGACTTAGGATGACCGGAAGTAGTTAGGTAAGCCTAACCTAAACTCTGCTGATGGGTTGCGGAGTCCAGCCAGGGAGAGGAACACCGACGATGGCCGACACGGCCCATCCAGAGACTTCCGGACCGCAGGCTTCCGGAGAGAGCACCTTCGCCCTGGAGCGCCTGGTGCGCGATGTCGCCGAGATGCTGTACGTCGAGACGGAAGACGTACTGGTCGACGAGAGCCTCCTCGACCAGGGACTCGACTCCATCAGGCTCATGACGCTCGTCGAAACCTGGCGTGCCGACGGCGCCCGGATCAGCTTCGTCGAGCTCGCCGAGCGACCGACGCTCAAAGAATGGGCCGTCCTCCTCGGTGGCGGAGCCTGACGGCTCGCTCACCGACGTCCGCTGGGGACATCGAGCGCACCACGCGCAGTACCGACCGTCAGATTCAGCGCCGAACCTGACAGAACCGGTCGGCCCGACCGTCGTTCGCCGACCACCGCGGACGGCAAGCCGCCTGCACCAGGCTTTCGAGCATCCCGAGCGGCACGGCTGCTCCCCTCGCACGGGAGCGCCCGGGCTCGCGCCCGAACGGCCGGGCCCACCGCAGGGAATCGACGGAGGAAAGACAGATCATGGGTGAGAGGCTCCGGGCCGGCGGCCTGACGCCGGCGTACGACCCGAGTGCCGCAGCCGAACGGCTCGGCGTCAGCATCCCCGAGGGGGCACTGACGGCGATCGTCGGCCCGCACGGCAGCGGCAAGTCGACTCTGCTGCACGCACTGGACCTCAACCAGGCCTGCCGCTACGCCACCCAGGTGATCGCCCTGCAAAACGGCAGGGTCGTCGCCCAGGGCCCGCCGGCCGACATCGTCACCGCCGACCTCGTCGACGACGTCTTCGGGGTGCGCTGCCGGATCGTCAGCGACCCCGAGACGGACACCCCATTGGTGCTGCCCCCGGGCCGGACGGTTCGACGGCGACCGATGCGACCGGCCGCGCTGCGCCCTTCGACCGACGCCTCCACCGAGATCACGGACAAGCCCATGGACCACGCCCCCGACCGCCGCGCTGACGCCGGTTCGACGAGAGACACCGCGACGGGAGACCCCCGTGCCCGTGCGTGACTACCTCATCGATGTCGAACCCCTGCGCTCCAGCGCCGACTTCCGCTCCATCTTCATCGCCCGTGTCGTCTCACTGTTCGGGCTCGGCATGGCCAGCGTGGCGCTCGCCGCCCAGGTCTACGACCTGACCGAGTCCATCTTCCAGATCGCCGTGACCAGCATGATCATGAGCGTCACGGTGTTGATCGGCTCCCTGTGGGGCGGGGTGATGGCCGACCGGATGGACCGCAAGCGGCTCATCGTCTACGCCCGGGGCGCCGCTGCCTTCGCATTCGCCGGACTGGCCTGGAACGCCCTGTCACCGGACCCCAAGGTGTGGGTGATCTTCCTCTGCGTGGCCTGGGACGGCCTCGCAACCGGTGTCAGCGTGACGGCCCTGATGGCCGTCGCGCCCACGCTCGTCCGTCCCGATCAACTGCCCGCCGCGGGCGCCCTGATCTCGCTCACGGGCGAGATCGGCTCCATCGCAGCCCCGCTACTTGGTGGTGTGCTGCTGGCGCTGTGGGGGCCGGGCCCGGTGTTCGCGTTCGCCGCCGCCACCACCGCCGTCACCACCTTCCTCATCTCCCGCATCCGGCCACTGCCGCCCGTACGGGACGACGCAGACGACGCAGAGGGGGAAGACGGCACGGACGGCGCCGAGGCGGATTCCGGATCGCTGCTGGTGGCGTTCAAGTACGCCTGGCGCAACAAGGTCGTGGGAGGACTGCTCACCCTCGGTGGGGTGACGGCCCTGTTCACCATGCCGGTCGTGGTGTTCCCCGCCATGGTCGACAAGGAGTTCGGGGGCGGCGACGTGATGCTCGGCGTCCTCTACACCGCGTCCGCGGTCGGATCCGTCGTCGTCTCCGCCACCAGCGGATGGCTCACCCGGGCCGCCAGGCCGGGCCGACTGCTGCTGATCTCGGCGTTCGTCGGTGGACTCTCGATGATCGGCTTCGGGCTCAGCGGCAACATCGTCGTCGCCGTGGTGATGCTCGCCATCTGCGGCGGCGCGGGCACGGTGTACGAGATCCTCGAATACGCCCTGGTCCAACACAACACCCCGGATCGGCTGCGCGGGCGCATCGTCAGCGTCAGCACGACCCAGGACACCACCGGGGACATCGTCGGCGACGCCGAAGTCGCCCTGATCGCGAAGTGGTTCAGTCCCTCGGGCGCCGCCGTCGTCAACGGTGTGGTCTGCGCGGTCACCGCCGTTGCGATCGCCGTCACCGTGCCGGGGTTGCGCAAGGCCACGCTCCCCAAGGAAGCGTGGGACGACGAGGACGACGACGATTCCGCGGACGACACGTTCGAACAGGCCCAGAAGCACCGCCCGTAGACCGGGTGGGGGTGCGTCGCTCCGGACGGTCGACGCACCTCCGCCCCCACGGGGCCAGCCCGTGCCCATCGCCCCCGTCGGCCATCACCGGCCGCCCCACCGACCCCGCCGCGTCCGACCCCTGGAGCAAGATCCCATGACCGAGCGTGCTTCCCAGCGTCTTCCTCTCACCGGGGCCCAGACCGGCGTCTGGTACGGCCAGCGGCTCGACGCCCTCTCCCCCGTCTACAACGTCGGTCAGTACATCGAGATCGACGGCACCATCGACACCACGCTCTTCGAACACGCGGTCCGCCGGACGATCTCCGAGACCACCGCGTTGACCGTACGGTTCGAGGAGCACGGCGAGGACGGCGAACCGCACCAGTTGCCGCAGACCGACTACGACTGGCACGGGCTGGAGATCGTCGACCACACGCACGCCGCGGACCCCGTGGCCGCGGCGCTGGCCTCGATGCGCGCCGACATGGACACACCGACGGACCCGGCGACCGAACCCCTGTTCCACTTCGCGCTCCACCGCATCGGCCCCGACCGCACCTGGTGGTACCAGCGCGTCCACCACATCGCCCTGGACGCCTATGGCTTCTCCCTGTTCAGCCGCCGCACTGCGGAGATCTACACGGCACTGGTGTGCGGCGACGAGCCGGCACCGAGTCCCTTCGGCCCGCTCACCTCCGTCATCGAGGAGGAGCACGCCTACCGGAACTCCGCCCAGTGGGAACAGGACCGCGCGTACTGGCACACCCGCCTCGCGGACCGCCCCGAACCGGAGCCCCTCAGCGGAGCCACCTTCCCCGCCTCCCACGCCTTCCGCCGGGAGACCGCCACCCTCTCCGCCGAAACCACCGCCGGTGTGTTCGCCATCGCCCGCGCGGCCCGGTCCAGCTGGGCCGACGTGGTCACCGCGGCCTTCGCGGCCTATCTGCACCGTGCCACGGGCAGCCGTGACGTCCTGCTGTCGCTGCCCGCGATGGCCCGTCTGGGCTCCGTCGCGCTCAAGGTGCCCGCGATGGTCGTCAACGTGCTGCCGCTGCGGATCTCCGTCCGTCCCGACGCCCCGCTGACCACCCTCGTCTCCCAAGTCGCCGCGGACGTCCGGGCGCTCCGCCGCCACCAGCGCTACCGCGCCGAAGACATCCACCGCGACCTCGGACTCGTCGGCCGGGAGCGGGGGCTCCTCGGCCCCATGGTCAACGTCAAGGCGTTCGACAACGCCCTCGACTTCGCCGGCACCCCAGGCACGGTCCACAACGTGGCCGCCGGACCCGTCGACGACCTCACTCTCGGCCTCTACCACGACGCGGCCGAACAGCGCCTACGCTTCGAGTTCGACGGAAATCCCGAGGCGTACGACGCACCCGCCCTCGCCGCACGCTGCGCCGAGTTCGCCCACTTCCTCGACGAGGTCGCCGCCGTACCCGCGGACGCACCCATCGGCAGCCATGACCTGGTGCCCGCCGCCACGCGGACCCGGGTCATCGACGAGTGGAACGCCACCGCACACCCCACCGTCGAACGCACCGTGGTCGACGCCTTCGAGGAACAGGTCGTCGCCCACGGCGAACTACCGGCCGTCATCGCCGGGGACACCACCCTCACCTACGCCGAACTCAACGACCGTGCGGGACGGCTGGCCTCGCTGCTCGCCGCCCGGGGCGTGGGCCCCGAGTCCATCGTGGGACTCGCACTGCCACGCAGCGCCGATCTGTTGGTCGCCGTCCTCGCCGTCCTCAAGGCGGGCGGTGCCTACCTTCCACTGGATCTCGACTACCCGGCCGACCGGCTGGAGTTCATGGTCGAGGACGCCCACCCCGTGTGCGTGCTGACCACCCTCGACTCCGCAGCAGCCGCCCCCGACGTACGGGGCGTGGACACCGTGGTCCTGGACGCGCCCGACACCCTCGCCGAGCTCGCCGACCTGAACCCCGCACCCGGCAGGCAGGTCCACGGCGACCGTCCCGCGTACGTCATCTACACCTCGGGATCCACCGGACGCCCCAAGGGCGTCGTCGTCCCGCACGGGGCGCTGACCAACTTCCTCCAGATGCAGGCCGAGGAACTGGCCATGGTCGCGGGCGACCGACTGGTCGCCGTCACCACCATCTCCTTCGACATCGCCGCCCTGGAGATCTACACCCCCCTCATCAACGGTGCCAGCGTGGTCCTCGCCGACCGGGACACCGTTCGCGACCCCGCCGCCCTGTCCTCGTTGATCGACGCCCACCGCCCGACCGTCGTACAGGCCACTCCCTCGCTGTGGCACGCCCTGCTCGAAGACGGCGGCCCCACCTCGCTGGACCGCATCACGGTCCTCGTCGGCGGCGAAGCGCTGCCCGCCGACCTCGCCGAACGGTTGGCCCGGTCCGCCCGTTCGGTCACCAACGTCTACGGCCCCACCGAAGTCACCATCTGGGCCACCTCCCGCACGCTCGACCCGGAACACACGGGCGTACCCGACATCGGCACCCCGTTCTGGAACACCCGCGCGTACGTCCTCGACGGCGCACTGCGCCCCTCACCCGTCGGCCGCCCCGGGGAGCTCTACCTCGCCGGCGCCCAGTTGGCCCGCGGCTACCTCGGACGGTACGCGCTCACCTCCGAGCGCTTCGTCGCCGACCCGTACGGGCAGCCGGGCAGCCGGATGTACCGCACCGGTGACCTGGTGCGCCGACGCCCCGACGGTCACATCGACTTCCTCGGCCGCGCTGACGACCAGGTGAAGGTCCGGGGCTTCCGGATCGAACTCGGCGAGATCGAGAGCGCACTCGGTTCCCCGGACTCGGTGGGACGCGCCGTGGTCCTGGTGCGCGAGGACCGCCCCGGAGTGCACCATCTCGTGGGATACGTGACGGCCGTCGACGGCTCGGCCCTGGAACCAGCCGCACTGCGCCGGGTGGTGGCCGATCGACTGCCCGAGTACATGGTGCCCTCCGCAGTGGTCGTCCTCGACGCCTTCCCGCTCACCGCCAACGGCAAGATCGACCGCCGAGCGCTCCCGGCGCCCGATCTGGAGGGGTTGACGAGCGCCACGGGCCGCGGGCCGCGCGGCGCACGGGAGGAGATCCTCGCCGGGATCTTCGCGGACGTACTCGGCGTGGAGGGCGTCGGCCCCGAGGACGACTTCTTCTCCCTCGGCGGCCACTCGCTGCTCGCCGCCCGGGTGATCGCGCGGGTGCGGACCACCCTGGGTGCCGACTGCACCATCCGCGATGTGTTCGAGGCGCGTACGGTGGCGGCCCTGGCCCTACGACTGGGGGAGCGCTCCACCGCCGGACGCCCCGCGCTGACGGCCGCCGCCGACCGTCCGGAGCTGCCGCCCCTGTCCTACGCACAGCAGCGGCTGTGGTTCCTCGACCAGATGGAGGGCCCCAGCGCCACCTACAACATCCCCTTCGTGGCCCGCTTCGACGAACCGGTGAACGCCGTTGCGCTGAACGCGGCCCTGTGGGACGTGGTGTCACGCCATGAATCCCTCCGCACGGTCATCGTCGACGTGAACGGCGAACCCCGGCAGCGCGTGCTCTCCATGGCGGAGGCCGCGATCGAACTGCGGGTGGTGGAGACGCCGGCCGCCCGGTTCGACGAGGAGTCGCGCAGCGCGCTCAACCACCTGTTCGACCTGTCGGCGGGACCGCCCCTGCGCGTCACCCTGCTGCGGGACCCCGAGGCCGGGGCGTACGCCCTGGTGGTCCTGATGCACCACATCGCCAGCGACGAATGGTCGATGGGGCCGTTCCTGAGCGGTCTGGAACACGCATACGCGGCCGGAGTCGCCGGTGGGACGCCGAACGCCCCCGCCCTGCCGGTGCAGTACGCCGACTATGCGGTGTGGCAGCGGAACCTCCTCGGCGATCCGACGAACGACCTGTCGTTGGCAGCCAGGCAAGCGACGTACTGGCGCGCACAACTCAACGGAATACCCACGGAGTTGACGCTTCCCACCGACCGCGCCCGGCCCGCAGTAGCGACGAACGCGGGCGGCATGGTGCACCGGGCGGTTCCGGCGGAGCTCGCGGCCGGGGTGCGGAAGTTGGCCCGGGAAAGCGGCAGCAGCGTCTTCATGGTGGTGCACGCCGCGGTGGCGGCGCTGTTGCACCGGCTCGGCGCGGGTGACGACATCCCCCTCGGCAGCCCGGTCGCGGGTCGCGGGGACGAGGCGCTCGACGGGCTCGTCGGCTTCTTCGTCAACACGGTCGTCCTTCGCACGGACCTGACCGGCACCCCGACGTTCACCGAACTCCTCGACCGGGTCCGTGCCACCGATCTGGCGGCGCTCGATCACACCGATCTGCCGTTCGACCGTGTGGTGGAAGCGCTGAACCCGGAGCGTTCGCTCACCCGGCACCCGCTGTTCCAGACCATGGTGTCGCACAGCACGGTCACCCAGGACGTCCAACGGCTGTTCGGTCTCGACACGACGGTGGACCGGGTGGACCCGGGTGTCACCAAGTTCGATCTTGACATCACATTCTCCGACTCCGCCCACGGCGACGAACTGGACCTTGAGGTGTTCTACGCCTCGGATCTGTTTGATCGGTCGTCGGTGGTGGGGTTGGCGGAGCGGTTGCTACGACTGCTGGAGCAGGCTGTGGCCGACCCGGGCCAGCGGGTCGCCGACTTCAAACTCCTCAGCCCAGAGGAACACGCGCTCCTCACCGAGTGGAACACCACCGAACACCCCGTCCCACCCGGAACCATCCTCGACATCCTCACCGACCAAATCACCGCCACCCCCAACGAAACCGCCATCGTCGCCGGCACCACCCGCATGACCTTCGCCGAACTCGGCACCGCAACCGACCAACTCGCCCGACTCCTCATCGCCCAAGGCGTCACCCGCGAATCCATCGTCGCCCTCGCACTCCCCCGCAACACCAACGCCATCATCGCCACCTTCGCCGTCCTCAAAGCCGGCGGCGCCTACCTCCCCCTCGACCTCGACTACCCCACCGAACGACTCCACTACCTCCTCACCGACGCCAACCCCACCCACATCCTCACCACCACCACAACCAACCACCACATACCAACCACCCTCCACATCCCCCACATCGTCCTCGACACAGAAGAAACCCTCAACCAACTTGCCACCCTCGCCGAAGGCCCACTGGCCGAGATACTGCCCGACCAAGCCGCCTACCTGATCTACACATCAGGCTCCACCGGACACCCCAAGGGAGTCGTCCTCCACCACCGCGGACTCACCCACCTCTACCGCGACCACGAACGACACCTCTACCACCCCACCACCCAAAAACTCGGCCACCGCATCCGCGCCCTCCACACCGCATCCCTCTCCTTCGACTCCTCCTGGGAACAACTCCTCTGGCTCATCGCCGGACACGAACTCCACATCCTCGACGAACACGACCGACGCGACGCCCACACCGTCACCCAATACGTCCACCAACACCACATCCACACCCTCGACATCACCCCCTCCTACGCCCGCCAACTCCTCGACACCGGACTCCTCAACACACCCAACCCCCTCCCCCTCCTCCTCCTCGGCGGAGAAGCCATCCCCACCCCCCTCTGGCAAGAACTCCGCACCAACCACCCCCACACCCACGTCATCAACTACTACGGACCCACCGAATTCACCGTCGACGCCCTCACCGCCAACACCACCCACAGCACCACCCCCATCATCGGCCACCCCCTCGACAACACCCACACACACATCCTCGACCACCACCTCCAACCCGTACCCCCCGGCACCACAGGCGAGCTCTACCTCGCAGGACCCCAACTCGCCCGCGGCTACCACAACCGCCACACCCTCACCGCCGAACGCTTCATCGCCAACCCCCACGGCCCACCCGGCACCCGCATGTACCGCACCGGCGACCTCGCACGCCAACAACCCAACGGCCACATCGAATACCTCGGCCGCACCGACCACCAAATCAAAATCCGCGGCTACCGCATCGAACCCGCCGAAATCGAAACCACCCTCACCAACCAACCAGGCGTCACCACCGCCACCATCACCACCCACCAACCCAACCCCCACACCACCCAACTCACCGCCTACATCACCGGAACAGCCAACCCCACCACACTCCGCAACACCCTCACCCAAACCCTCCCCGACTACATGATCCCCACCCACATCATCACCCTCCCCACCCTCCCCACCACCATCAACGGCAAAATCGACCACACCCAACTCCCCCCACCCACCCACACCCACACCCCCACCACCCGACCACCCCACACCCCAGG